>CAUVLQ010000001.1:0-171598 GCA_963552955.1 uncultured bacterium
ATCTCTCATCACCTTCTGGAGAGTTAGATCCATATCTACAGTTTTGAGCTTATCTGCATATTTCTGATCCTTATTTGGATTCATAGTTGCATCAAGAAAATAATCCTGAACATAAGCATATTTTCCATTTGCAGTTCTCTGAGATTCACCAATATATTTTTTTGCAATAAGATCAAAAATCTTAGGATCATCTACAGAGACTTGGCTAATATTTAGAGAATCCCCATTGATATGAAAACTTGTCTTGAATTCATCTACAACAGCCTGTTTCTCTGCTCCCTCGAGCTTCACTGGGTCTCAATCCCTTTGCTCAGCTACCTGATCACCAAGCTTAGATAATGCCTCCATATAGTCAGCAGCAGCTTGTTGTTTCTCTTTACTCTTATCAGAAAGCACAGTTCCAATCTCCTCTCTATAATTCTGTTTAAGCTGATCACGAACAGCATTTCCATAGGCATCTGGAGTTCCTCCCAAAGCAGTCAACAAACTAAGCCCAGAAAGAACAACCTTATTTTTTAAAGAAGAGTTCTCTTTCTGCTGATCAAAACGATTTTCAAGATTATTTACATTCATTTTCTTCTATATAAAGAATAAAATAACTTCTATATTCAAAATATATTATATATAATATATGTAAAAAGTCAAAAAAATCAAGAGATTTATATTGACTTTTTATAAAAAAATAAGGAAATCTGATTTTTATTTTCTAAATACAAGGGATGAAGTACTATTTCAAAAAAGAAAATTCTACAAAAAATATATACTTATACCCGCAAATCATCAAAAAAAAGGAATAACAGAAAGAGACACCCAGAATATTGGGTGCCTCAATCAAAAATAAAGATCAAACAAATTTCACCTCCCCAAGGATCTTTTCGTAGGTCTTTTGGATTTGCTCTGGAATACATGGATACTCCGCATACAAAACGTCATCACTAACCTTACGATAGATCTTTATGTCACTATCTTTGATCTTTAGATAGACATAACTACCTGAAAAATCAAAGTTATCCATCGAGCTACCAAACGGAAGCTTTTCTAGTCTGACACTTAGTGCATTGGTTGGCTTAGCCTTTAAGGCTATAACGAGTTTTCTACCACTTTTTCTAGCACTACTATGATAAGCTAATATAGATACCCGATCTGACGTAGCATCATTAAGTGTAGAGAAGGGAACAAGCTTAAACTCAGAATGAGCCGTTTTAATCCTTCTAGGAGGCATTTTTGGACTCTTTTGAGCTTGTTTAGCTCCCTTCTTCCTAGGGGAACCCTCTCGAGAATGTGGTTTTGAAGTCTCTCCTTCTGAAACAGAAGTTAATCCTTCTTTTTTTAAACTCTGAGCTGCAAGCTTTGCAGCTTCTCGTTCTTCAGCAGTACGCTTGTCTGCTAGACTCTTTTTGTTTAATCCCTTACGAGCATTGTTGATTGTACTCATAAAACGCTTTGTTTTAATAGTTATGTATTCAGTTAACTTCTAGTCTACACTTTTCAAAAATAATAACTCTCCCAAAACAGCAGAGGAAACTCTACTATTTGGAAGCAGGAAGAATCAGCATTCCATCAAAGTAAGACAGCAAGGGATACTATACAAATATAGAATAAAAAGTCAAGAGAAAATAAAAAAGAGAGAACTCTGATTCTCTCAGGTTTCTCTCTCCTCTTCCTTATATGACTTGCTCAATTTTTACTCAGATTTTTTTGAGTTTATTCACAATATCGGCATATCCTCTAGCAATAATTTCCTCATTCATGATAGAAGTTTCTCCCTCAGCCATAATCCCCGCAAGAACCATCGCTCCTCCTCATCTAAGATCAGTACTTGAAACATATCCTCAGTGCAGTTTACTTGGTCAGATAACCAAAGCCTGATGAGGATTAAGAATTTCTATTTTTCATCAGAGATTTTCAAGTTCATTGAGATATCAGAATCTTCCTTCATAAAGCGTTTCAAAGATCTTGGTAACTCCGTTAAACTGAGTAGCTAATGCTCCAAAAATTGACTGAAGATCACTAGGGAAACCTGGGAAAATTCTGACTTCAAACTTTATTGCTTTATAATTTGGCTTATTATAAGAATTTACTGTGATAGTATGCTTGTCTATGATTTTGAAGTTAATTCCAATCTTATCTGCAATATTGTACATTGCACTAAGATCATCCACATTTACATTTTTGATTGTCAATTCAGAATTGTCCGCTCCAGCACCAATTGCAAAATAGGTTCCTGCCTCTATATAATCGCTAATAATCTCAAAAGAAGTCTTTTGAATAGTAATCTTACTTGGAGAAATAGTGATCGTATGATCTATTCCCATTGTAATTTTTGCTCCTGCTGCATTGAGAAAATCAATAAGGTTTTTCACATGAGGCTCGGTTGCAACTTGATATACTGTAATATCATAATCTACATCATCCAAAAATGCAAGATAGGTAATCAATGCTTCAGTTGCTGTTACAGAGAACTCTTGAAGCATGATATTTTTCTTTGGTTTCCCAACAACTTTGAAAGTTTTGAATACTCATTGTTCAATTTTTACACCAGCCTTTTGAAGTGCGTCATCGAAGGTATCAAGTGGCCTTTTCCCAATCTTACATCCACCAGATCAAACAAATCTGACTTCTCCAAATTTTTTAAGTCCGACAGGAATCAAAAGAATTGAAGCTCTGAATTTGGTTGCAAGTTGACCAGTAAGATCAAAGTATTCCTTTGATACTGCAAAAGCCTCCTCATAAAGGCGCTTCATATTATGAATATCACTAATATCTGGCATATTCTCAAGCTGAATTTGAGAATCTACAACATAGTTCGCAGCAAGAATTGGAAGTGCCGCATTTTTACTTCCTGAAATATAAACTTCTCACTTGAGATTTGGTGAATATGAGATCTTGAACATTATAGTCATATCATAAAATAAATCATCCCTAACTATAGCATTCAAGTTTTTGCTTTCAAGAGAAAATCAAGAAAAACAAAAAAGAGGAAAAATCTGACTTTTCTCTCTTTTTATCAACGGATTGCACTAGAAGCGATAGGTAGTGATTAGATCCATCTTCTTATTACAAATTTCTTATGATTTGCTAATTTTGAGTCATAATAATTATCGACGGGGCTTCTCGTCTTAAAAATCTCCTCAAGCCTCTTTTTGGTATCCACAATCTCTACTCCTCCAGGAAGCTGCCCTCTTCACCTACTCTCAATCGTCCTCTTCTCATCCAAAACAATCACGATGTGTCAATCCCAAACTATGAGATCAAGAGGTTTCAGAATTTTCACTATTTGATCAATTGTTTTACCAGCGATAGGAACTGGTTTTCAAAAATTCAAAAGGCTACGAGTATTTCTTGGCGTATATCAGTTAGTCGCCTGATAAAGCAGTCCAGAGCAATCAACTCCTTGAAAAAGTTTCCTCTTAGTTTCTAAAGTTGTAAGCCCAGTAGCTGAGGGGAAGAATTTTTCAATCTCTGGTATCCCCTGCCACCATGATCCTCCCCAAACATATACGGTACCAGAGGCAGCAAGGAGATTCTTTTTCACTTGTTCAAGTGAGGGTAAAAGCTGAATTTTCTCAGCAGGTTTCTGATCTACTTTTTGGATAAATCTTGAATCTAAAAAGTATCCATATTTTGCTCATCTTCCAGCATCAAATTCTCTCGTACGGATCTGGTATGTTGTAAATATTCAATTATCCACTTTCTTCATCAAACTCACAACAGTTCATGGAGGCAATACTACTGCAGATTCTTGAATGAGATTATTCGAGTTGAGCTTCAGTCCAGTGGTTCCCGGTCACCCAAGCAAAAGGTTAATATCTACCTGGTCTATCGGCAACCAGAATACTGGCGTAGGCAGTATCGTCTTTGCATACCCCTCAAAACTCTCAAAACTCTCAATCTGCAAAGACCTTGAGATCTCCTCAGAAATTTGCTGAGTTTTGAGTAACTCTTCAAGCATTTCTTCTCTTCTTCCAGTAGTGAAGTTTTGGTAAGTACGCACTCTATCCTCAATTGAGGCAAGATCCTCAGCCCTCAAAGCTGGTCAGTACAGTTTAGTTTTTAAATTTGGAAGGAAGGCTTTGCGGATGGCAAGTGACTTTTGAGCCAAACGAGAAAAAAAATCTGATTTTTCTTTCTTTTCTTTTTTGGATAAAGGTTGATTAAGTCGCTGATCGATCTGTGCGTGTTCCTGCTCAGAAAATGGTGTATAAGCGAATCCCCATGCTAGAGAAAAAATCAATAACAGCAAAAAACCAAATAGTTTCCTCATATTTTTTGTAATCGTTTTCTGATAAAAGTTTACCTACAGTATGTACTCATTTTGGCATTTTTTTCAAGAGAAGTGTAATACCACGTTTTTTCATTTCGTCAAGGAGAAAAAGAAATCTGATTTTTGTTCTTTTTGCAAATCAGAGAGTTTTTTGTATACTTGGAGAGTTTATATGATTAAATAACAAAACTAATATGAAAGTAAGTATCTGATTTTCAGGTCCTGCTGGATCTGGAGTAAATACTGCGGGACTTTTTCTCGCTGAGATTTTGAGTGAAAAGGGATATACCGTACTTGGAGATAAGGAATACGCATCAATCATCAAATGAGACAACAATTGTTTTTTTCTCTATGTTTCTGATGAAAATCAGATCTTTATCAGAAAGGAGATTGATTTTTTCTTAGCATATGATCAGTATTCTATCAGTAAGAATGAGCCGATCTATGACCTGAGACACACCTTTATGATCAAGGATGAGAACTGCAAATATAGAAACACCTTTACGCTCTGAGCAGCTCTAAAACTCTTGAATCTTTCCATTGATGAGGGGAAAGCAATTCTAAAGAGACAATTCTCTCTAAAATCATTCTCTCAAGAAATTATGGATCAGAATTATGCTGATCTAGAGGCTGGGTACGAATATATAAAAAGACAAGAAAATACTGACTTCCCGCAGATTGACTGTAGTAAAGTGATCTGAGAAAAAAAGATTTTTATGTACTGAAATGAATGCATTGCAAAAGGGGCGATGGATTCAGATTTGGAATTTTATGCTGCATATCCAATGACGCCAGCTTCTTCAATTATTGATGAAGTAGTAAAAAATAAAAAGGTAACCTTTCTCCAAGCTGAAGATGAAATCGCAGTAGGTATGGCTATGCTCGGAGCAAAATTTGCTGGGAAAAGATCTATGTGTGGAACAAGCTGAGGTGGATTTGCTTTAATGACGGAAGCTATTGCATTTTCAAATCAAGCTGAAATTGGGTGAGTATATGTCCTTTCTCAAAGAGACGGTCCAAGTACGGGAACGCCAACTTTTACAGGACAAGCAGATATCAATTATGCTTTGAATGCGAGCTTTTGAGATACGAAGCCAATCGTACTCTATCCCTCAACTTTTGAAGAAGCATATAATTTTGCCGGGAAAGCTCTAAACTATTCTGATATTTATCAGCATCCAGTAATTTTACTAAGTGATAAACAGCTCTCTGAGTCTTATCTTACTATCGAAAAGAAAAATCTGATTTCTGAACCTGTTGTAAGAGGGAAGATCGCTGATGAAAGCCCTGAAGATACCTTCAAAAGATTTGAAATCACAGAAGATTGAATCTCTCCATATAGCTACCCTGGAAGACAGGGAACAACCTTTATTGCAAGCTCATATGAACACGATGAGTACGGTTTTACTAATGAGGAACCTACAACCAAGGGGAAAATGATGGAGAAAAGAGCAAGGAAAATACAGACTTTTATCCAAAATGAATTCAATGAAAACTTTTATGGATATGAAGTCATCAATCCTGAAGCTAAAAAGTTCTTTATCACAATGGGGATCAACCGCTATGTATTAGAGCAATGGATCAAAAATAAGTCTGAATACGGTCTCATTATCGTGAAATCACTCCATCCTTTTGATCCAAGATTAAAAGTATTTCTGGAGAAAAACAGAGAATGAATTCAGAATTTGATCTTTGTTGAGATGAATCATAGTGGAATGCTTGAAGATTTGGTTCGTAAAGAATGTGAGCTCTATGGAGACTGGAACTCAAAAATCTCACATCAGAGGAAAGTCACATTATATCCACTCTTTGAGGAGGAAATTCAAGCAGTTCAAGACTAATACTTCTTTATTTTTGATAACAAAATTCTAATGAGACATAATACTAATAAAATACAGTGGTGTCCAGGATGTGGAGACTTTTTGATTCATATCGCACTCAAACAAGCAATTGCTGAGCTAAAAATTCCGCTTCACCAGCTCGTTGTGGTGACTGGGATCTGATGTAATAGTAAAATGAGTCAATATATGGAAGGATATGGTTCTGAAACCTTACATGGAAGAGGGATTCCCTTTGCTACTGGAGTAAAAATGGCTAATCCTGAACTAACTGTGATCTCAGTTTCTGGAGACGGAGATAGTTATGGAATCTGAGTTGGGCATTTGATTCATGCATGTAGAAGAAATATTCCGTTTGTCCATATTACTTGTGACAATCAAAATTATGCACTTACTACTGGTCAAGCTTCTTGTACAACTCCAATCTGAGCAAAGACAAAATCAACTCCTGAGGGAAATGAGATCGCTCCAATGCATCCAGTTAATCTAGCAGAAGTTGCAGGCTGTAAGTTTGTAAGAAGCGTTCCAGACAAAGATATTAAACTTATGAAGGAGACAATCATGGAAGCGATCAAATTCAATGGATTTGCACATATCAATATTCAGCAGTCTTGTCCAAGTTGGAAAAGATGGTAAAAACAAAAAAGAGAATCTGATTTGATTCTCTTTTTTTAATTATACTATTTTTAATCTTTAATCTCCATATTTTCCTTAATAATATGGAATGCTTGCATCAGTAATTTTCTTTGAGCATAACTAATCTCCTCAGACTCAATCATCGAACGGATATCCGTTGCCTCCATCAGATTTCTATCTACCTTTCCTTTAAAGAGCTTCCAATAAAGAATTTTTCCCGCAAATACTGGATAGTTAGGAGCGAGATCAGAGAGCTTTCCTATTCACTCAAGCATCTCATCAATATTTTTAATTGCATCATATCCAAGCTTTGTTGCATAAAAAGCTCTAATATATTTTTTGATCTTTTCTCTTCCCTCTGGAGTATGAGAAAGCTCTTCTAGTTCTTTGATGATCTCCTTTGAGTTTCCATAGGTTAGATCCTTTCTTCTACTTCACTTTTCTCCAATAGCGACTCAGTTCCTAATTCTCCTCACTCTATCTTCAACACTTCCACTTGTACTAGATAAGGTATAATAAATCTGAACTGCCCTTTTTAGATGGTTATCATCTAAAGTTTCTCAGAAAAATTGGCAAATATCTCAAATTCCAGCCTCATATAGATCATCTAAACTTTCCCCTTTTGCTAAGGTCTCATTAAGCTTAGCAATTCCTTCCTCAAGATCCATTCTATCGGAATCTTTGAGATTCAAATTAGCAAGGTTTGCAATTCAAGTATTTACATGAGTTGCAATCTCATGATCAAAAATCACAGGGAGAACGCTGTTCTTCAAGTCATATTTCCCGTCCTTATTTGGCGCTCATAACTTTATTTTTCTCCTTGCATTACTAATAATTCAAACACTATTTGTTCCCTTAATTTGCTTAATAACTTTGAATTTCTCTGGCATGTTAATACTCGAAAAATAAGCATCAATTTTTTCTTCATTCCAAGCATTAGGAACAAAATAGGTACCCTCTCTCTCCTCTACATCTGAAACCGTATCAGAAAGCTGAATCTTCACAAGTTCCTCTTTTGAAATTCCTTGAAGTTGCAGAGCAATCTCAACAAGAGAGAAGATATGCTTCTCATCAATAAAAGCCGACTGTTCTTTCTGCTCTTTGTGTTCAGTCTTTTTACTTTTTAGATTGTTCTCCTGAAAGTATGAGAGAATATTTTCCCTCCAAAAAATTTGATCTTCTGGAGTTAGCTGCTGAAATTTTTTCTCATCTGAAACAGATACCAGCTTCTCTCAAACCTTCTGCATTCTTTCTGGCAATTCTAGAATAGATTTCCCGTAAATCTTTTCCTCCATCTGCAGTTTTTTCTGATTATATTTTTCCCTATCCTCCTTAGATAGCGGATATCAAGCTTTCTCGGCCTCTAAATACATCGCATTTTGGTGGTATTGAAACGTCCAAATAGCCTTTTGAAGATTCTGAATCAAAAGCTCTTTCTGCGCATTATTGAGCTTACTTTCCTGGTTAATCTCTCGACTAAGGTTTTCTAACTCTGCAATTTTCTGATCAGCTTGAGCATATTTATCTTCCAAAAACTCAGGAGTAATAGGCACTTCTGAAGAAAAATACGCCTTATGGAAAATTGCATCGTCTTTAATCTCGTATCAAATCGCAGAAAAAAGACTCTCCCTAATATCAGCAATAACTTGGGAGTACCTGCTATAATAAGATTCCTCAGGATTTTTACTTACCGAAAGCCTATTTTTCATTATCTATTAGAATCAGAATTAAAATTTAATTTATTTTTTCTAATAGATATTATATATCATTTTTACAATAAGTCAAATATTCTAATTTATTTTGTAATCTTACACGATAAAATTCTGATCTTCCAGCTTTATCTTTCCTTTTTTGAGTTTTTGTAGTTCTAACTCAGATAGATTAGCCTTACTGATTTTCATAAATCCATCTAAATACACCTTATCCTTCATCCAAATACAGGTATTAGTAGGAGTCTCAGTCAGAATTTGACCTTTTTTTACTCTCAAAATACTCTTAAACGCTCATTCTAATGTTCTATTAGGATTTAGAAGATACATTAATTCGGTCATCTTTGCGAAAGAAAGCGATCTTGCCTCAGCAAGCAAATAATACTTTCTATAGAGAGCCAAGCTTTCCTCCTCATCGTCAACAAGCTGACGAGCATTCCATACAGCAAGTCACTCCTCGTCTTTGAGATAATAAGCAGTTCAAGACTTAAAAATATTTCGTCCAGATTTTAATCCATTCAAATATCTTGTCAGATGAATATCTACTTCATGAGCAAGAATGAGCTTAAGCTCATTTTCAGTAAAGCGAATATTTTTAGAAATATTGATCTTGGCAGTTTTTCAGATACTAATTGACATTCTCGAGAAAGTTGTAGAACTCTCAAGGATTTCTACTCAGAAAATTCCTCTTTCAGTCAGGTATTTTTCAATATACTCACGAACTTGCTGGGAAGATAGTGGAGATCAGTTTTCTTTATTTTTTCCTCAAGCAGCAAAAAGCTTTTCCTTGCTCATTTTGAGAAGTTCTGGATCAAAAGGTGAAAACAATGCTATATTTTCTTTTTCAATGAGAGAAAAATCCTGATTAGTATAAGCCTTTAGGAGTTTTGTCCTATGGTCGAGCTCCTCAAGCTTCTCCTTAAAGAGCTGCAAAAATGGACTTTTCAAATAGCTCTTGTTTAGCTGATCACGGAAAGCATACAATTCTGAAGCCCATTTCTCCTGCAACTGCAAAGATGGAAATTTATAATCAAAAACCGGATTATAATTTCACTTTTCTGAGATAAAGCGGTCTAGCTCTCCAAAATAATTCACTGGCCTCAGCCTTGCAGTTAGGTTGAGTCTTTTAGAGAGTTTTTCAACTTTATCATCAATAAGGTGCAATTGTGCAGTCTCCATTGCGATAATCTTTTTTGGATTGAGAATATTTACAGAAAGCTCCTGTTTTTTTAGAGGCTTGATAAGAAATTTTGAAGCAGTTTTTTGTCAGATCACTACTCTATTTTCTCAGGTTCATAGTTCGTATTTAAGATTTTTAATTAACACATCAGTATCTGGGGCATCAATAAAAATCTGTTTTGCTCAAAAATCACTTATTCTCTCATATAAGTCAGGAGAAATCAGATTTTTTTTACTATCTAAATCTACTTCCAAAAGGATTGAATGGGTTTCCTCCTGCCCTTCTGCATACAATTTGAGTTTCGCTGACTGAGAAAGATAGAGGATTTTACTCATCTTAAGTTCTTGAGAAGCCTCTCTTGAGAACAAGGTTTTTGCGATATCAACTCACTTTTCTGGATCTTGAATTCTCAAATCTCAGAGTTTTTGTAACACACTTTTAAGTCTGATATCTGCAATCTTTTGCACTTCTAACCCAGCTCTAGCATTAATTTCCAGAAGTTTTGGTCCAGTATTTGTAATCACTCGATCAAGTGCTAGATATCCAAGATTTACAAAGTACTGCACTTTTGAGGAATAGAGCAAAATATCATTTCGGAAAGGGATTTTCTTGCCCTGAAAATGAGCATATTCATCTGGGAATTTTGTTGTATAAATCCTATTTTTATAGAGCATTGAAGTAATTTTTCCACTTCAAATATCTATTCAGCAACCGATTCCTCAGGCATTTAGATTCGCTTTTCCACCAGACTTGAGCGTAGGAATCCTGATCATTGCAGCGACAGGAACGAGTTTGAATACAATAATCCTCAGATCAGCAAGTCAAAACTCACAAAACTCTTTAAATCCCTCTCAAGGGACAAGTTTCTCCTCTAAAATTGCCTCATCAGTAAGCGTCATAGAGTATTTCCCATCTAGAGTATCAATGACTCTTCTTTTGAGTTCCTCCTCAGATATGGTAGCTCACTGGAGTCCAAAAAGCTGAACTTCTTCAGCATTTTCTTTCTTTTTTGAAAAAGAAAAGCATCTTCAAAAAAACGTTTTTTTCTCCTCTGGAAGTGGTCCCTTTCATAGCTTTTTGAGGATACAAACTCCCCTTCCCTTACTCCCATGGTTTGGCTTAAGGACAAAATTCTTAGCAGGCAAAGTAGAAAAATCAAAGTTTACGAGCTGTTTACGAGATCTGATCACGGCATAGGTCTCAGCAAAAGGAATTCCTCTCTCTCCGAGAAATTTCTTGGTCTGGAGTTTATTATCAGCGAGACGGACTGCCTTTCTAGGGTTTTGTTTTTTGATATATTGGAGATTTCTGGCATTCATACCAAGGATTCCAAAATTGAACATACTATAGTTGAAGAAGAATAAAGAAAAAAATCAGATTTTAATTTTTTTTAACATCGTTCTAATGGCTAAGATCTCGATCAATCTGTTTTTTTCAGATACTATCTAAGATCTCATTACACTTACTAAAAGGTTTAGAACCAAAGAATCCTCTATCGGCCGAAAATGGCGAAGGATGAGGTGAGCTTAGAATGAAATGTTTATCTGTATCTATGAGTTCAGCTTTTTTTTGAGCAAAAGCTCCCCAAAGAATAAAAACTAGGCCATCCTTTTGATCTGAAAGAATCTTGATAACTGCATCAGTAAATTGATGCCAACCTGCATCTTTGTGAGAATTTGGAGTATCTTTTCTCACTGTTAAACCTGCATTAAGAAGGAACACGCCTTGATGTGCTCGTTTTTCAAGATTACCACTAGAAGCAGGCTCAATTCCTAAGTCAGTTTTCAACTCTTTATAGATATTTCTCAGAGAAGGAGGAATTTTTACTCCTTCAGGTACAGAAAAACTTAATCCATGTGCTTCTCCTACTCCATGATAGGGATCTTGTCCCAAGATCACCACCTTTACCTCGTCAAAAGGAGTCTCATTAAAAGCTCTAAAGATATCTTTTCCAGCTGGGAATACGGTATATCATGCTTGAAATTCTTTGAGGAGGAAGTCCTTTATACCAGCAAAGTAAGGCTTTTGAAACTCGGAGAGAAGTACCTGCTTCCAAGATGGATCAATAGAAATCTGATCTATATTCATAATAGAATTTGGAGAAAAAATAAAAAATCTGATTTCTTAGTATTGTTTTCAAGGATAGTTATTTGTTTTTTTCTTGCAAGAGGAAAAAAAATAAAAAAAAACTTGCAATAAGGAAGCATTTTCGTATATAAGGAGCATTCATATTTTTATATTATTATGAATTAGAAAAAATGACAAAGAAAATGTTGGCTTCTGCTGTAGCTCTAACTGCTGTTGCTGTTTTGGCTGGATGTGGAAAGACTGAAGCTCCAGAAATTATCCTTGACTCAGGAGCAAATGCTGAAATTACAACTGGAGCTCTTGAAGAAGTAGTGATTGACGTTACTAGCGGAGATGCTGAAGCAACTAATACTGTTGTACAACAGCCATCTGAAGTAGTTGAAGCAAACTCTGGAGTAGCTATCTACACTGGAGAAGATGCTCAAGCTGCTATGGAAGCTGCTAATGCCGCTCTAGCTGCTCAACACGAAGCTCTTAAGAATGCTGGTGTTGATGCTGCTGCTGTTCAAGCTGCTCAACAAGCTGCTCTTAAGCACGCTGATGTTGATGCTACTACTATTCAAGGTGCTGTTAAAGCTACTAAATAGTTTAGTACTATAAAACGCTTGTAATCTGAAAGCAAGCAAGTATAAAAGAGAATATCTATAAAGGGTGTTCTTTTTTTATTCCTCAAAAAAATATGCTACTCAGAGCATACCTACAGACAAAACATCAACTCCCAAGGAGAAAAATAACGCTGCTCATCGATAATGGGAAAATTTTTATTAATAAAGAAAAAGTAAATAACTACAAAGCTGAACTGCTTGAGAAAGACCTCCTTGAAATTCCAGATCTTAGGATTAAAGAATATATTTTATCGGATGCATCTAATACAGAAAATAAGAAACCAGATTTTATCCTTTTCAACAAACCTAAGGGATATACCTGTTCAAAAGCAGATCCTCATAATCAGATTTTTTATAGCTTATTGCCAGAAGCATTCAAGAACTACTACTATATCGGGAGACTTGATAAAGAAAGTCGCGGACTAATTTTGCTAGTAAAGAATCCATGAACTGTGCATGAATTTGAACATCCGAGCTCTAAAATTACAAAAGAATACCTTATTACTCTTAATCGTCCATTTAATCGAGAGCTAAAAAAGAAAGTTTTAGCTGGGATTTGGGAAGGAGGAGAATTTTTAAGGACACTTTCTCTACAACAAGCCGAGAGTTGAAAGCTGAATATTGTCTTGAATGAGGGAAAGAAAAGACATATTAGAAGAATTTTTAAGGCACTTGGTTATGAAGTTATAGATCTAAAAAGAATCCGTATTGGAGACTATATTTTAGGAGACTTAAAAGAGTGAGAACGGAAAGTTCCTCAATCAAAGGAAAAATAAGACGGGAAATCAGTTTTTGTCTTGTTTTTTCTATAATAAAAAGAAGTGAATTCAAAAGGGCGAAATATCTTCTTGACTTTGATATGTTTTATCTGTATAGTAAGGAGAAAAATTGCAAATTTTTATTCTTTTTTGTATAAAATGGAATCAAAAAAAATACTGATTACCTGAGGTCTTGGGTATATCGGTTCGCATACCGCAGTACTTTTTGCGCAGGCTGGATATGAGCCGATTTTGATCGACAATCTCTCAAATGCACACAAAACTACTGTTCTAGATGGTATCAAGGAAATCTTAGGTTATGACTTACCTTTTCTTGAGGGAGACGTGAGAGATAGTGAGTTCCTTGAGAAGCTTTTTGAAGAACATGAATTCATTGGGGTAATTCACTTCGCAGCAAAGAAAGCCGTTTCTGAGAGTTGCCATGATCCTTTTTTATACTATGAGAATAATATTAACTGAACCTTGAATCTCCTTGAGGTTATGAATACGCACAAGGTAAAAAATCTGATTTTTTCTTCTAGTGCGACGGTATACGATATTGATAGAAATATTCCACCTTTTACTGAAACAGACCGTCTCAGCGCAATAAACCCCTACGGGACAACGAAGCTTGTAACGGAGTTTTTACTCAAAGACATGGTAGCTCATAAATGATTTTCTGCTGTTTCTCTCAGATATTTTAATCCAATTTGAGCACATCATAGTTGAAAATTAGGAGAAAATCCGAAGGGAATTCCAACCAATTTGCTTCCTTATCTCCTAAGAGTTGCAAAAAAAGAGATTGAAAAAATTAGCGTATTTGGAAACGATTATCAAACCCCTGATGGAACTTGTATTAGAGATTATATTCATATTGAGGACTTAGCTGAGGCTCATTTGAGAAGTTTTGAATGGTTACTTGAGAAGAAGCAAAATTCAGAAGATGAAGTCAGCTTTTTTGAGGTCTTTAATATTGGAACAGGAGCTGGAACTTCTGTACTTGAAATGATCATGATGACTCAGCAGATCATAGGTGATGAGATTAACTATGAAATCGTTGATAGAAGAGATTGAGATGTAGCTATCTCCGTAGCAAATGCATCAAAAGCAAAGCAAATTCTTTGATGGGAAGCTAAGAAATCTATCCTTGAGGGAATTCAGGATGCATGGAACTTTGTAAATAAAGAAGAGTAAAGAATTAAACTCTTTAAATAAGAAAAAAATCTGACCTTTGTGTCAGTTTTTTATTCCTTTTTTCTAGTACAAATGAAGTATGAAATAAAAACACTAAGCGGGATTACCTGCATCTTTGCTCCTATGCAGGAGAGCAATTCAATCACCATTCAAATCTGAGTAAAAGCAGGTGCTATCTATGAAACAGCAGAAGAAGCTGGAATTTCTCATTTTTTGGAACACATGTTTTTTAAATGAGGAAAGAAATGGACAACTCCAAAAGCTGTTGCCACAGCAATGGACAAGATTGGAGCTGAATTTAATGCACGAACTGGGCAACATAGGACTGCTTATTATATCAAGTCTGCTCCTCATTTTGCAACACAATGAGTAGAACTCCTTGCTGATATGTTGATAGATGCACAGTTTCCACACGCTGAACTTGAAAGGGAAAAAGGGGTAGTGATTCAGGAGTTAAAAAGATATCAAGATGAGCCAGCTCGCCTTCGTGATGATATGTGGAGACATTTTTTCTTTTGAAAAGGGAATTATGGAAGACCAATTATTGGGTACGAGGAAACAATCAACAACTTTAATGCACAAACCCTTTTCGACTATAAGAAAGCATTATATACAAAGGATAACCTGATTATCACCATCGCTGGAAAAATTCTTGATCAGGAACAGCTTGAGTCTATGATTTCTCAACTCTTTTCTCCTCTGCCAGAGAAAAAAGAAAGAGAGAAACCTGAATTTTCACGAAATCTACCATTAGAAAAATCTGATTTTTTCAAAAAATGAACTGAACAAAATCATCTCATCATCTCAATGCCAGGTTTAAATGGGCTAGAAGAAAAGAGAGAGGCTGCAAGTGTGCTTTGTACTATTCTTTGAGGGAATATGTCTTCAAGACTTTTTCAAAATATTAGAGAAAAACTAGGTCTCTGCTACTCTATTAGAGCCTGACACGCTTGTGTAAAGGAATTCTGATATTTTTGGATTCGTACTGGATTAGATAAGAAAAAGTTCGAGTTTGGAGTAGATAAAATCCATGAAGAGATTGACCATTTCATTAAAGAAGGATTTAGTGATGAGGAACTGGAAAATGCGAAAAACTATCTCATTGGAGGGGTTCAAATGGGAATTGAAAGTTCAGATGAGATGGCAGATTTCCTCGAACACCAGTATTTAACCTATGGAGAGATTAAGACGCTTGATGATATCTTGGAGAAATATCAGCAGGTCACTAGAGACGACGTTGAATCCCTGTTTCCATACTTACAGAGAGATAAAAGATGGAGCTATCACATTGAGTAAATCAAGAGATTTAGTAACAACGAGAAACTATCAGAAGAAAATATCAAAAAAACCTGACTTTTGAAGTCAGATTTTTTATTTTTATTGTTTTACAAGCTTACATTGTGATATACCTGATCAACATCTTCATCATCATTTAAGGCTTCGAGAATGCGTTCAAATATCTCAACATCCTCCCCGGTCAAACTAATCTGATTTTCAGCGAAGAAATGGATATCTGCTTCTGCAATATGATAACCAAGTTCTGCTATAGCTTTTCTCACAGTTATGAAATCAGCCTTTGAAGTATACACCTCAGCTGAAGTTTCCTCTATACTTTCATCTTCAATAGGAAGCTCCATAACCTGCATTTCCAACTCTTCAGGATCAAAAGGAGTAATCTTTTCCAATTGTCTTCCTTTGTCCTCTACCATCTCAGACTTTCCATCTATTAGGATTAGTCCCTGCTCTTTAAACTGCCAAGCCACAGCTCCAATTTCTGCCATAGAACCTCCAGCCTTTTGAAGTGCTGTCCTAACTGCTTGAGATGTTCTATTGGTATTTGAAGTTACAGTCTTGATCAAGAAGGCTGAACCATTTGGTCCGTATCCTTCATAGAATACTTCCTTCATTTCCTCTCCTTCAAGTTGTCCAGATCCTTTGAGAATTGCCCTTTCAATAACATCCTTTGGAAGCCCGTTATATCTTGCCTTTTCTAGAATCATTTCCAAAGAAGGATTCATTTTTGGATCAGCTCAGTTTTTAGCCGCCATCTGAATCTTTTTTCCAATAATGCTATAAATTCTAGATTTTGCAGCATCTCATGATGCCTTTCTCGCTGCAATACTATGCCATCTTCACATTGTAATTTTACAAAAAAATTAAAATTCAGGTTTTTTATATTCTTTTTCTCTCTTTTTTCCAGCAGTTTTTTTGATTTTTATCATAAGAAATAAAAAAAGAAAAAATCAGAGTTTTTGTATTTTGACTTGCTTTTATCTATGGTTTGGGTATTTGTAGAGATATTTACTTCAAGATTTTTGATGAAAAAAAGGATAATTCTCTTGCTACTTAGTTCATTTTTTCTGATTTGAGGATCAGTTTTACTGAGTTTTTTTTCGCATTCTCCAAAAGAATTCATAGACCAGATCATCTCTAGTATCTCATCAGAAAAAAAACCTGATCCTAGTGTCGAATTCATTTTTTGATGAGATATTATGCTTGCTAGAGGCATTGATTTTTGGGCTAAAAAAGAAGGCTATGATCGCATCTTCACTGGCGATAATTACAATCCCTTTCATCAGTTTCCATGTTATCTTTCAGGAGAGTGTACTTTATTTGCAAACCTAGAAAGCCAATTTTCAAAAAAAGCAAATGAAAAAGTTGAAAATACCTTTCTGTTTCGTGCAAATACAGGAAGTATCAAAACACTTTTAGATCTTCAAGGAGGCAATCAGCTTTTATTGTCTTTGGCAAATAACCATACGAGTAATGCTGGCGGAGAATGAGTTCGCACGACAAGAGCCACCCTAGATCAGCATGGGATCTGATTTTTTGGTGCTGGGAATAGTACTGGAGACGCTCAACAACGATACACTATAGAAAAAAACTGAATAAAGCTGTGCCTTCAGGCATACTCTTATGATGGGAATACAAATATCTATGGTGGAGAGCGACTATCTTGGAATTCAAATAATCTTGCGGTGATGACCTGAGATCTAAAGGAAATGCAAGATCAGGGCTGTGATGTAAAAATCCTTTCAATTCATCGAGGAGCCGAATATCATCAAAATCCAAATCAGGCACAAATCAAGCTAGCTCATGCCTTAGTAGATGCTGGAGCAGATATTATTGTTGGGAATCACTCTCATATTCCGTGAAAATTTGAAATTTATCAAGGTAAACCTATATTTTATTCACTCGGTAATCTCCTCTTTGATCAGGATCGAGGTATGAGGGCAAAAGATGCAGGTTATGATTATATTTGGGATTATGAACTCAAAAAAAGGACTGTTCCTACCTATATTCCTCTGCTAGCTGGAGTAAAAATCACAAAAAATCTGACCTGAATAACTATCTCTCAACCAGAACTAAAAATGTCCCGTGTCAAAAAAGGAATTTTTTATCCGATTGATGATGAAACGTTCTCTGGAGTGCTCCATCAGATCGCACCCAGCGAGTATCGAGGATCTTGAGAAAATAACTTGCAAGTTAGCATCTAAAAGCTATAGTAAAATACAATAAAAATCTGGTTTTTTATCTTTTGAAGCCTGTAAATGAAAATTGAGAATCCAGAACAGATGCATCAATATGGGAAAACTCTTGCGCAACATCATAGCATACTCTTGCTTGAATGAGAGCTCTGAGCTGGGAAAACGACGCTTATTAAGGGATTTGCAGAAGGTCTAGGTATAGATCCTAACCTCGTTCAAAGCCCAACCTATGCATATCTCAATACTTATGCTGATAAACTCCTCCATATAGACATGTATAGACTTAAGAGCTTTGAAGAACTGATTGAAAAAGGGATATTAAATCAGATTTCTGAATTTGAGACTATAGTTATTGAATGGCCAAAATGGATTGATCAGTTGGATTTAGATAGC
Source organism: uncultured bacterium (assembly GCA_963552955.1). Classification (GTDB taxonomy): domain Bacteria; phylum Patescibacteriota; class Gracilibacteria; order Absconditabacterales; family Absconditicoccaceae; genus HOT-345. Next base: position 18,154 of record CAUVLQ010000001.1, read on the forward strand.
TATCTCCATATTAAAATCGATAAGCTCTCAGCAGAGCTCAGAGAAATCGAGCTTCTTAACTAATTTAATTTATTTTTTTATTTGGATGTCAAAGACGATACTTTATCTCTTAGATTATTATCTTCCGCATGCTTGAGGAGTAGAGACTGTCTTTGAGCAGATCATCTCTCGCAGTGTAGAAAAGGGATATCAGGTTATTGTCTTGACTTCACTCTATGATCCAAAACTCAAAAAACTTGAAAAGGAGAATAATCTCAAAATTATCAGGACTGGAAAATGAAGAAAATCGTTTATTCGAAGTGGTTTTTGGACAGGAAGGAAACTCCTAAAAAGAGAGAAAATTGACTTCATCCATACCAGTACCTATTGAGGAGCGATTCCTGCTTCTCTTCTTGGGATTTTGTTTAAGAAAAAGGTTTTGATCACTGTACATGAGATCTTTGGACAGCTCTGGAAACAGTACAAACCATGGCGATCTGCTCGAATCTATCAGGTTTTTGAGTGGCTTATTTTCCAGCTTCCATACTCAATATATCACTGTGTTTCATTGTATACACTCAATAGTCTAAGGATTGCCTACTGAATTGCTGATGAAAAGCTTAGACTGATTTATAATGGAGTTGATCATAATTTTTGGGACAAATCAAAAGTCTCAACTGATGAAAAAAATACTATCAGAGAAAAATGTCAGCTTTGAACTTATTTTTCACTCCTCTATTTTTGACATACGGGAATTTCCAAAGGGATCGATACCCTTTTAGAAGCGGTTCCTGAACTTCTAACACAATCAGAAGATCTCCAGCTGATCTTCAATTTTATTCCAGCACAAAGAGATACAGAGATAAAAACCAGACTTTTTTCTCTTTTAGAAAAGATCCCTCCTGAAGCTGCAAAACGCGTTAAAATATACAATGGACTACCAAAATCAGAATTGAGAGCTCTTGTTTCCCAAGTTGATGGAGTGATCGCTCCTTCGCTGTCTGAAGGCTTCTGATCTGTGCATACCGAAACGCTAGCGCTTGGGACACCGCTTATCACAACTGCTATCAGCTCGCTTCCAGAAGTTACTGGCGGGAAAACGATTATGATGAGACCTTGAGACAAAGCGAGCCTACTCTCTGCTGTCCAAAAACTGAAAAAATCTGAATATGCAAACCTCCCTGAAAAGTTTTTTGATCGGGAAAAGCAATATGCAGAAATTGAACTTTTGTATCAAAATATGAGTTAAAAGAGCTCATTTTATCGTTTACTCCTCGCTTTAATAGAGTTGACTTTAAGATGAGAATTGATAAGATGGGGTGTGCTTTATTTGCAATATTTTGTTGTTGTGCTCAAGAAGAAAGAAAGATTAGAGGGGAAAGAAGTCAGGTTTTTGACGAGGAAGAGACAATCGTTTGTGCGTGGGATTTTTTTGATTTTTTATTGTGCTCAGTATCCAAACCGCGATTATCATCAGATTTCTTTTCACGTTCCATTAGCACTCTCAAAAAGAGCTGTCATTAGACATCAGATCAAAAGGATATTGATCGCTTCTTATGAGGATTTCATCAAACAGCAACCTTGAAATACTAACTACTCAAAGTGTTTTGTAATGTTTCAGAAATCAAAGCTAGATCCGCTGATCAGTCTCTTAGAAAAAAAAGATAAAAGTCAGATAAAAACTTATCTTTCAACCGAATTTCAATCAGTATTTAGTTCCTTTTTGCATAGCCAATGAAAAAAATCTCAGAACAAGAGCTCCTAGGTAGCCTTGAGTTTCAAAAAGAGAAAGAACAAGTAGCAAACGAGAAATTTCCTAATAAAATTCCAGAGAAAAACTTAAGTAATGAGTCTTCTCAGGAGAATTTTCCAGGTAGTATGCCAACCAAAAGTATGGTAAAATTTTGGCTTATTGGTGCTAGCTTCGTGCTCGTTGGTTATCTTTTTTATCAGTCTCTTGATATCATTTATTTGCTGGTTGCTGCACTGATTATCTCAATTTCTAGTGAAGGATTGATTGTATCTTTGCAAAAGAGAGTTAAAAATAGAGGTTTAGCTATTGGGATCAGTTATTTTTTGATTCTTTTATTTGTGTTTTCTGGAATCTTTCTAGTAATTCCATTTTTGATTACGCAGATTTCACTTTTGATCACTCGAATATCTGGGACAGCTAAAGAACTTCAGACTTTTGTCCTTAGTAATACTCGACCTGATGCTATAAATACTATTACTTGGCTTCCATCAGCGGTAAAACAATATCTTATTGAAAATTGGGCAAGCTTTAACTGGGCTAATAGCGATTTCCAATCTTCTATTCTCAGCTCTCTAAATACACTTCTTGATAATTCTACAAAATACTTAAGACAGTTCTCATCAAGTATATTCTCTGTAGTCTGAGGATTTTTAGGCGTTATGACTAATCTTACGATTGTTTTTACCCTAGCAGTCTTCTTCTCAATTGAGAAAAAATATCTGATTGGTCTCTTCTTAAAAGGGAAAAAAGACCTGCAAAAGCAGAAAGTTCAAGCAAAAATTGACTATGTATACGAAAAACTTTCACTTTGGCTTAAAGCAAGGATTCTGCTTTCTGTGTTTGTAATTATCGCGATGTATGCAGCACTTTGGATCATGAAGCGATGCGGACTTGAGATCCCTAATATGCTCTCGATTTCCCTCATTACTGGATTAATGGATATTATCCCATATATTGGACCTATCTTTTCAATTATCCCATTAGTAGTACTCGCTTTGATTTATCATGGTTTCTGGGGAATGATTATCGCCGGGGCGGTCTTCTTTGCTATCCAATGGGTACAAAATAATGTGATCACGCCACTTTTGATGGAAAAACAACTTGGAGTAAACTCAGCTCTCCTGATCGTATCAGCATTATTCTGAGCTACGATTATGGGATTCTGGGGAATTATTCTCTCAGTTCCCTTAGCAGTGATTGTAGGACTTTTCTTAGATGAAAAGTAAGCGAAATTATAACTTTAAAAAGAAAAAGCCTGAAACTTCATTCAGGTCTTTTTTGATTTAGTTAGTTAAAGGGGCTATCTTTTTATTCTTCTGAGTTCGGCGTATATTTCACCATCTTGGCGATAGGTTATGATTTGATAAAAATAATTTTTATCAAAGATACTAACATCATCCTCTAAAGCCTTTCGTTGAAATGTCTCCTTATCTACTGGGAATCTCCAAATATCAAACTTTTCACCGTCCTCAGAAAATGTTGATCGCAACAGATAAACATACCCACCTGTATAATGTAATTGCTCAAGACCGAAACCATAAGTTGAAATTCGTCCTCAAGAAGCATCATTTCCTAAAGGTTGATCTTCAGGCATTAACTCAAGTCCTATATCTTTATCTTTTGTTATAAGATGAACTGTGGGGATTGAGTTTTGGACTTCTCATATATCTTGATTTGATATTTCTTCCTCAGTATCTTGATTTATTATTTTACCTTCAAAAAATGGGTAATTATTTGGGCTTTTAGAGATAAAAAAGTTTGAAGTAGTAAGAAGCCACCCGCCAATGATAATAATGCAGGTAATAGCTACACCTATTAGTAATTTTTTCATCATAGATATGTTTCATATAAAATCTTTTTTAATTTGTATTATTGTTAATGAACCTCTAATTATTTTTATGGCAGTAGATATGATACTATGCTACTCTAGAAAATCAAGTTATTTTCTCCCATATACAAATAAATATCTTCCCGTATATAATTTTACTTCTATACTGATAGAAATATATTTCTTCCCGTATATCTTTTTTATTTGACTTTAGAGGAGAAAATGCTACAGTGATAGTGCTGACAGATTGTCTGCTTTTTACTCTTTTCCCACTGCAGTATGAAATTCAAACTTGTACAAAGAGCGAATCCTTTAGATCCAACCAAGAAAAAATGGTATGCTAATCCTGTGAATACTGGAAAGGTTTCACAAAAGGAAATCGCAAAGCTCGTAGAAGAGAGGTCTTCGCTTACGATTTGAGACATCATCAATGTGATTGAAAATCTTATCACAGAACTACCAAGGCAATTAGCCGAGGGAAAAAGTGTTAAACTTTGAGATTTAGGGTCTTTCCGTTTGAGTCTTTCTAGCGAGGGAGTAGAAGACAAGAAAAAATTTAACACTTCAAAAATTGAACCTAAGGTGATTTTCACGCCATCAGCAGAGTTTAAGGAGAAACTCAAGAAGATTAGTTATAGTCAAGAAGATTAGTTATAGTCAAGCTGAGTAATTATATCATCTGGATTACGAAGTAACTTCGGAGCAGACATCGCCACGGTTTCCTCTCGCGATAACAAAGTGAAACAATCTAGACACTAGCCTAAAGTTTTTATCCACCTTTCTACTTGCAAAATGAAAACTTTTGCAAAAATATTCTTCATTCTTGTTAATCTTGGCATTATCATTTGCTGAGGAATATTGATCTATAGAAAATTCTTTAGTTAGAAATTAGAATCTAAAATAGGAGAAACCTGAAGTAAAATCAGGTTTTTCCCTTTTTTAGGCAAAAAATAACTCCTCTTGATTTGAGAGCAAAATAGGTTAGACTTAGAGTAGTTTTATTCTTTATTTAATTTAAAATGATTAAAAAAACATTGACCCAAAAGGAGAAAAGAGAACTTACAAAAAAAATAATGCCTCGCTCAATAATCTATAGCATACTCGGGATCCTCTTCGCAATTGCAATTTCACATCTCGCAAAAACCAACACCTCAATTTGGCTTATTGTTTGACTTTCAATGCTCTATGTAATTATAATCACGGTAGTTAGTTTATCTTTTGAGAAAAAAGAATAAAAAATCTGATTTTATTTTTTTAAGATTGCAGACTTTATGCAGGATATCAAAAGAGAAGAGATAGCAATGGTGGTTAATTTTTTGAAAAACTGAGGAGTTGTAGTATTTCCAACTGATACCGTTTATGGAATTTGAGCACTTCCTGATGAAATCGCAGTAGAAAAGCTCTATCAAATCAAAAAGAGAGATCATAGCAAAAAGATTATTGCATTGATTGACGATCGTTCTAGGCTTACAGAAATTATTGATGAAAAACCAGATTTTCTAGAGAAAATTGCACCTGTTTTAGAGAAATTTTGGCCTTGAGAGCTTACAGTAATCTTTAGAGCGAAACTAGATTTTACAAAAAAGTTTGATCAGTGACTAGCCACCATCTGAGTGAGAATTCCAAAAAACCAGACTGCACTTGATATTATCAGATGAGCTGGGGGAATTGTACTGACAACGAGTGCAAATATCTCTTGAGAACCTTCAATAATCAGCTTAGACAAACTCAATCCACAGATTAGGGAGGAAATTGATATGGAGATTTCGGATACTAGTACCCTAACCGGCACACCGTCAACGATTATCCTTTATGAAGACTGAGAGATTAAGCTTTTGAGAGAAGGGAATATTTCACTTGAAGAGATAAGAAAAGTCTTTGACGGACAGGATTGCTAGGTTTATATCTATTTACTTACAATGAATATTATCCAACGCTTACTGGAGCTTAGAGATGAGAAAAATGCAAAATTCAATGCAAGACTCATTCCCACTGTTGAGCCAAAAAACATTTTATGAACAAAGATTCCAGTCTTGAGGAAACTAGCTCAAGAACTCAAAAATTCTGATGAAAGATCAGATTTTTTATCTCAACTTCCTCATCAGTATCTGGAAGAAAATCTTTTGCACTGAATTTTCATTGAACAGGAAAAAGACTTTTGAATTGCAATTTCTCAACTTGAGCAATTTCTTCCCTTTATTGATAATTGGGAGGTTTGTGATATCTTCTCTCCAAAGATCTTTAAAATATATCCACAAGAGACCTACCAACACATCAAAATCTGGCTCAAAAGCTCTCATTGCTATACCGTGCGTTATGCTATAGGACTCCTCCTCTCAAACTTTTTAGATCAAGAATTCAAGGTTGAAATGCTCGAACTCGTCGCAAAAATTAAAAGTGAGGAATACTATATTCAGATGATGCAAGCTCGATACTTTGCTACAGCTCTCGCAAAACAATATGAGGCAACAATTCCACTGATTGAGAGCAAAATTCTAGAACCATTTGTACAAAATAAAACTATTCAAAAAGCCAGAGAAAGCAGGAGAATTTCTGCTGAAACAAAAGAATATTTAGTTCAGTTTAAGAAATAACTAATTGATGATACCTAAGAATAAAGATGAGCTTATCTCAGAGGTCAAAAAGCACTTCACGGCTTTACGGAAAGTTTTAGAAACATTTCCAGCTGAGCTCGCTAATCGTAAGCAACTTGAATGACAAATAAAAGATACAAAAGCATCAGTCAACAATCTGATTTCTTATCTTATTTGACGATGAGAACTCGTTTTGAAATGGGAGAGGAACTTTGAAACTCCAGAGGAACTCCAGCTACCAGAAATCTGATTTAAGTGGAATGAACTAGGGAAGCTCGCTCAAAAATTTTATAAAGACTATGACCACCTTGATTTTTCTACTTTGAAAGTATTGCTTCGAGAAAATAATATATCAATTATAAAGATGCTTGAAAACCATACAAATGAGGAACTTTATGAGAAGGCTCGATATACAAGATGGACTTTTTGAAGACTCGTTCAGCTTGACACAAGTTCTCCTTACAAGAATATTAGAGCAAGAATCAGAAAATATCTGAAAAATATTGATACAAAAAGATAAAAAATCTGACTTTTTACCTTCTTTCTATAAATATTATGACTTGACCAAACCCAAATGAGAAATTTCCAATTCCAGCCTACAAGGGACTCGGTTTTTTAAAGAACTTCATTCAGGATCCAAATATTGTTGTTGGAGACTACACTTATTGCTATGATCCAGAGGGAGTTGAAAACTTTGAGAAAAATGTTTTGTATCGTAGCCCAATAATAGAGAACAAGCTTATTATTGGTAAATTTTGTGCAATTGCAACTGGGGTAAAGTTTATTATGAATGCAGCAAATCATAAGATCGATGGAATATCTACTTATCCTTTTGGAATTTTCGGTGGTGAGCGAATGGAGTCACTCCAAAAATCTCAAAACTGAGACTGGGAAAAGACTTTAGAATTAATTCAATGAGTAAATAAATGAGACACTATAATTTGAAATGATGTCTGGATAGGCTACAATGCTACGATTTTGCCTGGTATTAAAATCTGAAACTGAGCAATTATCTGAGCAAATGCAACTGTAACCAAGGATGTTGAGCCATATTCCATTGTTTGATGAAATCCTGGAAAGGTAATTCGTTATAGATTTGATCAAGAAACGATCAATAGTCTACAGGAAATTCAGTGGTGGAATTGGGATATTGAGAAAATTACAGAAAACCTTGATATTATCTTGGGAAATGATATTCTGAAATTAAAAAAAATTATTTAGATCTTTTGTTGTATAACATGAAAAAAATTATTTCTGGACTCTATACGAGGACAACAAATGAAAATCATCAGTCTTATAAGGACTTAGAAGCTCTTCGATGAGAATTTATGAAAAGAGATCTTAAGTCAGCCTTTTGAGAAAATCTAGTTTCTCCATTGGTTTACGCTGTATATACTAATTATGAAAAAGACTTTCAAAGCTGAGCATATGATGTATATTTATGATTTGAAACTAAAAGTACAGTAACAGATTTTGATTCACTTATTGTAGATGAGGAGAATTTCAAGATTTTTGAATTTGAGTACAATACTGCACAAGATGTCACCAATGCTCGAGAAAAGATTTGGAGCCTAACAGATTTACCAAGGAAATATTCCTTTGATCTTGAAGAATATGACTTTGCAAATAACAAATTTAGAATTTATATCAGTCTGAAATAAAATTATTCGCAGATAAAAAAAGAGGAATCTGACTTTTTATCTTCTTTTTTTAATACAAAATGAATATGAAACAACTCCAGAAAATTCAAGAAATGGAAACCATTCTTAATGAAATGAATCAGATGCTAGAAGAAGTAAATACTTCCTTTGAGAAGCGAAAAGCTCTAAGACCACAGATCAAAAAACTGCTAAAATACTACGAAAGTAAAGCTTGGTTTAGAGATGTTGAAGCAAGTAATAATTGAGAAATTCCAGAGGATATTCCACATGGTGTTCTGAGTGAAGATGGTGCTTGGAATGCATTTGTTTTTGAATATTGACTTGCAAAAGAGCTTCAAAAATTTACAAAATTAGTACTGAAAAGGTAATCATTTCCTCTCTGATAGGAGTTCTCATAGAACTACTAATTGACTACCTATCTCTTTTATCAAAACTATCTTATCACTATGAAAAAATTAGCACTCCTCTGCTCACTTTGAGTACTTCTAACTTGATGTGCTACTCAAACACCCGAGACAAATAACTCACTTAGTGGGACTCAGACAATAGAATCATGAAATACTGGTTATCATCAGCTTTCTTGAATCACCTATTCAAATATTACTGATGAGGTATCAAAACAAGAAGTCAAGCAGGCACTGAGTGCTGCTGATATTGATGAAAAAACAATTGAAGATTTTTTTGGGGCTGTTGATCTGTTTAATACGAGCATTCACAATCAAGGTCTAAGCTCTTGATTTACGCATAACAAAGATGCGATTTTTGAATATGATAGTTCTTCTATTCCTACTGTGCAAGAGAAAAATAATCCTGACTTTCTTTGATATAACTGTAGAATTACCTCATACTCCCTTCTAAAAAACTTTATAAGAATCAAGAATCCAGTTGATAACATAAATTTGGAGAACCTTTCATTTGATACTCTATCTCTCAAGGCTAGACCGATTCTTACAGATGAGGAAGTAAAAATCTTCGAGAATTTCTTTGCAAGAATCCCAACAACTGCAACTGCTACTCAATCTGAAAATATTGAAAAAGCAAAAGAAAACTGGGTAAAAAAAGGTGTCGAATTTATCAATACTAAAGCAAGTTTAATCTCAGTATTTTTCCACGATACTATAGACCCAGAGAGTTCAAATCTCTTTATCGGACATATTGGAGTCCTAGTTCCAACAAGTGATTCTCAGTTATTGTTTATTGAAAAGTTAGCTTTTGATCAGCCGTATCAAGCGATCAAGTTTAGGAATAGATCTGAACTCAATAGCTATCTCATGGGAAAATATGATGTAGACTATTCTGGAGAGAGCTCTAGACCGTTTATCTTTGAGAATGGAGAACTTATGTCTGGTTATGCATTAAATCCTGAAATTACTAAAAAGGTTAAAGAGAATCTTGAGTTTCAGAATACCGCAGAACAATAGTAGTATAGATCCTCATTTTCAAAATATAAAAAAGCCTGGATAAATCAGGCTTTTTCTTTTTTATTCTTTAGTTTTTTTACCATATTGTCTGAGATAAGAATTTAGCCAAGTATGCAAGTCTTCAGTTGTTATATCAAGCTCATCAGTTGATAGAGGCACTCCAGTCTCGCGTAATGTCTTGATCATATCCTTCTTCAGCTGTCAGTTTTTTAAGGCTTTGATATATGGCTCTGGATCTTTGAAAATGAGGAAAACTGCTTTAGATCAGTCGGATTTTCCAATAATAAACTCATCTATATCCTCTCGCTTGACTTCTCATACCGAGCGCCCAAGGACTGTTTGCTTATAGGTCAGTCCACGAGTGGTCAATAATAATCCTCTCTTTTCTTCTGGACGAAAAAGCTCTCGAATACTATAAGGGATCATACAAAATAACACGATACTTACAATCCAGAGTACAACATGGATCGTATAAAAATAATAATAGATTACACCGTTGATAACTAATGAAAGCACAAAGTATCAAACTGCCATTCGGATGTTTTTTGTGAGTTTTTCTCTACTTGGAGCGATAAACTTTTCATTCATTTTCATAATGCATAAGAGATAAAATTCCGATTTTTTCTCTTTTTTTAGCTTATTAGATATCAGTGAGTCTTGAAACTACTCTTTCTCTCCCCATCACCTTCATCACAGAGAAGAGATCTGGAGTTTGTTTTGCTCAGCAGAGCTGAATTCTGAGGAACATTGCGAGGTCTCACACTTTTCAGATGAATCCTCACTGTTTGAATTCAGCATTATTACCTGCAAATCCGTATTTTTTTCAGATTTCTTTGAGTTGGTCAAACCAAGTTAGAACATCTCAGCTTAGGTCAAAGTTTTCAGCATACTCTTGAGCAAATGCTTTTCGTGTTTCAAGTGGGATATTCTCAGGAAAATCAGGCTTTTGAGTTTTTAGATTTTCTCGCTCCTCATCATAGAAAAAGAGAATATTCTTTGAAATATCAGTATAGAGCGTAAATCTTTTGGGATCTTTTTCGGTATGTCTCTCAATATTGAGAGCTTGCTGAGTATAGTCAGGATATTTTTTCATCAAGTCTGCAAGTTCTGGACTATATTTTTCAGCTCGCCCTAGCCCTTGAGCATAGAGCTCTGCTGTTGAAAGCAAAGAAAGATAGTTATTATTGATATTCTGAATCTTTACAAAATCAAAAAGTGGACCAGCAACATTCATCTTTTCAAGTGAAAACTGAAAATCTAGAAATGATGAGTCAGGATTTTCTTTTTGCCAATCTTCATAACTTGAATCAGCTAGTGTCAAAAGATACTGAAGTACCGCTTCTGGGGCATACCCTTCTTGGAAAAAATATTCTACATTGGCCTCTGGATCTTTTCTCTTGCTAAGCTTTCTTTTTTTTCAGTCCTCAAGCTTGCAAATAGCTGAGAAATGTGCATATTCAGGCGCGTTGAATCCAAAAGCAGCAAAAAGCTGAAGATGAAGTGGAACTGAAGTTAGCCACTCTTCTCCTCTGGAAACTGTCGTTGTCCTCATCAAGGTATCATCTACAAGATGCGCAAAATGATAGGTCGGAAGTCCATCTCCCTTGATGATTACGATATCATTATAATTGTCGATCATTGCGATCTTACCTCTAATAAGGTCCTCAAAAACGATCTTCTTACTCGTATCTCCAGGCGAGCGAAACCTCAAAACAGGGAAAGTCTGGTTTTCCTGATTGAATTTTTCCAAAAGTTGATCTGGAGTCTTGTCTCTTCGCTGTGAGTATTTTCAGTAGATACCTGGTATAATTTTTGCAGCCATTTGCATTTCCCTAGTAGCATTGAGCTCTTCTTCAGTCATTCGGCATGGATAAGCAAGCCCCTCAGCTACAAGTTTTTTTGCGAAAACACGATAAATATCAGCCCTGTGAGACTGCGTGTAAGGTCAGTAGGTTCAGATTTCTTGTCCATTTTCACCGATTGGTCCCTCAGCAAAAGTAATTCCAAACTTTTTGAGTGCTAAAATAAGGAGCTCTGTTGCACCTTCTACTTCTCTCTTTTGATCAGTATCTTCAATTCTAAGGAAGGTAAGACCTGACTTTTGATTTGCATATTTTCGTGAGATAAATGCTGAAAATAAGCCTCAAAGATGCAAGAAACCAGTTGGGCTCGGCGCAAAACGAGTAACTGTTGGATTACCTGCTCTTTCTGGATATTTTTGGAGAAGCGATTCTACAGTCTCAGTGGTATCTGGGAAAAGGATATCAGCTAACTCTGCTCGTGTTGTCATGCTTTGTGAATAGTATGATAATAAAAAAACTGTTTTTAAGTCTAGTCAATTAATGAAAGAAAGCAAGAAGAAATCTCATTTTTTTGCTATCTTTATAGCTTCTGTGAGAGAAAATAGGAGCAAAATGTTTTTTTATTTTGAATTATCTCTGGTTTTTTATTCTGACTACTATAGCAAAGAGAAGAAGATCTTGACATTCTCTCATAAAAACATATGATCTTTTCTATAAACAAAAATATGAATCGTTATGAATACGCAGAATTTAGCCTCTAAAATGGCAAGATCACTCTTCCTTTCTACTCGTCGGCTTGCTACACTTGACTACTTAAAAAGTAAGGACAAAGAGCCTGATCCCTCAATTATGGACTGGCTTAGGATGCTTTTTTTGAGAAAAAGGGCATGGGAATATCGACTGGAAGGCTTGATTGAAGTTGTGCCGTTTTTAATGCTTTTTCTCCTCTTTGATCCGGAAGAGAGGCGCAGAGTATTCCGAAAGATAGTTCTTTGTATCCCTTTCGGGGATGTAAATTCTGTCGGTGTAGCAGAGAGTATAGATGCGGGGACTTGGAAACAAAATTATAATTCAAAGTATGAATCAGTATTAGCATTCTTGGTCTTCGATCCCATTGGAAAATTAGCAAATGATTTTCCTTATCATAATTCTCATTTAACCTATTTGACCCATTATTCTGATAGTGTCTCACATGATACTCCAGTGAATAAGTGGCTAATCTCAGAATTTGATCCTCGTATACAATGGAGACTTCTTGGTGGTAATAGCTATGGTTGTGTCGAACGTCGCTATCTTTCAGATGAAGAAGTAGCTAAAGAGCAGGAGGACATACCGCTAAAACAGGAGGAAGAAAAGTAAAAAAATCTGAAGAATACTCTAGGTTTTCCCTAGAGTATTTTTTTATTGTAAGTTTCGAGAAGTTGTGTATAAGTAGGTATTTATTGGTCAATTTGTATCCATGGAACTTGTAATTCTAAAGATAAGCAAAGAAAATCAACTTAGAAACTCAGATTTCTCTTCTGATTTTTTAGCAACCTTTAGAGATCTTCCTTATTATGAGCAAAGACTGATGAAATACTCTCTCCTCCAGACTAGATGGTGAGCTGATGAAAAAACTCTCTTGGAAGCTAGGCAAGAGCATGCATTTTGAGGAGAATATTTCTCAGCTTCTTACAGCTCAGATTGGCTTGCTTTAGCTTTTTCAGAGCAAAAGATTGGTATAGATATTGAGGTTATCAAAGAAAGAAGCAAGGTCTTACTAGAAAAATATTCTGAAGAATTGCAGCTATTCTGAGCTGAGAGTTGGCATAATTTTTACCTCTTGCGAACTGCAAAAGAAGCTCTTCTGAAAAAAGTAAACTGAATAAGACTTGATCTGATTGAAGAAATGAAAGTAATCAAAGTAGAATCAGCTTCTGATCTCGTAATTGATAACACAATCTTTAAGCGAAAAATAACGCTCCAGTACAAGGGGGAAAACTATCAGGTTTTTTCTACTATTGATGATGAGAAAGCAATTAGTATTGCTCTTTAAGAGTTTTTATTTGCGCGAAGAATACGCTTTTTTAGAACGTCCTTTTCTTGGGTATCTTGAGCAAGGGTCAACCCCTTCATATACGTTTCAATAGCTGATGTTTTCTGCTTATTTTCCAGCAAAAGATCACCAAGCAAGAGATAAAATCCACTATCTGGGTAATCTTTTAGTAAATGCGTGATTTGTCAGATAGAAATCTGATTTTTTTGTGTAGCAAGCTGTTTTCCTAGCTGCCCATATTGACAAACAACTTGATCTGATTGAGCGAGCTTTTTAGGACAGAGCTGAAGATACGCATTCACAAGAGAAGTATTTTTAAGGTATGGAGAAGACTGTCCTCTGCGATAAGGTTTCCAGAATGCTTCTTGGAAAAAAGAATAAAAATCTGATTTTTTGATTTCTGGATATCCAGCTAATCTCTGCCAGCTTTTGATTGCTTTTTCGGTCTCTCCGAGTGCGGTATAGCTCAATACCAAATATCTCTCAGCATCAAGCATTATATCCTGATTTGTGATTTGAGAGAAAGAGAGGACTGCCTGAGTGTAATTTCCGAGTTGATAATAGAGAACTCCTAAATGATAGAGATAATTATTCTTTTGCTCATAATCAAGTTCGAGGAGTTTTTGAAAATAGCCAACTGCTGAATCAGGTTTCCCATTTGAAAAATCAGTCTTTGCCAAGATTTGATACGGAAGAATATAGTTTGAATACTGATTTGCTAGTGGAATTGCTACTTTTTTAGCTAATGCATAAAAACCATTCTTCATCAGTTGGAAGCCAATCAAGCCTTCTTGATAATAACTTGGCACAGACTTTAGGCTTTGATACTGCTGAAATGCTGAATCAATATCAGATTTATAGCTTTGATATTTTGGATCAGTAAGTTGTTCAAGATATTGCTTTGCTAGTGGATAATCTGCCTCTGCTAGAGCAAATGCTGACTGATAATAGACAAGCTCTTGAGCTGAAATATCGCCCTTTTGAGAAAGATCTATCAAGAGATTCTTGAGATGAGAATACTCAGTTTCTGATCCTTGAGAGAAACTATTCAGGAGAATTTGGAACTCCTTGATAGCTGGGATAGTTTTTTGAAGTGTTTCTGGTAAACTATAGTAAAACTTTCTGGCCTTATAAAACTGTGTATCCAAAAGATAGGCATCAATAAGCAAATTCAGATTTTTTGGATTTCTGCTTTGCTGGGTAAGTTGTTCTAATACTGCTATTTTTTCTTTGATCGTTCCTAGAGTTTCAATATTTTCATTTGGAGTTATTTCTCAAGTTAGAAAATTATCAAGTTGCGGTGATATTTTTTCCTGCGATCAGGTTTGAGTTTGAGTATCTTGTGATTCGAGAGTATTCAGTTCTGGAAGCTCAGCTTTTTGATGATTTTTTCTACTATTGAGGAAAAGAAAAAGAATCCAGGCTAGAAATAGTAGTCCAAGTCCTACATATTTTATGATTGTAAGTATATTTTCTTTAGAATTTTTTTTCATCAATTCTGATAAGCGATTAAATCACTTTAAGTATACTTGAAAGAAAAAAAAAGAAAAGAAATCTGATTTCTTCTCTCTTTTTTCCTCTTTTCAAATCTAGAAATTGTGATATCATCTCTGTTGTTTGATAAGTTCTGAAAGCCTAGTAAAAAAGCGGTCTAGGTCTTCGGTAGTATTGTAGAGGTAGGCACTCATCCTACAAGTTCCTCCAAGATGATAGTGTTTGTGCAGTGGATAAGCACAATGCCCTCCACAACGGATACAAATATTTTGTTCAGCAAAAAACTCTCAAATTCTGTTGAAATTTTGCTCATCTCTGAGTACAAAGGAGAACAAAGCCACTCTTGGAGCAGTCTGTGAACCGATAAGCTGAGCTGCATCTCAGAGCTGCTGGAAATTTTTCAATGCATACCTGACAAGCTCCTCCTCATGCTGCCGGATCACGTCCATTCCTCCCGATAAAGTATGATCTGGACTGAGCGTTTTTATAAACTCCAAGGCATGAAGCAATGAAACTGCACCAACGATATTTGGAGTTCCTGCTTCAAATTTTTGGTTATTTTTTTGAAGGTCAAATCCTGAGATCGTTACATCCTTAATTGTTCCTCCTCAGACAATAAGTGGGTCCAGCTCTTTGATTCGCTGATTTTTTAAAACGAGTACTCAGAGTCAAGTTTGAGCCATCATTTTGTGAGCAGTAAATACCAATGCATCTGCTCCGATATCTTGAAAATCAATAGAGAAATTTGGTACAGACTGAGAACCATCGACCAAGAAGAAAGTCTCTTTTCTAAGTCTTGATTTGATTTTTTTGAGATCATAAATATTTCCTGTTACATTGGAAACATGTCCACATGCCACGAGTTTTACCTTATCATCATATTTTTTTTCAAAATCTGATCGATCGATTTCATAATTTTCCTCTAGTCAAAAAAACTCTACTTGAATACCAAAGAGCTTTCCCAAAGCCAATCGAGGTAAACTATTAGCATGATGATCCCAGATACTTACCAGGATTTTATCTCCTTTTTGCAGAAAGTGAGAATTTACTAGACTCTGTGCAACCAAATTGATAGCATAGGTCGCATTGTAGGTATATATAACTTCTTTGCTTGAGGTATTTAGAAGCTCGGCAACAAGCTGCTTGCTCTGATCATAGAGCGACTCTGAACGCTCCGAAAGATCATATAATCCACGATGAATATTTGCATAATCATGAGCAAGGAAATCGCTCACTCCATCAATCACTATCTGTGGTTTTTGTGTACTAGCTGCATTATCTAGATACACCAGCTCTGGATTATTTTTGAATATTGGAAAATATTGCTTAAACATTACTATATCTTAGGTAAAAAAAGAAAGTCTGATTTTTTATTTTTTTTCAAATACGAATATTACATAATATTCTTACACACTGCTATTATTTAACTTCCCATTCTAGAACCTTCAACACCTGCAGGAAAAGTCCGTTTCTCTTCCCATTTTCTCGCTCTCAAGGTACTTTTTCTAGGAAATATTTTGGGTTAGCAGGTCAAATCTCTCAATACACAGTTCCCCCACTTAAACCATTGTAAAGTCCTGCAAATTTATAGAGATCTTTATAATTAATTGAATCATATCAGAGACGAATTGGTGTTTCAGGATTTTTTGAATTATATCGTTCAATTTTTTTCTTTGAAAACTCAAGGAAATCCTTGATTGTTTGCTCAAAAAGTGCTCTATCTAGACTTCAATTTCCGTATTGTTTGCTGATAATTTGAAATGGTCAATTTCCATTTTTTGGAAGATAAAAACCACAACTCGTTTCTCTATACCAGATTGCGATACTCAGTGAGGTCGGGAAATCATAAGCAAAACTCATTGCATCTAAGGTTGGATATCGACCGATACAGTTTTCAGAAAGCGGTTCTGCACTAACTACTCCACTTCACTGGTAAAGAGCAAGGAATTCAGTTTTTTTGTCTTTTGCATCTCTTTTTAAAAGCTCCTTTTTATCATCTAAAATCGTCAAAAGATAATCTCTCAAATGCTGGAGCTTGTAATTAAGTTTTTCTGGCGCTTGGATTCAGATTTCTAGCTCCCTTGCTTGAGTATAGAGATTCCAGAGAGCAATATTATCTCAGGAAATCGCTTCACGAAGCTGAGATTTGAGTGTAGTGAGTTCTTGCTGCTCCTCCTCAGTCGGTTGATAGGAAAAGGTCTGTCCAATACTGAGGACTCAACAAAAAAGGATTAGAAATCAGGTTTTTATCTTCATTTTTATATAAAAAAGATATAAAAATTTAGCGTCCTTTGAATATCACTCCAAAAGTTCCAAAAATCACATAGATATCTAGTCGAAGTGTTCGATTTTGAATATAATAGAGGTCAAGTTGTGCTTCCTGGTCAAAATCAAGCGAATCTCTTCAAAATACCTGTGCATATCAGGTAATTCCTGGTTTGATGCTCAAGAGTCTTCTTTCCCATGGGGCATACTGCTCTACTTCGTTTTGAAGATGAGGCCTTGGACCAACAATCGACATAGTTCCTACAAGAACACAGAAGAGCTGTGGCAATTCATCAAGAGAGGTTTTCCTAAGGAAGCGTCAGATTTTTGTAACTCTTGGATCATTGTGGATTTTTGGAAGGATTCCGTTTCTGGTATTAGCATCTGAGTTTATTAGATCCTTATAGAGTTTCTCAGCCTCTTTACCTCAATATCAGACGCTAAGATGCGTATACATCGTACGAAACTTGAGGAAAGTGAAAAGATTTCAGCCTTTTCAGACTCTTTTTGAACGATAAATAATTGGACCTGGACTATCTAGCTTAATTAAGATTCAGATAATCAAAAATACAGGTGAGAATACAATAATCGCAATACTCGCAACTACAAGATCAAAAACTCTTTTGAGAATAAGAGATCGCCCATCAAGTTTTGAATGTTTATATTCGAGTGCGATGATATTATTGAGGATTTCTGGTGTATAGACAACATCTTCAAGAAAAAATCACTCACTAATGTGAAAAAATCTGGTTTCATTCATTCTTGTTTTTTCAAAAATCGCTTGTAGAATCTCTTTTTGGAACATTCAAATGATAATACAGATTTCATATTTTTGGAAGTCAACCTCATCAACTTTTTCAAGTCCGATTACCTTGAGAGGAAGCTCGAAATTCTCTCTGATTGTTGCAAGGAGTCCCTCTGATTCTAGTCCCTCTTGTGCAATCACAAGAATCTGCTTTCAGGCTTTTTTTTGCCATCTAAACTCAAATGCTTTTCGTAACTGGTCAAAAAGAAGAATAATTACCCAGCTGAGAACAGCCGTTACGAGGATAATGAATCTTGATCTTCAAAAAAAGAAAATGAATCCCTGTCAAAAATATGAGAGAAAAGCGATTGAAATAAACCAGTAAAGCCAGACTTTATTAAGGGTTTGGAAATGATTTATAATCTTTTTATTGAGTGGATAGAAGCTTTTTATCACTCAAATACTCACGAAACTAGCACTTGCTATAAGTGAAAATAGACATAGCTCATCTGCATTGATAAAAGGGATCGGTAGATGGATTCAAGGAAGAAAATCACCGATCAAACGGAGTTTATATGTCAAGAAAAAAAGTCCATTGATAAGAAGAAAGTGCAATACAACCCTCAAAAGACGATACTTTTTCATCGTAATATATTGGAATAAAGTCTCCTAACTATAAGCTTTCTTCTAATGATTGCAAATCAAAAAAATAGACGCATTCCCAGTTGCAAATCACAAGCATTTTGCTATCTTTGAGAGGTAAAATTTTAGTTCTTTCTTTTGATGGCAAGAGGAATTGTCCAGAGCAAACCTTTTATTAAACAAAGATCTCAGCAATCAGACTTTAACAGAAGTAAAATTGCTGGTTTTTCTCGTAAAGTAAATGGGAAAAAAGTCTGATTTTTATCTCTTTTATCACAGAAATACTGGGCAATCATTGGAATCATTTTATTGCTTAGCTTCCTCACGATTTATCTCCTAAAAGGGACAATCTATAATCCAAGTTATCAAATCAAAACTATCAACTACACCCAAGAAACAAGAAAAAAATATGAAAATACTGAACTTTTTGTATTAGCATCTAAGTTTTTAAGAGGAAAATATTATAGCACGCTAAAGGTGGGAGGAGAAAGTGAGCTGCTCAACTGGGTTAAAACAGAATATCCATTTGTTAAGAATGTAAAAATTACCTACACCAATCCTCAGGAAATTGCTGTTGATTTCTCTTATATTGAGCCTGATTTCATTATTAAACTCGGAGATAAAAGGTTTTGAGTCTGGCAAGATTGAGTGACAGACGAACTACAAAATTCTCGGACTCTGGGTCAAACCTGATTTATTGTAGATACTCCCTCATATTTAACAGGAACAACCTCATTAGCTGGTTTCTTTTATGATGTGAGCTATGATCGATATACCAATTATTTACCTCAGATTCAGGAGACTTTTCCGGAGATGAAGAGATTTGTGTATCTCGCTGGTTCTAGTAATTTCATTATTTTTGAGGGGAATAAGGTAATTTTTCTTCATAGAGATAATGTTGCTTTCCAACTAGAGAAATACCTCTGGCTCAAAAAGAATTTTCAAAATTTTGCTGGAGTAACTGAGATTGATCTTGGAAGTTTAACTCAGGAAAAAGTTATTATTAGAGAATAAGCAAGAAATCTGGTTTTAAGGGAAAATCAGATTTTTTCTTTTTTTTAAAAGAACTTGACTTTATAAAATATTTATATATTATACTGAAATATAAATATAAAATAGATAAGTTTATGAAAACAAAAGAAAGAAAACTGAATGCAGAGAGTTCTGACAATAAGCAAAAAGAAAACGGCACTAGAATTGCTGGAACTCAAAAATCTCAACTACCAAGTCTCATCATAGAAGTGACAGAAGTTCCGAATCATAGGAAGGAAGTTCCTAGACTCCTTCTAGGCATCATCATTGTCCTAGCAATCTGTTATGGGCTCTGGCTGTTGATAGACTATTTGTTAAACCAAATCTAAAAAAGAAAAAGTATGTCAAACAAAAAACAAGAGCTCTTCTTACCGAAAGTTCCGGTCGAGGGGCAAGAAAACCAATTGGATCAACTTAAATCAAAGATTAAAGCTGATCTTGCAACAGCTCTTTCCTCAAAACCTAAAGTATTCTATCTCTTTGAAAAATTACCGAAAAGCTTTGGTAAACAAGAAGAGAAAGACATCGAGTACTTGGAATGGGCAGGATATACCGTGATAAACAAGTCAATAAATTCAATTTTCAAAGAATATCATACTTTCTTTGGAGAGCTAATTGACGCACAAGCGAATATTGATCTAGCACGCAATTCGGGTGCTAGACTAGATAAGCATATGGAGGATCTCGCATCCATCTATCCTCAACTTAATATTCCGACTATAAGCGTTAATGATCTTGATGAATTTGCATATCAAAAAGTATATCTCGAGCTGTTAAAATCCGCTGATATCTTCGCCTTCCGAAGAACTAAAGATGGAGAAATTCTTTGTACAGAAGCGCTCGCCTTTGCACAAGAACAGGGGATCTTCACAATGGATCTAACTGAGATCGTTGACCTCGTAGCTGAATGAAACACTCCAGCAAAAAATACTACTAGTATCTCTAGTAGTATTTTTCATATTATAAATCAAAAAAATCTGATTTATCTCACTTTTTTCTCTCAAAGGTTAAATCACAAAAGGACCTTCCGTCACCTCCAATACCCTCTTAGCAATCCTCCAATAATACTCCACTTCTCATCTCATCAATAATATAATGCTTTCACTGAAAGCCAAAGGGTAATCCCCCGAGAACTCCAAAAAATAAAAATTATTTTTTGGATAAGGTTTCCATGTTTTCTTACTCGGAGAAAAATATTCTTAATCTTTTGCTCAGCAGACCTAGGTGTTCAGATCCGAGCTTGTTCTAAAGGAGTCTTATCCCTCTCTCGATGCCTAAGTTCTAGTACAGGAATACTCAGGATTTTTGCTCTATTTTTCTTCAGGCGATAGACAAAATCTAAATCCTCTGCAATTCGGGCAAACTTTTCATCATAGAGGGTCTCTTTTATCAAGTCAGCAACTGAGAAAACTCAATTTCCACTAAACATTGAAATTTCAGCATAGCTTTGATTTTCTGATAGAAAATATACTTGTGGTCTCGCTAATCGATAATTATACTTTAAAAATCCCTGATTCTGAATCGTCTCTGTATCTCTCCAGAGTAATTTTGGCGTGAGTACTACTTTTTGGTTGAATTTCTCTGTATATTGCTGATAATAAGCGAGTTCTTGTTCTAGATACTGAGATCAAACCGTATTATCATCATCAAAGAGCTGAATAAAATCTCCTTTTGCCTGACAAATTCAGAAATTTCTTGTTGCACTCGCTCATCAAGGAGAGAGCGGCATAAACTTACTATTTTGATGAGAAAAAAGTCTAATTTTTTGTCTCATATTTTCTGAAAGCTTTGATCAAATATCTCCTTGTTCACTCAAAATCATATTAGAAAAACCTGACCATTCCTCTGGCGTAAATCTCCTATCACAAACGAGAAGTACCTCAAAAGTCTGATATGTTTGATCCATTAGAGCTAGAAGAAGACGCGAAAGCGTATAAGCATCATTCGCTCTAGTAGGGATCACTATTGAAATCAAGGGATTAGCTGACTTCATAAGAAATAAAGAAATCTAAAACTACAACTCCTCTATCATACACAAGCCTAGGAAAGATACAAGAGTTTTTTGTATATGCAGGAATCATTCTTGTTATTCTGAATTAGTAAAAACAACCATTTCTACATAAACAAAGAAAAGTCAAGCATAACAGCGAGGATATAGATATAATTTTTGCATAAGTGTCTCTAAACAGATATACTTAATAAGTTTAATATCTTTTAAGGAAAAACATGATAAAAAGAAAACAACTTTTAGTTATTATTCTAGAAAGACTAATCCCTTACCGAAAATTAGCAGAAGGCTTTTCCTTACTAGTCCAAAACAGTGACGATGAGGATTTTATAAATGAACTCTATATACTTATCAAAACAGAAATCAAACAAAACAAATCCCAAATTATTAAAATAAAACTCCAAGAACATCTTCAATCACTAAGAGAAAGAGAAGAAAAATCCATAGCAAAAGATCAGGCTGAGGCAGAGAAAATTTTTGGTGATTTACTTGCAAATATTGATTAATTCATGAGAGGTGAAGAAATTAAACAGTTAGAAAAACAGGTTGATAAAAATAATAATCAACTTTTGGAAGAGAAAGAAATTTTAGATTTTATTCAAGAAGATAAAAACCTAAAAACATTAGGAGAGAGCCTCAATAGACTTCCAATGAACGCTTCATATTTAAGCCAAAAGATTTTAAATTGAATCAGTAAAACTACTCTCTTCAACATCAAATTCCAAAACGAGATTAAATGGAAAGTACAAAGTAAGCAAGATTTGACTCAAAAAGAACTCCAACTCCTTTATCTTCAAGCCCAAATCGATCCAAAATGTCTTACGAAACCCAGCCTTTTAACCGTATCAAAAACTCCATTAGCATCTTCCGCAACAAAATCTACTGATCATTACTGATGAGAGAACTTAATTAACTATCTAGAAGAAAAATATTTGAATGCCTTCACAGAGACAAAACAAATAATACATAATGCTTCAAAACAGAAAAGTGTATTATATGAAAAACAGGAAGCACCAGACATTAGATTACCAGGAATTTATTTAAAAGAAGGATTTAGTAATGTAGCTATTCATAAACTAGAATGACGAGCAAAGGAAAACTTCTATGATGAAATCATTAAGGAAAAGCAATGAGCCTTAGCGAGACATCGAAAAAGAGAGAAATACAGAGAAGATTTTATTCATTATGACCTCCTTCTTTTCGCTCTAAATAAATATGCAGAAGCTATTAATAAAAAACAAGAATCTATACTCAAGATAAGTGGATTCAAGAACTGAGAAGAACTCTCTCAACAAATTGTTTTAATTCAAGAATTTAATGAATTCCTAGGTAAACAGATCAAAGAAAAATTCCCAAATATAAACCAGATTTTGATCTTTTTTTCCCAATTTCAAAAAGAACAGCAGTCCCTTGAAGAAAAGTATTTTAGATCCAACTTAGAAAAACAAAAGGCAGAAGATGCATTCAGAAAGACTGTTAAATACGAAGAAAACTTAAAGAGAAAATATGATCTAAAAAACCTTCAAAAAAGACTAACAGAGGAGCCTAAGAGTCCTGAAGAAGCAGAGAGGTTCTTTAAAGATCTCAATAGCTTATATGAATATCAACAAGAAGTTGAAGCATTTCCAAAAAGGATAAAAAACGCTTGAACAAAATATTTTACTTATTTACAAAAGCAACAAAAGCTAATTCAAAAATATGGGAGAGATAAGCTCAAGAGTGCCTCAGAGACTCTTAAACAATATAGTGCCATGGTCTCTTGAGCTAAAAAGGCCCATTGAGAGATTAAATTTAATGCCTATGAAAAATATAGACAACTTATCTCAACAAATAGACTGACTCAAGAAGTGGCAAGCTTACAAAATCTGAGCAAAGTTCTACTCAACCCCCTTCATAAAGATTTTCCTATTTATCTAAATCTAGCCGGTGTAAGAAACTCAGAAATAGAAAGACAAGCAAGACAAGCTACTACAGATCACTGGCGAACAGATCTTAAGAAGAGCTCTCCAATACTTTATGGTGTTTTAAACGGAGGAGCTGGGCTATGGAATGGACTTGTAGATAGTACTGTAGGAGTTTGAAGTTCACTAGGATTAATGATGAAAAAATTATGGGAATCTGATGAAGAATGGAAGTGATCTGCAGAATTTAAAGCAAAGTTTGATGATTTTTTCAAAGTAAATCTTTCTACAGCTCAAAAAGAATCAATCTATGATAGTCAAAAGGCAGAGATTAATATTAATTGGGATAATGGAGTTAATCAGGTTGCAAGTAGCATTTCACAAATGCTTACGCTTATTTATGGAGGAGGTGCTCTTGCAAAGGGAATAAGTATGGGAGCTGAAAAAACAGGACTAAGGATCTGAAGCAATATTGCTAGTAAAGCCGGACTTTTTAGTATGGCATTCACTCAACAAGTAGGACATAGTTTCCAAGAAGGGATACAGGCAGGGATGGATGGAAAGGAAGCTCTTGCCTATAGTTTTCTTTCTTCTGGATTACAAGGGGGGCTAGAACTCATCAGTCCAAATGAAATTTTGCTCGGAAAAGGAAGTAGTGTTGCAAAAGGATTTATTAAAGAACTTTGTAAAAAAGGTTCTAAACAATCAATCCTGCAAGTTGGGAAGCTCTTTACCCAAACGATAGGGAAAGAAATATTTACAGAAAATATCCAGGAAGCGGTCCAATTAGCAGCTGGAAATCTAGCAAATCAATGGGCAAACGAGCAGTGGGGGACGAATCTCCCCTCTGATTGGCATTGGAAAAATTTCGCAGCTACCGCAGTCATCACTACTTTGACTACCTGAATCGTAACTGGAGCAAGTAGCATTACAAATATGCCAGGTCTACTCAAAAATCAAGAGAAAGAGCTCATGAAAAGACAGCTCTTTGCTAATACAGAGCTTCATAGCGAAGTTATGCAAGTTTTGGAACAAGCGATTGAAGGTAAGATAAAGCTGAACATTTCTAAAGATGAACTTGTAACATTGAGAAATGAATTGGAAGATATCACAAAAGTTCCGAATATAAATAACAAGAAACAAGAGTCAGAATTTTGACTTTTAGAGGTAGAATCTTCAGAAAATACAGAGGAACAAATGACTTTAGAAAAAATAGAATATCACTTCCAAATACCAATAGAAAATGATAAATATTATAGAGTGACATGAATGAGTGAAATCCATTCGATTATTTCAAAATGAAAATTAGAGGCTCCACAGGAATCGTTTTATGACAGAGGTATATTAACAAAGATTGTAAATCATTCAAACTACACAATGGAAGAGCTGGAAAAGTTAAATTGAAATAATAATACTAAAATTCAAGAATTATACAAAGAATTCGTAGCAAAACCGATGCAAGCTGAGGGGAAGAAAGTCTTAATGCCGAGAACAAAATCAAATCATGGGAATATCGCTTTCGCAAAAGGAAACTTGTATTATGATGTTCATGAGCAATCTTCTTGATATTACTGAGCACCAGTAATAGTTGGAACAAATACATCAAGATTTGAGTCCTGACACCATTGAAACTACGACAATAAATTTAATGATAAAATTGAATCTGGAGAACCAGTTGTTTTGAGAGAATGATTAGATGCAAAAGATTTTGAATATTGGTTTCATAATGAAGAAAATGGTCGATATAAATTGAACTATGAACAGTTAAGAAATCAGATAGATCCAGCTCAACAACTACAAAATATGGAAGAAGAAAACAAAAAACAACATCAGGAAACAACAGCTAAAGAATTAGAACTCAGTAATGAACAACTACCATCAATATCTGATACTCATAAACAAAATGGGACACCCGTAGAACTTATGACCGAAAATCTCAATGAGGAATGAGAAAGCATTGATAAAATAACCGCTAATCCAGAACTTAATAAAGAATTATACAAAGCAGAGATTAACCAAATCACTCAAAAAGAAACTCAACCACATCTAGAAGAAACTCAAAAATCAAGCTGAACACAGCTCCAAGAATTGATGAATCAGTATCCAGAATTAACAGAATGCATCAATGAATATAAACTATCACTGCAGTGAGTTGAATATTTTTTACAAACAGAATTTGGAAAACAAGTATTTGATAACATGGTCGATTTGGATAATTTTTCTAATCTCTCTAGATACCAAAAAACGTTTGAGTTATTGGAAATAAATCCGTGAAACCTAATAGAAAAAATACAACAACTATGAAATATTCCATTGCAAGAAAATACATTAAATCTCCTTATACATGGTCATATAGAAAGCTTACAATATTTAATCCAAAATCATATTATTGATACAAAGACAATACACCAGACATATAATTCTCAGATAATCCTTACAGATTTAGTAAGCTTGATAAAGCCGACTGATTTTGTAAATACTTTAGACACGTTATGAATTAAAACTTTTGATGACCTCAAAACATATCAGTACCTGATATTAGATCCAATTTCAACACTAGCAGAGAAACAAAATTATATGAAAGAACTCCCTCCTCATGTTTTTAATGACAGAAATAGTTATCAAAATTTAATATATAAAAAACTTCATAAGGATTCTGATTTAACCCTTTTTGATGCCCAACATCTAGAAAGCACCCAACGTGCCCTTTCTCGTGCAGAATGAGACTTACTATATGAGAACGAACTTTTAGGTAAGATTACAACTTGTCCTCAAATCTCTTTGGAGCATAAACTAAGATTATATGCATTATTATGAAATGATGAGGGTACTTCTGTACATCTCTTAAACTATTATTCTAAATCACAGTATTTAGACCCACAAATAACAAGAAAATATTTAACACCTTTTGAAGATAGAATCATTGGTTCTAGAGAATGATCTCAGGATCTAACCCAACAATTCATTAGAAATGGGAAACATCCTCCTCTCCGCAATTACCTAATTTGATCAATTTCAAATGATCTTTTGTCAAAACTACCAGTTCAAAAATGAGTAATTTATAGATGAGTTAGTAGAAGTATCAACGAGCTATCTTTATCACTATGAGAAATAAAAGTAGGATCAGTAATCAAAGATCCTGCTATTCCAAACTTCACTTCTAGAGAAAAAGAGGCTAGTTGATTTGCTCATGGTAAGACCCTTTTTGTTATAAACTCAAAAACAGCAAAATTGTACCAGTCATGGATTGAAGAGCATGTACTCTATCCCCAAAATACTCCAATGAAGGTAGTTAATATTGAGCATAACATAAATGGCATGGAAAACATAATCTATTTAGAAGAGATAGATTCCAACTAAAAAACATGAGGATTCAGAGTAGTAATTCTACCTACTTAAAATTGAAAATCGAGACAGTTTTCTTATAGTTAGGGAGATTTATCTTTGAAAAATCCAATGAAAAAGTTTAAAAACTGGCTTTTATTTCAGTATTATCGTTATTTAGGGCGATGCGCTAGAAATTATCTAAAAAAGCATAATGTCTTTACTATTGGAATCAATGGAAGCGTAGGTAAAACCTCATGTCGCATGATCATTCATCAAACACTTCAAAAGGCACTTCCTGAAGCGGATATTTATACTTCTCCAAAAAATTTCAATGGAGAGCTGGGAATGTCACTCTCAATTTTTCAGGTAGAAGACTGGTCTCCTTCAATCTTCAATATGATTAAAGTCTGATTTCAGACTTTTTGGAAGCTGCTGTTTGGAAAGAAACCTTATGATACTATTGTTCTGGAATATGGAATTGATAGACCAAAAGAAATGGAGTTTCTTTTAAGTATTAACAAGCCACATATTGGAGTTTTTACAGCACTAGACGCCGTACATTCTGAGCAATTTTGAGACCCAGCGGCAATTGCCAATGAAGAAGTCAAAATGATAAAAAATACCAGAGAAATCGCCTTTCTCAATGCTGAAGATCACTATGCACAACAGCTCAAAAATCAGATTTCTATTGAGCTTTTTATGTACCAAACACAGCATAAAAAGCCTGAACTTGAAATTAGTTTTGAAAATGAGACACTTAGGCGAAATGAGGGACTTATTTCAGATTTTTTGTTAGATATTAAGTGAAGAAAGTATCAAGTAAAGACTAATCTCTTTGGTAAGCCAAATTATGGATACCTAGGAGTTGCTCTTGTTATCGCAGATATCGTGAAATATCAGCAGACTGGCAAAGGACTGGACTATGAACACTTTCTCTCCTCTCCTCTTATTTTTCAGCTTCAACCATGAAGATGCTCGCTTTTTGAGGGGAAATATGAGAGTATCATCATCGACTCAACCTATAACGCCTCCCCTCTTAGTATGAGGAAACTCATTGATACAACACTTCAAGTTCAAAAATCACTTTCAGAAAAGAGAAAAGTTATGCTTGTGCTCTGAGATATGAGAGAATTAGGAGATATTACTCAGCAGGAACACCGCCTTTTAGCTGGCTATGTTCATCAGAGTTCAGATCAGTTGATTTTATTGGGAAACTATATGCGCGAATATCTCGCTGATGAACTGACTAAAATCTGATATCCAGAGGAGAAGCTCCAAGTTGTCGATTCAATTTCAAAAGTAGAAAAAGCTATTTCAAAAATTTTAAAAAATACTGATGAAAAGTGGATTATTCTCTTTAAAGGAAGTCAAAATACCATCTTCCTTGAAGAAGCAGTAAAAAGATTCTTAAAAAATAGCGAAGATATTCAGCATTTAACAAGGCAATCTGATTGGTGGCTTAAAAAGAAAAATAACATAGCATAAAAAAAGCTGTCCTCAACTATTTTAAGCGGATATCGGTGATCTGTTGCTGATATCCAAGCGATTGAAAATGAGCATTGAGCTGAGTTATCAGCTCTTTTTTTTGTTTAAAAATTTCTATTTTTAGGTTTTGATCTCTAGTCTTAAGAAAAAGAATTTGATATTTAAGGTATCAAGTAAGGATTTCATCTGCAAGAATATGATCAGGTTTTTTTTCTATTTGAAAAAACTTCTTGGTAAAATTGAGAGCAAGCGTTCAAAGCATACGATAACCCTGAAATTTTTGAGACAGATTTTTACGAGAAAGTTCCTGAAATGAGAGCATTGTGGTAGAAATAAATAAACGAAATCTGATTTTAATCAGCAAATAAGGTTAAAGGAATGAGAGTTGCCTATCAGTAAGCTCTTTTTTTAATGCTTCAAGATATCAGAGGTTAACTAAGATTTTCTGCTGAATAAGGTCAGAATAGTGTTCCTGAGCAATTTTACATTCATATTTATCAAAAAGATATTGAGCTGAGGAAAGCTGATCATAAGTATAGGAGAGTTGGAGCTGAGTCTCAAGTGGCTTGTAAACTGGTTCTATGGCTTCAAGTCAGGCTTTTGTAGTTTGTGTATAAGCTTGAATCAGCCCACCAACTCAGAGAAGCGTTCCTCAAAAATACCTCGTTATAACTACTAAAATATCAAATACTTCTTCTCCAGTTATGACGGATAAGATTGGCTTTCAAGCAGTATTTGCTGGTTCTCAATCATCGCTTGATCTCTGAAGTCTAGGAGAGAGAGTTCGA
Source organism: uncultured bacterium (assembly GCA_963552955.1). GTDB lineage: Bacteria > Patescibacteriota > Gracilibacteria > Absconditabacterales > Absconditicoccaceae > HOT-345. Next base: position 46,914 of record CAUVLQ010000001.1, read on the forward strand.
TTTCAAAACAGATCCTGATTTGCTTGAACACCACATCTTCGTGCGTAACAGTTATGTGTTGCATCATAGTACTCTTTTCTCATCTGCTCAAGATAGGTATCCGCATCTTGCTTTGACTGAATAGGGAAAAGCGTCGCAAAAAATCTGGATCCTTTAATTTTTGGAATCTCAACTTTAAGAGGAGCGGCAATTGTTTTATAGGTTAATTTTTGCATTTCTGCGTTATTGAGTTAAACCAAGTGAGTCTAAAAGCTCATCTTGTGGAGTTTTAGGATCATCTAATAACTCTTGATCTGGGGTAATTCATACTTTATTTATTGAATAGTTTTGATCAGCCACTTTTCGCAAAGCTAACGTATATTTCAAAAGAGAATGATCTGAAAGTTCCACTACCTCCTGCATCGTTCATTTTCAGTAACTTGCAGTCCCTATGATAGTCACTCTTTCTGGAAAGTAATATTTGAGGATAACGGTTAATATCTCAGATGCACTCGCTGTTGATTTATTTATCAAGAGCATAATTGGTAAATCTCAAGGGAAAGAAAAATCTGATTTTTTTGAATATTCATATTCAGTGATAGATTTCTTCTCTAGCGATATGAGAAGCTGGTTTTCAGATACAAAAGATGAGAGTATATCCACTACCTCATCAACAATTCATCAAGGATTATCTCTTAGATCAATTGCCAAACTCGAACATACTCCAAGATTTTTTGCCTGAGTGAAGAATTGCTCACTACTTCAGCGATCAAATCCCTCAATACGAATATAGCATTTGCCCTGATGATTGAATGAAGATACTAGAGGTAAGGTGATCTTTTGCCTTTCTAGCGAAAATGAGAGAATAGTCTGGTTTCTTTTTACCTTTATAGTCACTTGTGTTCACTTCTCTCCTCTGATACGAGCTACAAACTGCTCAAAGTTTCTCTCTTGGTCAAAATCATACTCATCTACTTGTATAATCTGATCTCAAACCTGAAGTCCAGCTTGAGCTGCAGAGCTTCATGAGATTACTCTCATAACTTCAGGATAGCCCTCATTTAAAGGACTCAGTGCAACACCAATTCCTGCACGGTTATTTTCAAGTGCAGCTAGAAAAAGCTTAGCATCCTGAGGAGAATAATACGCAAGATAAGGATCTTCAATCTGACTGATATAATTGGTAATTCCAGTTGAGTTGAGTAAGGATAAGGGAGGAAGTTTCTCTGGATAGAGATATCTTTCCTCCAGAATAGTTGCTATCTGGGATTTGAGATGATTTTCAGCATAAGGTTTTGTCTGAATAATAGCAGGTTTTAAAAGCTGAATCTGAGATTGCAAAGACTCAAAGGTCAGGTTTTTATCTTGTTTTGTTGGAATAGATAATCAGAAAGCATAATTGATAAGCTCATTAAGATTTTTTTGTGAAGCTGGTTCATTGAGCGGTAATACTCCAGAATAGTTTGGGAAATATCAGTAGGCAACTGCTTTTTGCAAGAAAGGATAAAGAGGATCTGATGGAGTAAGATTGGAATACTGGTGGACTGGTAATTGAGCAGGAGTATCAAGCTCTAAACCTCATCGAAAGAAAAGCAAAAAATCATGATAATTAAGAGAAGAAGCTAATGTTCGTCAACTTCAAAAAAACGAACAGCATACCAGAGCGACAATCAGTGTTTTTGCTTTTAGGAAGGAATACATAGCTAGAAATAGACATAAAACTAAGATCAACTATAGAGATATAAAGCCTTTTTTCAATATAAAAAAAGCTTCGTAAACTACGAAGCCCTTTTTGTAATTAAAAGTATCTTAGCAACCTTTAGCATCCTAAGGGTTTAAGAGAATTCTTTCTTCGAGACAGGTGAAATAGAGTAAAGTCTGAGTTTTTTGTGTTTTTGTTTTTGGTCTCAAATAGTTATTGAAAGAATAGGCTTATAAAGCTGATACTTTTAGTCCTAAGCTATTTTGCCTTAGTGACATATTAAGTATAGTCGGATTGAGAATGAAAAGCAAATTTTTTCAGAGTTTTTTATTTCATAGTTAAGAACCATACTTACTCTTCTGGATAGATAAATTGTCTGATATCAGTGAATGAAGAATAATTATAATGAACTCTCCTCTTTTGATCAAAGAGCTTGGCTCTGATACTATCGTTTTTATGCAGTGTATTGCTAAAATCAGCAAATTGACACGGACAAGAGTTACAAACAGGATTTACTAACGGGCATTTTTCATTATCCAAGCAAGGAGCTGGTATCTCTGGACATCAATCCTCATCTTCAACACCATTTTTATCCTCTGGAACATCAGGGCACCTATCATACACATCAGGAATTCCATCTCCATCACGATCACAAGTTGGAACATCCTGAGGACAAGTTGAACACGTCTCTCACTGGTCAACTTTCCCATTTCAGCAAAGCTGAAGATTTTTACATTCTGAGGAACAGACTCAATTTTTTCAGTTTTCTGGACCATCATCACATTCCTCTCAAAGCGAGAATTCTATTTGTCCATTTCAACAGAGTGAGAAACATCTTTGCACATCTTGCGGACAAGTTTTACAAGTCTCTCATTGATCGATTATTCCATTTCAGCAGACCTTTGGACAATTTTTACTATCTTCTGGACATGTTTTACATGTTTCACCAGGGTCTACTTTCCCATTTCAGCACGTTTTTTCGCAGACTGGTACATCTTGAGGACAGGTTTTACAGGTTTCTCCTGGATCTACTTTTCCGTTTCAACAAAGTTTTTGGCAAACGGGGACATCTTGAGGACAATTTTCACAGGTTTCTCCTGGTTCTGCTTTCCCATTTCCACAAATTGAAGTACACTCTCAGACATCCTGAGGACAATTTAAACAACTCTCTCCAGGACCAATTTTTCCATCTCAACATGCACTTTTTCATTCACAAACATCTCAAACTCCATTTGCATTAAGATCAGCTTGATCTGGATTAGCATCAAAAGGACAGTTATCTAAACTACAAACTCCAAAATGCTGATTATAGAGATTGAGATTTACATTATCACCAGGAACAAGACTACAGTCAGAGTTTTCTTTTATAATCATTCCGAGGAGGTTTGGTTTACCATCACCATCAATATCGCTATCATACATATCTGGGACTCAATCTTTATCTAAATCACAATTTAATCCAGAAAAAAGCACTTTTGTATCAAGGAGCATATCCTTTCACTTGATTATATCTCCACTTGGAGAGACAAGGCTTTCAGATTTAAGCACTAGACCAGTATATACCTGTGTTGTTGTTTTTATTTTTAATGGTCATTGGTATCCAAGGTCATAATAGATATTTTCTCCGAAATATCAGAGATTAGTCCTTGTAAGTTGTTCGGTTGGAGTGAAGGCAATATTTACCTGAGGAATCACCGACGTAAATCCTAAAGGCAAAAGCCTAATTCAGATTTTTTGGTTTGAAAAACTAAGATATTCTAGATTTACAGCGTAATTTCCTGAACTTTTGGGATCTTGGATAGTAAAAGAGGTAGTTGTAATTAGTTCCTCCCCATTCTCAAGTTCAATCCTCTGCACAAGATTTTTTCTTCAAGCTTCGGTATAGATATGAGAGGTCACAAGTTGGTTATTTGTCGAAGTAGTTCAATCTCCTAAATCCCACCTAATCATCTTAATATCTCTAACGGAAAGATCTGATAGCCTCGTAGAGATTCAGATTTTTTGATTGAGTTGTTTCTGAAAAGGAGTAAAATTTAAGCTTGAGGAGATAAATTTTCATTTATACCATCTGATATCAACGGATGCCGCAGCAACAAGTTTTCACTGATAAAATCATTTGAGGGTGATATTGTTTCTAGCACCAGTTGAGAGAGTTGTAATAAAAGTTCCTGCAGTATCAGAGTTTTTTGTTGAAGAAGTTGCAGAGTTGCTCCACTTGAAAGCATCTATTCTTCCTAAACTCTCAGCCTCAAAAGTCGCAGTATTTCAGTTGATTTTAGGTGCTTTAATGTTGAGAGCGTAATTGGTATTCAGAGATTCTCAAATAAAAAGCTGATTTGAAACGATACTAATTTCTCAGTTATTTCCTGTTACTTTAGCCCTAATGGTATAGAGTCAAGGATTTTTATAGCTATGACTGGCATCACTACCATTTCCTATCTGTCCATCTCAGAAATCTCGCTGTACTGATTTTGGTGTTTTTTTTGTGAGAAGCTGGAATTTTACAAGATAGGGAGCCACATCTCAGATTTGATTAATCTTTAGAAAAGAATAGGTATCCTGCTCTACATCTCCGAATGGAGTTTTATCAGATAAACTGTGATTTTTCAATATTTTATAATTAATATTTCAGGTTTCATCTACAAGTCCAATAGGATTTTTTTGATTATCTCAATCAATATCATCATCACAAACATCTCCAAACCCATTAGTATCCATATCCGCTTGTGAAGGATTATAGGTATTAGGACAATTATCTTTATGATTGGTAATTCAATCACAGTCATAGTCTAGGTTTGCATCACATTTTGTATGTAGAGAGTAGACATAATAGAGTTTATCAATTGCCTCTTTTGGAGTAATAACTTTTGAGAGATTTGAGATATCTTCTGATGAGATAATCCCCTCTTTTATCAAAAGATTTATCTGTCCTAGAGGCCAAACTTTAGACTGAAGCTGAGGAAAGGTTGAGAAACCACACATTCTCGGTTCATAGGTACAATATTTAAGGTAGATATTGAGTTCTTTCCCATCTTTAAGTTTTTGTGTTCTTGATGGTGCAATTTCAATTGTTTTAATCTCATCCTCACTAAACTGACGATATGCCCAGTCAGATTTTTGATGCTTTTGGATTCGTGTTTTGATATCTGTCCATGATGCTGTATACTTAGTAGCAACCCTCTCAGAGAGGAGATTGGTTAATGTCTGAAAAAACTCAGCTCTAGTTACTCCTCCAGCTCCACAAAAATTCCCTCAACAAAGCGGAGATTCAGCTTTCATCGCCAGAGGATACCCTCTCATATAAGTTCTATCTCCAATATAAGCGACACAATAATAGTAATCTTTCCCCTGATAAGGAGCACTTTTATACTCAATATCCCTAAAGTCCTTTCATGGAAGCTGAATAAAAGAAGACCAGAATTGTTGAGTATAGGTTCTAAGAACATTTGGAGATGGAAGAAAACAGTCTTCACACTCTACAGCATTGAGCAATCTTGTTAACTCATAACGAGAAAGCGGATGATCTCAGTAGAGAATTGGAGCCGAGATATCTAATGAACTTAAGAAACTAATAAATTCCTCTTTTGTAAACTGAGTTTTTGCAGCTGCTGGACTAGGAGCTGAAGTCGCAGATGAAAATGAGAGTCAAAATCCCCGAAAGAGAACTATCAAGAAAAAAAGAAATTTTATAAAATATTTTTGTATTAGCATTTTAGCGTAATGGGAAGCTAAAAAATCTTAGATCATAAACACCTAGAGAAGAAGAGAAAAGTCTGATTTCTTATCCCCTAGCCTTCTGGAGAAATTGCACTAATTTTTTGCGAGAAGAAGGTTTTTCGCTCGTCTCGAGGTGTATTTTGTAAGGTTTCTGCAGGTAAAAGTTCTTTAGATTCAGGTTCTTTTTTGGCTTTAAAAAGAATTACTGCCTCTCAGGGCTCTAGAATATTATTTTCATGAGCAAGGAGTCTTTTTGCATGAGAGGAATTAAGATATTTGAGCTGGAAGTTATTAAAATAGCTAATTTCATCTTTTACTCTCTTGGTTTGCTCCTGCACCTGAAGTGTTTTTTCAATAATTGTTGTATAATTTACATAGGTCTGAACTGCTACCAGCATAAATATTCCGGAAAAAATCAAGAATCCTCGCTTGAGGTAGGGAGCATAGAGCTTGATAAAACTTTTTATATCAGAAAGCATATTAAATAAGCTTGATAAAAATCTTTAAGTCTGTATATATATATTGAATTTTTGCCATCAAAAAGCAAGCAGAAAATCAGATTATTAGCCTTAAAATTTTTGGGAAAAAGAAGAAAAAATCTGATTTTTTATCTTCTGAAATATTGAAGGTGGCTATTTATCTCTCTTTTGTAAGTAGTGAACTATGAGTATTCATAAATTACCTGATTATGTGATCAATAGACTTAAGGCTTGAGAAGTAGTACAAAGGCCAGCCTCGCTTTTGAAAGAGTTAGTAGAAAACTCTCTTGATGCAGAAGCGACAAAACTTGAAATTACAATCAACGACTGAGGTAAATCATTGCTTGCACTAGAAGACAACGGAACTGGAATTGAGCTTTCTGATATGGATTTACTCCTAGAGAGATATGCAACTTCAAAAATTGAGAGTGAAAAAGATCTGTATTCCTTAGAGAGTTATGGTTTTAGGGGAGAGGCTCTGGCAAGTATCGCTGAAGTAAGCAAAGTTACGGTCCTAACCAAAACTCAATATGCTGAAATCTGAACAAAGCTCGTGAGAAGAGGAAATGAAAATCTGATTTCTCATCTTCCGGTTCCTTTTGAACATGGGACTTTAATTAGAGTTGAGGACTTGTTTTATAATGTGCCTGCAAGACTCAAGTTTCTAAAATCTGCACAGACAGAGTTTTACTATTGCTATAACTATTTTATTGATGTAGCACTTTATCACTATGATAAGGCTTTTGTCCTGAAAAAGAACGATAAACTCGTTTTTGATCTCAAACCAAGTCGTGAGCTATCTACCAGAATTTTGGATATTTTCAAAAAAGATCGGTCAGAGAAGTTAATTCCTCTAGCATACAAAGAAGATTCCCTCAAGATCACTGGAGTTGTATCAGATCCTACCTTGCGTTTTGGCTCTGCTGAAAATATCAAAATTTATGTAAACTCTCGTCCAATCCAAGACAAAATTATCAAAAAAGCAATTATGGATGCGTATAGTAGGCAGATCACTCCTGGAGAATATCCGCTAGTAATTTTGATGCTAGGGATTGACCCTCAGGAGGTTGATGTCAATGTCCATCCTGCAAAACTGCAGGTAAAATTTATGAATTCACAGCAGATTTATAGAGCGGTCTATCAGAATATTCTACAACTGCTTGGAACTCATAAAATTGGAAATATTGGAAATGAGTTTTTTGGAAAGCAAGGAGAACTTCAACAAAAATCAGATTTTTCTTCTTTTTGACAAGTGCAGAGAGGAAATCAATTATCTCAAACTGACTTTTCTGGTTTGATTGAAGGAATACATCTTGAAGAAGAGCAAGTTCAAAATAGAGAAAAGCCTTTTTCTACTAGTCTTTTCTCTCCGCAAGAAAATATTTCATTTAGCCACTTTGGAAGCTTGGATGAGCATAGAAAAGAGCAAGAATTCTTTTTCCATCAGGAGATTTGAGAATATCAAATCCTTGGTCAGCTCTGGAATATGTATATTGCCCTACAGGCTGATGATGCGCTCTACCTAATTGATCAACATGCTCTAGCAGAAAGGATTGCATTTGAGAAAATGAAAATTGAAAAAGATCTCAGTTCTGAACCTCTTCTTCAGCCACTAAAATTTGAGATCACACAAGTAGCCAATCTAGAAGAAAAAATAGAAGAATTAAACCAGCTTTGATTTGATATTTGAATGCTTGGTGAAAATGTGATTGCGATTTATGCGTTACCAAAGGTTTTTGTAGTATATCCGATTGATATGGGCGCTCTGCTCAATTATGTACTCTACCTAGATGAAATTAGCTTTGATCATATTTTAGATGGAATCTATGCGACCAAAGCCTGTAAAGCATCAATTAAAGCTGGTCATAAGCTTTCATATCTCCAAATGGAACAACTTGTAGCTGATGGATTTTCAATGATTCCATGAATGTTTGTATGTCAGCATGGAAGGCCGTTCTTTGTAAAGATGGATAAAAAACATATTGATGGACTCTTTGATAGATAAGAAAAACTAAAAGAGAAAGCTGACTTTCAAGGTCAGTTTTTTTCTATCTTTTCTAAAAAGAAAAAAATCTGAACTTAATCAGATTCTTTTCCTGTTGAGGTCTCTTTGAGAGACTTTCGTAGTTTTTCCTGTTCTTTTGAAAGTTTTTTAGGAATATGAATCGTTGGCTCTAAAATAAGATCTCCTTTACGAGAGAAAAGTCACTTCTCACCGAATCATTTTCCCGCAATGCGAATCTTTTGTCAGATTTGAGTTCCTTTCGGTATTTTAACCTTAGTTTTTCACTCTGGATGAGGCACTTCAACCTCACCTCCAAGCACAAGATCAAAAAGCGAAACATCGGCTTTTACCCACAGATCGTCTCCCTTCCTCTGATATTTAGAACTCTCCGCAACAAAAATCTTAACATACAAATCTCCAGTAGGAAGTCCTCAAAATGCTTCATCTCCCTTTTCTGCATACTTTAGATAGCTCTCAGACTTGATACCTGCTGGGATATTGAGCTCAAGAATTTCTTTTTTAGCTTCTAGTCCACCATTTCCAAGCACTTTACCATCTTTTTTATAGATCTTTCAAGTTCCTCCACACTCAGGACAAGCAACCTGCGTCTGCATTACTCCCATAAAAGATTGCACTTGTTGAACGACTCTTCCTGTTCCATTACAGTGCGTACAAGATTCTTCAGTAACTCATTCAGTTTTTACATTTCTGGTATAAGAAATCTTCTTTTTAACTCCAAGATAGGCTTCCTCAAAGCTGATTTCAATATGTTTTTCAAGATCATCTCATTTGGTTTTTCTTCTCGCTCTAGATCCACCTCAGAATCCTCAAAACATACCTCCGAGCAAATCTCCAATATCTCAAAAATCAAACTGAGCTCCACCTCAGCCAAATCCTCAGAAATCAAAACCTCAAGCACCTCCTCAGAATCCTCCTTTTCTATACATATCATATTGTTGCCTTTTTTGTTCATCAGAAAGAATCTGATATGCTTCGTTAATTTCCTGAAATTTTTCTTTTGATCATCAGCGATCTGGATGGTGTTTTACCGCTTCTTTTCTAAAGGTTTTCTTGATTTCATCAGCGGTTGCATTCTCACTTACACCTAATATTTCATAATAATTTTTTTTTGGGTCAAAGTCCATTTTCTTTGTTTTGAATAAAATAGCACCTATATTGAAATAGTGATAATAGTTATTTAACAGAAAAAAACAAGAGAAATCTGATTAAATCATTTTTTCAGCGATCTTAGCCTCTATAAGATCTAAAATCTGATTTCTTCCTGTTTTTTTAACGGAAGAGGAAAGGATTATCTCAGGCATTTTTTTTGTAATTTTTTGAAGTTGCTGCCTGAGAAGTTTTGTATTTTGGCTAAGTGTTTTTTGGTTAGCCTTGTCTGCCTTAGTAATAATCAGCGCATAGCTGAGTTTCTCCTCCTCTAGCGCTGCGATAAACTCTAGATCAATGCTCTGAGGAGGGATCGATCCATCAACCAAAACAAAAATATATGGCTTCCTCTGGAGGAAATACTCATATGTCTCGTTAATTCGCTTCCTTCTAGATTCTAAGCTAACTTTTGCATACCCATATCCAGGTAAATCAACAAAATACCAGTTTTCATTAACAAGAAAATAATTTATAAGCTGCGTTTTTCCAGGCTTGTCTGAAGACTTTGCGATAGTCTGATTCATCAGCATATTGATCAGGGTTGATTTTCCAACATTTGATCTCCCAATCACCGCAAATTCTGGCAAAGAAACAGGAGGACATTCTGTCACTTTAGAGGCAGATTTGAGAAAAGAAAGCGAGGTAATTTGCATACGAAAAATATGGGAATAAAGTTTTTTAGAGTATAGCAATCTCTTTTTTATTTTCAAAAGAAAAAACTGATCTTTGAGTTTGATCAGCTTTTTATTTTTTTGGATACTACCCCACAAAATGTAGTATAACTCCTGCAACTTTCTGTGTTGCAACAAGATGAAGTTTTTCTCCATTATCAAGAATAAGCGTTCCAGAATCTCACACCTGACCTCACATCTCTGGATAAAACGGCGTTTTATCAAAGATTAAGACTCTTTGTCCATCTTCAGTTTGGATATCTTTCAGGAGTTTCATATTTTCCAATTCAAGACTATCATATCCAGTAAAAGTCGTTGTCGGAATTCCCTCCAAATACTTTGACCAATCAGTTCCCTTTTGGAAGAATTCTTTCCCTGAAGTTCTTGATCTCTCTCTTGCTTCTTCTAGAGCCTTCTGAAATCCTTCAACATCCACATCGAATCCCCTTTCTGCTGCGATTTCCTTGGTGATCTCAAGTGGAAAACCGTAGGTATCATAAAGCATAAAAGTCTGACTTCATCAAAGCATTTTTTCTCCTTGAGCTTCAAGTTTATTGAGAAAATCATTCAGATTTTTTTCTCCATTAGCAAGCGTCTTTTCAAACTGAGCAATTTCAGCCAAGAGAACTCTTTTTATTGTCAATTCATCAAAGTCACGAAGACCCTTAAATGATTCCAATGCCTTTGAAACAAAGAGATCAAGTTCATTCTGAGAGAACTTTTTAAGTAAGAAAAGATTATAATATGCTCTTCTAATAATCATTCTCAAAACATAACCTGCTCCAAGGTTTGATGGGGTCAAACCATCATTGATGAGCATAAAACTTGTTCTCAAATGATCAGCAATAATTCTAAATCTTCTCTTATTGTCCGCATAGAAAAGTCCTGTATTTTTTTCTAACATCTCCAAAAATGGAGTGAAAAGATCAGTTTCATAGACAGATTCCTTATTCTGCATAACCTTACACATTCTCTCAAATCCCATTCCAGTATCAACATTGTGCTGTGAGAGCTTTGTTAGTTCTCCCTTTTCATCTCTATAAAACTCCATAAAGACATTATTCCAGATCTCGAGCCAGTTATCCTCATCAGTTGCAACATTACTTCACTCTGGAGGGAATTCTGAATTTCCCACTCGGTAAAAAATCTCGGTATCTGATCCACAAGGTCCTACAGGACCAGGACTCCATCGATTATTGCTCGCATCAAGGAAGGATATTCTCTCCTTTGGAATCCCAGCTTCTTCCCAAGCCTGAGCAGTAAACTTATCTCTCGGTGCATCAGCATTCCCCTCAAAAACAGTTACTGCTAACTTACGAGGATCAAACTCTAGCACATGAACTAGGAATTCATAACTTCGCTGAACGGCTTCCTTTTTAAAGTATTCTCACAGCGACCAGTTTCCCATCATCTCAAAGAAAGTTAGATGAGAATTATCCCCAACCTCATCAATATCAACAGTTCTCACACATTTTTGGATATTAAAAAGCCTTGTTCCCAAAGGGTGCTTCTTACCAGCAAGATAAGGGATAAGAGGCTGCATTCCGGCAACATTAAAAAGGGCTGTTGAATCCTTATCTGCGATTAGAGAGGCTTCTGGTAGATGCTCATGCTGTTTACCGAGCCAAAAATTATGTCGTTTTTCTCTAATTTCTTGAGCTTTTAATGGTTTCATTTAAGATAATAAAGAGTATAAATCAATTTCACAGGTTTTAAAGTTCCGTGCAAAGACTGGGTAAATTCCAAGAAAAAAAATCTGATTTTTGCTTTTTATCCTGTATTTTGAGCAGAAATACTCACAAAACTCAATCTAGAATTAAAGTTTACAAAAGTACTTATTATCGTTCTAGCACTTTGAGCACAGAGAAAGACTAAAATCAGATTTTTGTTTTTTTATTGCTCTGTCACCTCCTTGAGTGATTTCTGAGCTTTGAGCGAGTCAATAAATTCATAAAGATTGATTTTATTGAGTCCATCAGTAGTCAAGATATAGAGTTCTGGCCTATCATTTGTACTTTCTGGCACTGCAACATCAACTACACGAGTATTTGTTGTAGACAAATCAAACTTAAATCTAAACATATAGTAGAGTTTGAATGAAGTTTTGTAGTTATCATTAACCTTTGTCGGACTAGATTCATAAACAGTAAAGGTTTGATTATCTCTATCGAAAAGGAAAATATAAGGTGAAGAGCTACTTACTAGGACTTTCACATTATTTGAATAGTTTGATGAAACTTTATCTCCTCAGACAATAGGTACCTGACGATAATCAAGTCTAGAAGAAACATTTGAGCTTCTCCAGAACTGATATAGAGCACCATCTCATCGTGCCATGAAGTTTCCATCAATTGCAAATCCCTCCATCTGGCTAGGCAGACTTGCTCCAGACGCTGTCAAAACAGTATAATTCTGACCGTTTTTATATTTTGATTCAGAACCAGCAATGTTGATATATCTAGTTAGGAATACAGATGCAAAATTAGCAGGTGAATGCTGGAAAAGGTAGATACTTGTTTTATTATAGGTACCAATACCTCCAATATCTTTTGTAGATCGCTCACCATCCGTTGTTTCCATAGCCTCAATACCAGTTTTTGAGACAAAGAAGAGCTCTCCTCCTGCAGTATAACAGAAGAGCCCCTTTTTACTCAAGCTTAAACTACAATCTTTAGCGTCAGAACCCACATTATACTCAACAAGAGTTCCTCTCGTATTTTCATTTACACTACCTAGCAAAGCTCAAAGCTTACCTCAGATATTGATTTGAGAAGCAACATTTACACTGATTGGAGTTCAGAGTTTTGCTTTTTCCGTCTCAGAAAAGGTAATAAGTCAGGTTTTTCTTCCTGTTTGTTCATCATCAAACTGAGATAGTGACTTAATTGTCATCACATTAAAGCCTTGCTCATAGCTAGCATTAAGACTCTCTCTAAGATTTTTTACATCCTCTGCCCAAATTCCTTTTTGTTCAAGCAGACCAAGTTTTTGAAGAATTTCATTGTATTTAACTGACTTTTCATCACTATTTGGATCAAGCGTCTGGAATGCAAAAATATCCGCTTTGATCTGATCTAAGGTTAGGCTCGCTGTTCCTCCCGTGGCTGTTGTATAGGTTACGCTTTGTGTCCCGCCTCTGAGCTGAGAAAGTACCGCATATCCAAGGAATAGAATAACAATTCCTAGTCCTCAAGCCATCAAATAATATCACATATTTCCTTTGAGGTATTGCCTTGCTTTTTGGTTGAAGGCTCAGAGATTAACCTTTCAGAATACTTTTGAAGTATATTTTGAAGCAAGTGCAGTCAGTTTTCCTCCTCTTTTTGAAGGAACAGTTCTTGATAAGTCAATACCTGTAATACTAAAAGAAGACAAAAATCAGATTTGAGATTTTTCAACTCTTGCCCCAAGGATATCTCCAAGCACATCAAGCATTGCTGCTGCATTTTCATTGCTCAAGACCTGTTGAAGTTCATCAAGGTCCTGCTGATCTAGGATATCAGAGAGCTTTGTTCCTGCATACATAAATACATCCCCCCTCTCAATCTCTCCTCCAATAAAGTCAGAAAACTCATCAATATTGGTCTGTTCCTGATATGAATTTTCTAAAACTGAGTAAACTTTTTCATCACGGAAAATCATAAGTGTTGTCTTTCCAATCATCCAAGTTTTAACTGTCTGATCTACAATAACCTGCACATATCCTCTTAAATCACACTTTGGAACATCGCGAAGTTTATCTGCGAAAGATTGGAGTTTTGTATTCAGTTTTTGGAGTTCTGACTCTAGAAGCTGTTCAATTTCTTTTGAAGTTAGAGGCTGATCCTTGGTCTTATCTAGAAAATCAGCGACAAATTCTTGTAAAATTTCCTTTTGATATTCCAAGAATTTCTCAGAATGAAGCTGAATATAAATATCTAAAAGCAAGCCATTATCTAAGGTTTCACTCACTTTATAAATTCTCTCAGCATCTGAATACTCCAAAGCAGCATATACCGGTCTCATCTCCCAATTCTAAAAACTAAAAAAGCTGACCTTCTCCTCTTTTACCTTTTATTTTTTCACAGAAGTCGACTTCTTTGTTAATAGCAAAACAAGAGGAAAAATCAAGAGAAAGAGGACTTTTTTGAAGAGAAATTTTAGAGTAAACGAAGCAAATTTTATGTCAATATGAGAAAACTCTGAGGACAAAAGGTTTTGGAAAATTAAAGAAAAGGAATTTGATTTTTTTCTTTTTTCACAGTAAATTGGATATTTTCTGGCATATAAAACAAAACATAAATCTTTTGTCCTGCGAAAAAGCTATGCTCTTTGCTCAGTCTCTGTCAATACAAATTATCAACCGGGATAATCGCAAGTTCTCAAGTAGAATATCTATTATTGAAGCAAGTCATGATACTTCCGCGTTCGATACCTGTTTTGAGATAGACAGTTCAATGCTCTCTATCTGAGTAATCAACTTGCTCAAAGAAATCTTCTGAATTAGAATCTGTCTTAAAATAGACAAAGCCAGAAGGACGACGCGGGTGATATCATCCTCACCACTCCTCTTCAAAAACTGCGATTTTTAGCGGTTCTATTTTGTATCTTCCAGAGTCAACAATAAAAACCGACTGATAGAATTCTTCCTGCGTCAAAGTTAACCTAAAGAATCTATGGTCTTTATTTGTATTTATTGGAGTATCAAAGGCGATATCTTGATAACTTGGATGATTTGGTATTTGACCGAGGGACGGGAAAACTGGAGGTTCAAAAATACACCATGGAGTGTCCATCGGATTTCGTGGTGAATAGTATTGTGCCTCTGTCCTCGTATGAAGCCATCTGGTAGAAAAGAATCCATCACTATAGAAATCATGATAGGGTAAGAGATGAGAGATAAACCGCATCATCGGAATATAGCCTCAGAAAATCCTAATACTTAAAATAATAACTGCTAATCCTCAAAAGAGAAATCAACAGATTTTTCGAAAGAGATATTTTGTTTTACGGAGTTTTTGAAGCATAGTTTACAATTCACAGATAAATAAAAAGCCCTTTTAGAATAGCAAAAAAAGGCTTCTTCCTGAAAAAATTACGAGGACTTTTTCGCTCCTCAAAAAAGACAATACTTAAATAGATAAGGGAAAAGGAGAAAGGAATTTGCGACTTTTTTCAGATTTCTTTTTGGATCTGTGATCAGTCTATAAAGTCGCTCAAGTTTTAGCGTTCTCCAGAGCTTTGGAGCCCTTGATTGGACTTTTGCAATAAAGTCAAGAAGCCCTCAAGTATTGAAAACAAGAAGCTTCCTCTGCTGGATTTTTTGATAATTTCTACTCGTCCAGAGCTCCTGAAGAGGGATTTTTGGTGTTGATCTTGCGACAAGCAAAACATTGATTGTATCTTGATATTCCTCAAGTGCAGCATCTGCTTTCTCCCAGTCAAAATCTGAATATCCATCTTGAGAATAAATCACATTATATCACTGAAATTTTAGAGTATCCTCAGCTTTCTGGAGATACTCAGGACGAGTTCAGTACAAAAGTAGACAAATTTTCTGACTTCAGTATTTTTTCTTGAGGTCTGAGAGAAAATATGGCACAAAATCTGTTCCATTGAGATTCTTAAGCCAATAAGGATGCGGAGATTTTACCTTTCCACAGAGGCGAGCAAAGGCATAAAAAAGCTGAAGTGCGATCCCATCAGGTAGTAAAAAATCTGATTTTAAGAGGATTTTTTTGTACTCTTTTTCTTTTTCAGTTTTTTCTGCATCCTCAAAAAGATTTTGAGAGGCAATCACTGCGAAGTAGAGAAAATTTACAACAACGGCCTCTCCTTGGTCATAGAGTGATAAAATTTCAGAGATCGCATCATCTCTGGTTTTATCATAGAGTTTATCCAAGATACTCTGCATGAAAATTGCTAAAATAAAAGCATTTCTTAAACATAGGAATAGTAGTATATCTAATTCCCACAGAAAGTCAAGTAGATAGACGGAAGCAAAAAATCTATCGAACAGAAAAAAGAGAAAATCTGATTTCTCTCTCTTCTTGTAATAATTTTTCTTCTTTCTAACCCATCGTCTGAGCCAAAACCTAAGAAGATTGAACAGGTTTTGTCTTTACTTTTGAGTTTCGCTGTTGAATTTCTCAGAGGAACTCTAAATATTCCTGGAGTTTATCCTCAGAAATATATTTTTTAAGTGCGGTAAGAAACTCTGTATTTACCTGCTCAATCTCTTGTTCTAAGCTAGACATCTCTGATGTACTGAGAGAAGTTATTTTTTGAACTAACTCTTGCATAGCTTTCTGTTTTTTCATCTCCAAAACTCTGATTTCATATTTTTGCTCAGAAGTTAGTCCATTTTGATCTAAAAGAGACCAAAGAAAACCATAGCCCTCTTCTCAGTTAGTAGAATTGGTATCTGTTTTTTCTGTCTCCTTACTCTTTTTGAATTTAGTAGCTGAGAGTTCTTTTAGCTGACTTTTATGTTGCTCTGGCAAAAAAGCTAAAAGTTGACTTTGAAATTCTATCTGCTTTGCATCTCGTTCAATTCTCAAAGCTTCCTTTTCTTGTAAGGTAGCTGCCTGCTGCATTTTTTCAATCATCTGTTTTTGTGCAAGCTTGAACGCTGTCCATAACTCTTGGAAATGACGCTTTTGATCCGGGTTGAGATCTAAATTTTTGAATGGGAGTTTTTTTACTACAGACGGCAAAAAAGATCACTCTAACTGCACATCATTTACAATCTCTGGCAATAAAGGGATACTTGACTGTGTAGCTTGACCACTGGCAAAAACACCACTACCAGTCACAGCAAAGCAGGAAAATGCAAATACCGAAACTACAAACTTATTTTTCAATTTCATTCTCTACAATTTTAGTAGATAAAAGTCCAACTACAGAGCCATAGCTCTCAAGTGAACGCCAGCGAGTATATCCATATACCTTAAATTAATCTTAAATCGAAAAATAGTAGTTATTCACTACTATCTTTATCTGATATCAATCTGTATCCATAGCCCTTGATCGTTTCAATCATTTCTTTTCAGATTTTTCTCCTGATGGTAGAAAGATATACATCAAGTTTTCCATCTTCTTCAAAGCCTGCATCTCAACCCCAAATTTCCTCAATAATATCTAATCTTGAGAGTGCCATCCCCTTATTACGGATCAAAAGTTCTAAAATCTGAAATTCTTTGAGTGAAAGCTTAATTTCTTCTCAACCTTTAAATATTTTTTTCTGCAAATTATCCAACGTAAGCACTCCATAACTCACAACATCTTTTTGCACAGATCTTCTGAGTAAAGCTTCAATTCTAGCCACCAGTTCTTCCAAATCAAAAGGCTTAACTAAATAATCATCAGCTCAAACCTCGAACCCTTCAAGTTTATCTTCTAGCTGCCCTTTTGCTGTCATCATCAGGATACGAGTCTCCTCCTGATGCTGTTTGATCGTCTTTGCAACAACAAGACCATCGGTTCCAGGCAGCATTAGATCAAGCAAAACTAGATCAAAATCCTGATGTTTAACGACCTCATTTGCGTATGATCAGTTCTGCACCCACAAAACAGAATACCCTTCTAATTCTAAATACTTTTGAATGTTCTGACCTATAGTTTGATTATCTTCTACAAGTAAAATACTTGTTTTCATATTTAAGAAGTATAAAAATCTAAAATAAATCTGACTCAATTTTCAGTTTTTTCATCTAATCTTAATGCAAAATTCTGTTTTTGTGCAAAAAGTTGCGCTAAGTATAATCCAAGTCAAAAACTCTTAGTGTCGGTATGAGAGTCTTCAGCCTGCCAAAATCTCTCCCAAATCTTAGCTCTAAACTCAGGCAATATCTGCTCCCCAGAATTATAAATGCTCAAGTATTGGGACGTCAAGTGGATATGTATTTCCCCTCCATCTGGGACAAATTTAAAGGCGTTTGAGAGAAGATTACTCACAATTCTAGTTCGTCATTGTGGGTTTACTTCTTTTTGCATAGAATGTGGAATCTGAGTAGTGATCCTCAGATTTTTTTGCTGATGGGTTAGTTGATACTGATACAGCAGGCTTTCTAGCGATTCTGAAATATCAATTTTTTCCTTTGGAAGCTGAATCTTTTCTTCAAGCTGGGTTATCAAGAGCAAAATCTCTAGTAGAGCATCCATCTGCTTTGCCTCAGCTTTGATTTTGGAAAGCGTTTCCTCATAGTCATGCGTCTTTTTAGAAATATCGATCAATGTTGAGATCGTCATTAGTGGAGTTTTCAGCTCGTGAGAAGCATTTTTTACAAAATCTTTGAGCCCTTGAGCCTGCTTTTTGATCTTTAGAAGTGCAAGATTAAACTTCTGACTGACTCTATTGATTTCATCATGCGGACTCCCAGATATATCTATCGTAGTATCCAAATGATCCAAATCTAAGTTTCCAAGAAAGGCGTTGAGTTTATTCAGTTTTTTTAATGCATTTTTTACAAAGAGGAGAGAAATCAGATAAGAACCGACTCCTCCTAGAGCAATCAACCAAACCATCACCCAAATCAAAGAAAGCTGTGCCTCTACCTGTGGAGTTACATTACGAACAAAAACCTGTCTTCACCTAATTGTATAGTGCAAATAATAGTCTCCAAACTTTGAAATTGACTGAACGACGCGAGCATTCATGAGTTCTTGCACCTCTGGACTTTCAACTGTAAAACGATGTTCGCGATTAGGAAATTCTTTTTCTAAGAAAATACGAATCTTTCTAGGATCCGGATCTGGATCAATAATTTTTTCTCATGTTATCCCAATGAGATCAGAACTTGGTTCCCGAGGGACATATCGGCTCCAAAAGTAAATTCCGTTTACCAAAAATCAAAAAATCAATAAAACTCCAACTGAGAACATTGTAAATTGAAGACTGATTTTTTTTGAGGTTGTAAGCGACTTCCACATCAGATACGATAAAAAATAAAGAACTAATGGATCACTTCTTCAAGATGTTGCTGGATTTGTTTGATACTATCTGCGATATCTTTTTCTAGATATCCACTGCCCTGAATTTTAAAACCAGCCGCATTGTGATGCCCTCATCATCAGAAACTCCTTGCCAAAGCTGAGCAATCAACTCCTCCTCTACTTCTCAAAGATGCTTTGAGGTAGATTCCGACTTTTTTGAAAAGGACAACAAGATCATTATTTCTGATATCCTGCATGATATAGAGCCCATAATCAGCCTCATCGTGATCTACAGCATATTGCTCCAACTCAGTATCTTCATAAAATGAATAAATCAGATTTAATGTCCCTTTTTCTGCTGAAGGAAACTGAAATTTTACCTTTTGCATTCTAGAAAGCAAAAGTTGCATAAACTGGACACTACGGTAGGTCTTATTGCGGAAAATTTCGTCAATAATAACCTTTTTTTGTGCTCAGAGTTTGAGAAGATTGGCTGCAATCTGAAAAACTCTTACTGATTGCTCACCCTCATCATAACGAAAATTCCCACTGTCAGTTGAGAGTCCCATATATAAATATGTTGCAACCTCAGAGTCAATCAATTCCGGCCGCCACTGTGAACATAAATCATATAATAATGAACAAGTACTAATCTCCTCTGGATCACGGTAGATCGCTGTATTAACTGGCTCTAATTCTGGTTTATGATGATCTATAATTACTTTTTGCATTGGATCAAAGTACTCCTCTCTCCCATTGGTAAACGCAGAGATTCTTTTATATGAGTTAAAGTCTAGGAAGACAAGGACATCATATTTTCAATAATCAAATTCAGTTTTCACTTTTTTTTCCCAATTGAGAAAAGAAAAAACACGACTAGGCTCATAAGGCGTGAAATAGCTTACTGTTTTTCACTGTTTTTCAAGGAGTCTTCCTAGTCCTAATATCGCTCAGAGCGCATCCCCATCAATATATTCATGTCCAAAAAGGGCAAAAGTCTGATTTTTTTCTAATATTTCTCTAATCTCTGCTGGCGTATTCATCTACAAACAAATAGTGATAAAGCAAGGAAATAATAGGAGTTTTTTGATGAAATACAAGAGCAATTAAGCCCTTAGTCTAAAGCTCCATTCATCGTATATAATACCTTTGCTTTAAGATATTCGAGGTCTATTTTTTGAGTTATGAGTCCAGAGTTCTGCTGTTTTATCAAGAAGGTGAAAAAGTCTGAATAGAGCTGAATATTCAGATTTTTTTCTATTTCAAGAAGAAAAAGTCAAAGTTGCTCAATGTTTGAGGAGAAAATAATATGCTCATCCACATTCCTTTTCCAAACTCCGATTTGATCAAAATCTCCGACAAGAAGAGAGACCTTCTGATCATGAACTTTCAAAAAACAAGCATCCCAAGCTAAGGAAAGTTTATTGTCACTCGATTTTTGTATAAGAGAAAAAATATCCTGAAAGAAAAGTTCTTGATCATTCAAAAGATTTGCTCCACATCTTTGCAAAAACACTTTCTCTTTTTCTCAAAGATTATGTGGAGAAATAAGCATAGCTTGATCTTTATTACCAAGCGTCATAAGAATTTGATTTTCCCCTTTGATTGGTCTGTAAGTCTGCCAAGTCGGCAGCCCTGCACTTTTTACGCGTCTTCGCATATCTAAACTATGCTGAAATTTTGAAATCTGAATATCCTTATCTGGATTTTTGAAAGTTTTTTTGGCAAAAGCAAGCTTCTTACCTTTAAAATCCAGATCAACTTTTGAAACTCTTGCATAAAATCACTCTCCTATTGGGCTTTCAGCGAGGACTTTAAGCAATGCTCAGAAAGTTTGTTCTCAATTTTTATCAAGGCGATAAGCAAAAATCTCGCTTTTTGATTCTGTTTTTTGATTTTTTGCTCTGTCTAAGGAATTTTGCATCGCTTGCAGAATATATAAAATAGGTATTAAGCTAAGTATAATCAAAAGGACGAAGAAATGCAATTTTTTAACTACATCTGAAAAAATATCAGTCCATTTATAGGTTTCCAGAGATACTCTCAACGTCTAAGAAGCTAAAAAACAAAAAATCTGACTCGAAAGTCAGACTTTTTTTATAATGAACTATTAATCTTGATATCCTTGTTCCTCAAGTGTCATTCCGATAATTTCATCATTTGGTTCAACTTGAATATTTTGAACAGCTTCTCTATTGATATATACATACATGAGCATAAGCATAGGAACTCTGCCAATAATCTTTGTGATATATTCTCCAAGATCTTCTCTAATAGATTTAAGATTATCTTTAATCTCCATTTTCTTTTTTGAGTTATCTCTATATTTTGCTCTTGCAAACTCAACAATCTGTGTATGAATTTTCTTTACCTCAGATGAATATACGAAACCTCTTGACTCGATTTGGATATTTCCAACGAGCTCTTTGGTCTTGGTATCAACTTTGAAAATCAATCCAACAACACCACTTTCTGCCATAATATTTCTCGCTTTCATTACGTATTCTCCTGAAAGATGTCCCTTTCCTTTACCATCAATCATTACGGTATCAAGTTTGATTCTCTTTTCAGAGGTAAACATCACATCATCATACATCTCAATAATTTGCCCATTATCTGGCAAAAGCACATGATGCTCTGGAATTCCCATCATCATTGCAACTTTCTTGTTTGCATGTCTCATGTATGGTTCTCCATGGATAGGACAGAAGAAATCTGGATTTAAGAGCGACATCATCAGTTTTAGATCTTCTTGATATCCGTGTCCAGAAGTATGAATATCCAAACCTGGCTCGTCAATAACTTCAACTCAAAGTCTAATCAAATCATTAATCATTCCGATTACTGCTTTTTCATTTCCTGGAATAGTGTGAGAAGACAGGATAATTCCATCTTCAGGCTTTAGAGTAAAGTCTTTGAAATCTGACTTTGACATTCTCACTAAAGCACTAAACTCTTCTCCTTGAGAACCTGTACAAAGCACAAGTACTCTTTCATCTGGAAGAGTTTCAGCTTCAGCACTGAGCTGACGGATCATTCCTTTTGGTGCTGTGATATATCCTAGCTCCTGACAAAGCTGAACATTAGCTACCATAGATCTTCCAGCGAGGAAAATGACTTTATTGTATTTGATTGCACTATTGATAACTTGGATAATTCTACCAATATTTGATGCAAATGTTGAAACAATCAGTCTTCTATGTTTATGTGCATTGATTATCTTATCAAGATTCTCTCCAATGAGCTTTTCTGATGGGGAATGTCCAGGTTTTGTTGCGTTTGTTGACTCTCAAAGATAAAGTCTAACTCCCTCCTGACCAATTCTTGAAATTTTTCCAAGATCTGCTGGTCTATCAATAGATGGAGTAAAATCTACCTTAAAGTCTCCAGAAAAGACGATCATTCCCTTTGGGGTATGAATAGAGAGTCCCATTGCCTCTGGGATCGAGTGATTTACTCTGAAGAATTCAATCGTAAATACTCCAAGTTTCAATATCTCAATATCTGGATCAATGAGCTTATATTTCAGATTTTTAAGATCTTTTTCATCTAGACTTCTCTTGATCATTCCGAGAGTAAGTGGAGAAGTATAGATTGTTGGATAATCTAGTGATGAAAGGATAATTTTGAGTGCTCCAATATGATCCAAATGTCCATGGGTAATGATAATTCCTTTAATTTGTTTTTTCTTTGCTATAAGATAGCTCACATCAGGGATAATATAGTCTACACCAGGCATATTATCTCCTGCAAATTCTTGTCCAGCATCAATAACGAGAATATCATTTCCGTATTCTACGACATTCATATTAGATCCAATTTGTTCGAGCCCTCCTAGTCAAAATACCTTAACTGGAGTCTCTCCTTTTTTGATTAGCTTTGTTGGATCTTCGATTTTCTTTGCTACAGGCTGATTTCTGTGCCTCAAAAAGGCTTCAGAAGTCATTTTCTTTTCTGTATTAGGTTTTCTCCCTCTAGGAGCACGCGATTTAGTGTTGTTTTTTTCTCATAAATTAATAGAAATGTTTGATTGCATAATTGTTTCCATTTTATTTTTTTGAATACTAAAGTAAAAATGATTCTTAATTTTTTAGAACAATTAAGGGCTTCTTGTGAACAAAGGAAAATTCCACTCATCTCTCGTGAAACTCAAGCAATATTAGCAGATACACTCAAAAAACATCAACCAAAAACTTGTCTGGAAATAGGAAGCGCTGTTGGTTATAGTAGCATCTTTATTGCAAATATAATCCAAGAATGGTGAGGTCAACTTACAAGTTTCGAAGTGGCCTATCCTTCATATCTAGAAGCACAGTACAATATTCATCAGACAAAGCTGACTAATATCACACTGTATCCATTTGATATCACAAAACTCCAATCAAGCAGAGCTATATTGCCAAAGCAAAGTGATTTTGTATTCATTGATGCTCAAAAAAGTCAATACGGAAGCTATTTAGAGAAAATACAAGAGAAACTAAGTTCGGAAAATACAATACTACTCGACGATATTTTAAAATATCAAACAAAACTAGATTGATTATATAAATTTCTCGAAGAAAATCAAATCAATTATGAAATTTTTGAAAGTGAGCCTGGTGATGGAGTGATGCTAATTCATAATTTACCTATCAAATAATAGTAAAAAAATCTGAATCGACATTCAGGTTTTTCTTTTTTTTGAAAAGTAGTTTTCTAAAGTTTTTCTTTTTTTTATGTAGTCTATTTCTCAGCAGAAGAAAGGTTATTTTCTAAATAATAATACACTGGAAGAAAACCAGTTCCAATTTTCTCTCTAAGAAATATAAAGAAGCTGTCCTACTTCAAAAATTCATCGATAAAACTGAAGATTTCAGACTGTTTATCGTCCAATAGCTTTTTTTCCTCTGGCTTAAAACTACTCAAAACCCAATCAGAAACCTGACTACTCACAGCCGGCCTATCAACTCCGATTCTCAATCTCCAAAAATCACGAGTTCCGAGCTTTTCTATAATACTTTTGAGACCGTTATGTCCAGCAGCACTTCACCCCAGCTTGAGTGCTATTCTTCCAGTAATAAAGTCGATCTCATCATGTAATACTAAAATATTTTCAGGAGAAATCTGGTAAAATCTTGCAAGCGGAGCAACTGCCTCGCCTGAGAGATTCATATAAGTTTGTGGCTTACAGAGCAGGATTTGCTCTCATCAAATATTGCCTTTGATGATCTCGGCTCTATATTTGCTCTCAAATTTCCAATTTCAAGGCTGATTCCAGCTTGCTCGCTCATCCAAAAAACGAAACCCAATATTATGCCTAGTATGCTCATATTTTTGCCCTGGATTTCCTAGTCCAACTAATAGCTTCATAACTACCAACAAACAAATAAAAATCTGATTTCCCTTATTTTTTAAGTATCTTTAGACAAATCGCGCTTCTCCATCTAAATAGTATCCACCATTAAAGGTATCAGTCTTGACCTTACCAATTGCAGACATCTTCTGTGGAATCAAGTTGGCATCGGCTCACTTTCCCCAAAACATCATTACGATAGTTTTTTCTCAAAAGATCCCATAAATCTTGAGATGAGAACTGTTTTTTCATACCGTTTCTACTCTTTCTACTTTGATATTTTCAAGCAAAAAGCTCGGCTCCTGATTTCCTTCTCAGAAAGGAGCTAAAAGCTGGATTTCCTTGAGTTCATCATCATTCCATTCATGATCCCAGAGTTTGGTATCAATGAGGGTTGTTTTTTCTAGGTCCTCAGGTGCGATTTTCTCCTGACAGTAATTTTGGAAAATTTCTAAAACCTTATCCAATTGGTCCAGATCGACCGTTAGTCCTCATGCTCATTTATGTCCTCAAAACCTCAAAAGATACTCTCCAGCTGTACTGATCATATCAATCACACTAAAATAATCTGGTCCTCTCAGTGAAGCTACCGCCTGATGTTTCTCCTGATCAATCTTGAAGACTGCAGATGGTTTATTGTATTTTTCAGTAATTCTCCCAGCTACAATCCCGACAATCCCTTCATGGAATTCTTCATCACAGACAAAAAGAAAATTCTGGTCAGGATTCACTTTTTTTTCTGCGACTCTAAAGGCTTTATCCTGAAGTTTTCTTCTTTCAGTATTTATTGCCTCAATTTTTTCAATATGCTCGAGCTGTTTTTCTCATTCAGTGAGGAGAATTTTCAAGCTATCATACGGACTTTGAATTCTTCCTCCTGCATTTATTCTCGGTCAAATGACAAATCCAATATGAAAAGTATCCACATTGTCTTTAATATTAAGGTATTTCAAAAAACCAGCCAAACCCTTAGGAAGGGTTTGAGGACTTTTATTTATCAGCTCTAGTCATTTTTTTACAATCACTCTATTTTCATCTACTAGTGGCACAATATCTGCAACAGTTCCAATCGTAACGATAGGCAAAAAATAATTAAAAATCTGATTTTTTTTCTCTTTATCAAAATTTGTTTTGGTTAAAAGTGCATTGATAAGCTTAAAGGCAACTCAAACTCCTGCTAATCCTTTAAAACTATAGTTTGGAGAGACCTGAGGATTAATCAAAGCATAGGAATCTGGGACTTGATCGAGCTTATGATGATGATCAGTAATAATCAGATCAATCCCTAGCTCTTTTGCATATTCGGCCTCTTGAACTGAGGTAATACCATTATCTACAGTAATAATAAGACTCACTCCTTTTGCCTTAATTTCATCAAGATGCTTATTCTTTAGTCCATAACCGTCTTTTAATCTATCTGGATACATAATACTAATATTCTTATAACCAAGAAATTCAGTGATAAACTTGTATACACAAAAACTTGAGGTAATCCCATCCACATCATAATCTCAGAAGATCATAATTTTCTCCTTATTTTTGAGCGCCTGAATAATTCTTTCTACTCACTTCTCCATATCATTAAGAAGAAAAGGATCTTTCCAATAATGAGCAATACGAGGATCAAGAAAAAAATCAGGTTTTTCACTGATATTTCTAACTCAAAGAAGTCTTTGAATTAGGGGAAGATTATTATCTTGATTGAGAATTTGATATTTCATAGGTATAATATGGTTTTTCAAAGATATTTTACACACTAATTGCAAATAATCAGTGTATGCAATCATTCAACGTTTTCAAGAGGAAATCATTTTGCTTGATTGTAAAAGAGTTGATAATTAATGCTTAAGAGAGTTCTCTATATTCCTCTTTACTAGTGAGAGAATAGCCAAGCTACCAGCTCAATCTTTGACTTGATTTTTAAGAGATAATCTTGATTATTAAGGAGGTTGTATTTTCTTTTATTATTTCAAACAATAAAGATGAAAAAACTTCTCAAGATTTTAAGGAATTGGGGGAAAACTTTCCAACTCGCTCCGATTTCTTATCTTTTGTTAGCTAGCTTGACTGGCTATGTAGTTTGGTTAATTTCAACAAAATTTATGCCTTTTGGCAGTAGAGACGAGACTCATATGGCGGTTATCTGAGGTCTGCTTTTTGCTTTTATTTTTAGCTGCTATGGACTTTTATTCCAGACTAACAGAAGCAAGAAAACCACCAAGCATCGATGGATAAGCCTCTGACTGCAGACACTTGCATTACCAATAGGATATGGAATATATAGATGGTTTCTTTTTTTGATAAATGTATGAGATGAAAGCTGAAGCGGATTTTATCAAGTTCAGGTAATGACTGCTTGGGGCTTGCTAATCCTCGGGATCTTCTTGCTCATTGGATTCCTTTGGAGAAAAAGAGAAAAAGGGACTTGGCTCTCTTGGAATATCTTTCTACAATCAATTTGGCTCGGAGGATTAGCATCTTTGGTACTATGGATTGGAATTAGTGGAAGCATTTTTTCTATTGATAAGCTGTTTTTTGAGGATTTATTTCAGGGTAGAATCTACGAATATCTAGCTGCAGTATGTTTTATTTTTGTCAATGGGACCTTCATTCTTAACTATTATAATTATAGCTTGGAGGAAACAATACCAAAAGATGAAAAATCTGATTTCACTTTTTTACCATCAAAAGCTAGGAAAATATTTGGAAATTATATTTTCTTGCCACTGACAATCTTGTATTTCTTGATCTTATTTGCATACGTGATTAAAATTGCAATTACAGGGATCTGGCCTAAAGAGATCGTTGTTTATATGGGAACTGGATATTTTGCGTTTGCGATACTCTGCTATTATTTCATCTATCCAGAAGAATCTTCTTTTTTCAACAAGCTAAAAAACTCTATTTTAATCAGCTTTTTCTTTGTCGGAGGTCTCATGAGTTATGCAATTGGGGTGAGAATCAATCAATATGGATTAACGATGAGAAGAGGTATCATTATGTTTATTGTAATATGTATTTTACTCTATCCATTACTTGGCTTACTTTTCAAAAATCATAGATTAAGTGTACTTATGTACACTATTGTTTGAGTATTTGGAGTTGGAATTTTCGGACCAGTAAATATTGATCAGCTCGCACTCTCAAGCCAACTTTCTAGATTAAACCATCTCTTGGCTGAGGAAAACATCCAAACACCTCTTGGAAGTTGAGCTTTGCTTAGTTTAGCTGGAGAGAATACAGGCATAATTATCGAGAAGTTTGAGTATATCGCTAATACTTACGGTTCTAAAGGGATGAATCATCTCCTTGAACTCAAGAATATTTGTGAAAATAATGATACAGAGAGCTATTGGTGTGATGCACCTGTAATGTATTACTTATGAGTTGATATTGAAAATATCAAAACAGGTACTATAGATTGAGAAGATAGGGAATCAACAGAATATTTCAGATTTTATGCTGATAATTCACTTTTTGCGACTGGATTGGATATCAAAGGATATAACAAAATCTATAGCATCACTACCTATGATACGGATACTCGAGGAAATCAGAAATGAACCGGCATCAATCCAGCCGAAATTGAGCAGAAATATGTTGATGAACTTGCTAAAATCAGTAAAGAAAAGAAAGAATACTACGAGAGCGATATTAATCCTTACGAAATCATGCTTGGAGAAAAGAGGTTTATCATTACCGAAGCCTCTGGGGAGAGAGAGATTATTTACAAGAGAAAGGGAGATGATGTAACTTCAGCTCGAAAGCTTACTCGAGCAAGAGGATATCTCCTTATCAAATAATTTTATGTAGAAAAAATCAGTAGTGAATGGAATATCAGAGCCTTGTCCTGGACTTTTTAGAGCAGGGGGATTTTAACGCAGAGAAGCTCAAAGACTATCAAAGAGCCTTTGCAAAACAAAACGGAATGCAGACTTTGCCAAGTAAATCACAGATATTACAGGCATATTTTCAGCTTGTTGAGGAGAAAAAAATAAATAAAAATTCTGATTTTGAACTTTTGCTTCGTAAGAGATCGATTCGTTCACTCTCTGGAATTGTCTCAGTTCAAGTCTTGACAAAGCCCTACCCTTGTCCATCAAGATGCATTTTTTGTCCAAACGATCCTGATATGCCCAAAAGCTATATCAAGTCTGAACCTGGGGCAATGAGAGCACGATTGAACCAGTTTGATCCGATAAAACAAGTCTATAATAGGTTGTACTCGCTCAAACAAACTGGGCATAAAACTGATAAAATTGAGATGATTGTCTTAGGTTGAACCTGGGATTTTTATCCAAGAGATTACAAAATTGACTTTGTAAAGAAGCTCTATGATGCGTGTAATAGTTTCTCTCAACTGCAAATAGAAAGTACGGCTTGAACTTCAGAATGGAAATATGGATTTAAAATTCTGAATGAAGATGAAGTTCAGCTTTCAAATTCTTTGTCAGAAGCCATAACTCTCAACGAAACCGCTGAAAATAGGATCATTTGACTTACGATTGAGACGACGCCTCTTTTTGCGACTCGGCAAAATTGTAAAGAGCGAAGAGAAATGGGAGTGACGAGAATAGAAATGGGCGTTCAGTCTACAAATAACACCGTTCTTGACCTGAATCAAAGGGGCCATCATATTCAAGAAGTAAGAAAGGCACTGCATCGTATGAGACAGTTTGGATTTAAGATTTCGATTCATATTATGCCAGGGCTCTATGGATCAAATCCTGAGATGGATATTCAGACCTTTAGGGATATTTACGCAGATCCTTGGCTTCAACCAGATGAAATCAAATTTTATCCGACTTCTGTGATTCCGAATACCGAACTCTATACTCTCTATCTCCAAGGGAAGTATCAGCCTATTACGACTCAGGAAATCTCACATATTATCAAAACAACTTTTCGTGAGATTATTCCTCCATATACGAGGATTAAAAGACTGATTCGTGATATTCCAGCTACTGAGATCGCTGCTGGCTCAAATGTAACCAATCTTTCTCAACTCATGCATGAATCTTTATTGAAAGAATATAAAAAAGCTGATTCAGCCTTTTTGTCTGATTTTTACAAAAGACTTTATCCAAATCTCAAGTGCTTTAACGATGAAGAATCTTTTTATACAGAGCTAAAAATACTTGTAGCTCAAAATCAGCAGCAGTTAGATCAGCTCCCTAGTCAAGAGCAATGAGATACCGACTTCTTTTCTTATCCAGAAGAGGTTCGTGCTCAGAGCTTAATTTTAGGGGAGAAGCCTGATCTAGAAAAGTATCGTCATTTTGTAAGCTTGGATACAAGAAGCAGAGAAATGAGAAATAAAACTGAAGAAACTCAGCATTTGAACCTTATTGTAAGAAGCTATCTTTCTTCGGTGGGGAACGAGTTTTTCATTAGTTTTGAAGATGAGCTTGGATATTTATATGGGTTCACGCGTTTGCTTTTGCCTAGAGAAGGAGAAAGTATTGAGCGAGGTGGACTCTGAGAACATACGGCTCTTATTAGAGAACTGCACGTATATGGTAGCCTTCAGAGTATCCAGACCTCAAAACAGGAACAAGAAGATCAAAAGGTTCAGCATACAGGAATTGGTAAAAGGCTCCTAGAATGTGCAGAAAGAATAGGGATACTCTCAGGATATCAGAGACTTTCTGTAATTTCCGGAGTTGGTGTAAGAGAATATTATCGCAAACTTGGATATCAATCTGAGGGAACCTATGTTGTAAAAGAACTAGTTAATGATTAGAAAAAACTCTCTAGATAGAGAGTTTTTTATTTTATAGCGATCTAGATTTAGATTAATTTTCAGTCTGACTTTTCACCTTTTCATATCCAAGCTGTCCACAAGCTCATTTTGCCTCTCTTCACATAGAATCACGCACAGTAACCGTGATACCACCAGCCTCGAGGATATCTTTAAACTTCATAATCGTCTTTCTTTCACTTTCTTGAAGATCAATAGCTGGATTCTCATTGTAAGGAATGAGGTTGAGATGAGCAAGCCTATTTTTAAGCAGCTTTACGAGTCCATGGGCTAGTTCAGGCTTATCTGTCATATCCTTGATCATGATATATTCGTAAAAAATTCTATTATCAGTAGCCTTCACGTAGCGGTCAATTGCCTCCATGAGCTGATCTAGAGGATAAGCTTTTGCGATTGGCATAATCTGATTTCTCAATTCTTGATCTGGGGAATGGAGAGAAACCGCAAGCTTTACTGCTACCTTATCTTCTATCAGTTTATCGATTCATGGGACAATACCACAGGTCGATATCGTAATATGCCTCCTACTCAATGAAAGTCTATCTTGAGCAAGCATGATTTCTAGCGATTTTCTCATATTATCATAATTGAGAAGTGGCTCCCCCATTCCCATAAATACCACATTTCTGACTGCATGATTGGTTCCATCTTCTTTTTTTCCGAATCTCTTTTTAACATAGGCATTAGCAAAAAGAATCTGGGAGATAATTTCTTCTCGAGTAAGGTCTTTTTTAAATCAGAGCTTTCCTGTCACGCAAAAAATACACTTCATTGCACATCCGACCTGAGAAGAAATACAGAGCGTAATACGATTAAGTTTTGGCTGATTACCTTTAACATATTTTTCATTTTGCCAATGGTACATTAGGATTGCTTCAATCAGGTTTCAGTCTTTTGTTTTGAATGCAAACTTGGTTGTATCTTCAGCTTCAACTGTTTCAACGAGTTCAATTGCAAGCGGAACAAAATCTTTTTGCAATTCAGATTTAAGATCTTTTGAAAGCGTTGTCATCGCATCTCGCTCAATGTTTTGATTTTTATACATTTCAAAAAAGATCTGCTTCACCTTAAAAGGCTGAAGTTTACGCTCTTTTGCCCACTCATTGAGTTTCCCTTCATTGAAAAGTGCTGGTTTATGTGATGGCATATTTTCTGTCATTATCTTCTCATAGTGCGTCTAAAAATTCACCTCAGAAGTATAAGAAATTCCTCTCCAATAGCAAAGAAAAATCTAGATAAAAAGAAAAAAATCTGACTTTTCTCACTTGATAAGCTCATTCTAAACTATTGAAAAAAAGCACCAAAACACTATATTTTGTGGGTATTTTATTTTTTCTTTCATAGTTATGAAACTAAGAAAATGGATGCTCTATGTTCTCATCACACTCTTTGTGCTGATTGGAATAGAGTGATTTATCTCATTTATGGGGAATCATAGTTATTATGGTGAAATGGTATTCTCTGGAAAACATTTTACGATGATTCTGAGCATGCTTTTGTGTGCTTATTTCCCTATTTACTATCTACAAAAAGCAAAAACACCTTCGTTCCTCGGACTTGGATTGAGACTTTGAGGGGGACTTGTTGGATTTAGCTTTTTGCATGCATGGATCAATGGAACGTTGCTAGGTTTCTGAGCTTTGCTCCTTCAAAGTTTCAACGTTGCATTACTGTATACCTTAGGAGTAGGTCTGATTTTTCTTCTTTTTGTACTTTGAAATTTTATCGTTAGAAAACTTCGCCTCTTTAAAACTATTAGATGGCAAGAGACATTACTCACATTTGGAATTGGGCTCGTAGTATTTCTTGTTTTGATGCAAATATTGATGGGGGTAGGAATCTTTAGTTCTCGATTGCTTTGGATAATCGTTGCTGGACTTGCGGTACTTAGCTATTGGGAGATAAAACACTTGAAACCACATACTCAAGCATTAGGTCAGGTTTTTATTGATTTTCAAGCTTTGACAAAAAACCCAAAAATCTGATGGATTATTGTACTCCTTGCTTTATGTTCTGTTGGATATTTCTATTTTGGATTTGATCACTCATACATTCCTTATCCAACAGCGCGAGATGCAAATCACGAATACATGTATACACCAAAGGTAATCGCTGAACATGGTGGGATTCTCCGAGGGAATACCTGAGCAGCGAGTGCAATGCCATATCTTTGGCATGGATTTATCGCATTTGCTTTCTCTTTTTTCACTCCACTAACTAAATTTCTTAATATTGCAAAGGACTCTTTTGCAGTAATCATGAACTTCTGGAGCTGAGTATTTGTTTTAGTACTAGGGATCGGTCTCCTAAAAGAAATATTAACCTTCTTTAGAAAGCCACAAAAAGATCAAGAAAAACCTGAATCAGTATCTCAAACTTCTTTTATGATCTGATGGGGACTTCTTATTTTGTGGCTTACGAGCGGTATGGGGGCATTCCTCCTCTTTGTAGACAATAAAACTGATATGGGAGTGCTGGCTTTGACAGTATTTGCGATTCTAGCAGGTATTACTGCCCTTAATCATTTTCGAGAAAAAACAACAAATGCATCAAGAAACAATACTCCAAAATATTTGATTATTTCTGCGGTGTTCTTTGCTTTTGCCACAATGGCGAAACCAACAGCATTTATTGATATTGTAATTTTTTGACTCCTTTTGCTTGGACTTTTGACAAATGCTTTGGCTAGTTTCTGAGCTGGGATTTTAGTGCTATGAGCAATGGGAATCTTACAGCCGCTCTTCACTGCTGCCTTTATTTCTCCAGCATTAGGAAAAATTCTGATCATTATTGGAGCAATACTCTTCCTTATTGGTATTGTGAGAGGATTTATTAAAAAACAAGCACACTTTGGGCTTCAACTAAAAAATATCTTTCTCTGGGGAATTTGTATGCTCGTAAGTATGCTAATCTTCAAGTGACCATGGGTACTCATCAGACAAGTCGTTGAACAAAATCAAATTAAACCCGCAGAACTTATTCAATCAATAATCTTGGGACAGGCTTCCTCTAATCTTTCAGATCAGAAGGACGAAAAATCTAGTCTTAAGGAGATGAAGCCTCTGCTTGCACAGCAGACCGGAGGACTTGAAAACTTGGAAACTCAAGAAGCTATTGATAGCAACTATCTGAATCAAGCAACTTCAGACCTTAACTATCATCAATGTAAAGCTGAAAAATTTGATGAAGCAGATCTCACGGCTAATCTTCAAAAAGCTCCAGGAAGTGCAGTAAATGAAGACTTTGGAAGATATATCGGATTTGGTAGAAGAGCTTTCCCAAAGACTGGTGTTTCTGGACTTGTTCTCAAACTCTTCTTCTGGAAAGATAATGCTTGCTATGGACTTAATGCCGACGCGGTTCTCCTCTGTGAAAATACTACTCTCCTTGAAAAACTCGCTGCAAGTGCACAAACAGAAAGTTCAAAAAATCAGATTTCAACCTCTTTATCTGAGCTCAAATCAAAACTTAGAACTCAAGATGGAAAGGTCGCAACACTTATTCAAAATACTATTAATGCGATTAGTAGTGGAACTCATGCACAAATTGATACTGCATTTGATGCATTGCAAACTTATGGTAAAGAACATAGTATCTCAACTGACAATGGGAATGTTAATATTCCATATAGGTACATCGTTCCACTTAACGCAATTTATAACTGGTCTTTGCAAAATCTCAGTAGTTATTATACTGATATTGGTTTGATTTGGATATTTGTATTGATCTTGCTTGTCGCTGCGGCTATTTATGCCTTGTTTGCTCGCTTAAGAGTACTTTTGATCCTTTCACTTTCAATTATTAGTGGTTGGGCGATTTGGTGGGCTATTGCTGCAGGGATTCTTTGGTATGGACTTGGACTTATTATCTGGTCAATCCTTGCAGTCATGATTTTCATTGAAGAAATGGAGCACAAAGATACTGCAAAAAGCCAGATGGCATTCTCGACTTTAATCTGAATTCTCACCTGCTTTATCCTCGTTCAATCCTACCTCAACTGGTCAAGGATTTCTTCTCAAGCTGGAAGTTGAGCATTTGGATGGTATAAGTCAAACGTTTGAACTGAGCAAATATTGAGTGAAAACCTTGAGATATTAAACCAAAAAACTTACAAATTCACAGCAGATAAGCTTTTTGAATTACAGTTTGGAGCATATCTTCCATTTATGAAGGCAGTAGAAAACAGAGCAGATGAAGATGGAGTACTAGTCGCTGGAACCTATATTCAATACTTCCTGAAGAATCAAAGGAATATGCGGTCTGATGGACTTTTGACTATGCTTTGGGAGCAGTTTTCAGACTTTAATAGCTGTAAATCATACAATAGACTCAAAAATAAGCATATCAAATATCTTATCATTGATCCAAATATTGGAACAGTAGGTAGAGTCGGTCAAGGTAATGAGAGCCTCTTCCACAGATTCTTTGCAAAGCTTAATACTGATGAAACTGAAATTCTCGCTCCTGGTGCAATCAGTATGCTTGCAAAGTTTAGTCAAGAAGGCTATCTAAAGCTCCTCTTTACTAATAATATCGGTGCAAAATACTGATTTGAACTTAGTGATGCAGAACTTCGTAAAGAATTTTGAAATCTTAGTGATGATCAACTCTTGCTGATTAGAGCAAAGATGATTGTGGCAAAGTTCTTTATCACTCAGGAGGATATGAGTCTCTTAACCCACATTTTCAATCTCTTCCTCTCAAGATATCAATCTGCAGCTGGGATTGATGATATGGCTAATCTTGTAAATAAGCAAGTTGATAGTGAAAAACTCTTCTCTATCGCTGCTGGATATATTTCTAATGGGAACTTAGATGCTAAAAATCTAACTCAAGATGAAAGACTTGTTATAGTTCAGTATTTAAGTCTTTTAAAAACACTCTCTAGGACTGACAAATCTCAACTTGAGAATGTCCTCTTCTCTGCTTTGCAAAGTAGCATCTTTGGAAGCAGTCAGATTATCAGTCTTGAGCTTCAATAATATTTAAAATCTTATTTTAAAAGCTAGGGAATCCCTAGCTTTTTTATTTTTTTAAAGATAGAAGAAAAAATCTGATTTTTATTCATTTTGCCTTGACATACTGATTGAAAATCATAATCTAAAATTAGATTTAGTTTTTTCCCTCAAGAATGAGACAGCTTACTACCACGAGAACTACTACAACCGACTAATCGGCAAGGTTTTCTTGGTGGTAAAACTTGAAAACTCTTGCCTTTCTGCAGGAGTTTTTTATTAGAGAGAAAGGGCTTTTTTATCTTATTATACTTAGCTAATGGAACAGTGATTATTTAGAAAGAGGCACTCGCTTTCGCATATTCTTGCGCAAGCGGTCCAAAGAGAACAGCAACGAGATGTTGAAGTAGCAATCGGACCTGCTATTGAGGATGGATTTTACTATGATTTTCTCTTTAATCCAGAATATCAGCTTAAGGAAGAGGACTTGAAAAAAATCCAAACTCAGATGGAGAAAATCATCAAGGAGAATCAGGATTTTATCCTATTTGCCTTGCCTGATGCTGAATCACAAAACCTTGTTGTAAACTTGATGAAACAACAATATAAAGAAGAGATGAGAGCTGAGTTTTCTGCTGCTGGTGAAGAAATCACCTTTTATGCTAATAGCATTCCTGAAACTGCAAAGGCTGCTCTACTCAAGGGACTTTCTAATGAATATATTTCATATTATGAAGCAGTAACGAGTTATCTTCAAGAAAAATTCCCTGAAAAGTTTAGCGGAAGATTCGTAACTTTCTTGGATATGTGTGAAGGTCCGCATGTGGAATCAACTAAGGAAATCGATCCAAGAGCCTTTAAACTTGAGAAACTAGCTGGTGCCTACTGGAGAGGGAATTCAGATAATGTAATGATGACAAGAGTTTATGGACTCGCCTTTGATACTAAAGAGGAATTGCAAGCTCATCTCACAATGCTTGAGGAAGCTAGAAAAAGAGATCACAGAATATTAGGTCAAAAACTGAAATTATTCACTATTTCTCCTCTAGTCGGTTCTGGATTGCCGCTGCTCCAGCCCCACGGAATGATCATCAGAAAAGAGGTTGAAGACTATCTCTGGGAACTTCATAAAGATAAAGGATACCAGAGAGTTTGGACTCCACACCTAGCAAAAGAAGATCTCTATAAAACGTCTGGGCATGCTGAAAAATTTTGAGATGAACTCTTTAGAGTAAGGGGGAAGGACGAGAACTTCTTTATGAAGCCTATGAATTGTCCTCATCATATGCAGATTTTTGCTGACAATCAGTTTAGTTATCGTGATATGCCAGTAAGATATTTTGAACCAGCGACTGTATATAGAGATGAAAAAACAGGTCAGCTTTCTGGTTTGACTCGTGTAAGATCAATTACACAAGATGATGGGCATCTTTTCTGCCGTGTAAGTCAGATCACTGAAGAAGTAGGAACAATTGTAAATATTATCAAAACTTTCTATACAACGCTTGGTATGATCAATGATTATTGGGTAAGGCTCTCGGTTAGAGGACCTGAGGGGAAATACCTCGGTTCAGATGAAGTATGGGAAAAGGCTGAATGAGCATTAAAATACGCTTGTGATACTTTTGAACTACCATATCAGATTGGAATTGATGAGGCTGCATTCTATGGTCCAAAGCTTGACTTTATGTTTAAAGATGCGATCTGAAGGGAGTGGCAGCTAGCAACTATCCAATGTGATTTCAACCTTCCTGAGAGATTTGATCTTTCATTTGTTAATGAACAGGGTGAAAAAGAAAGACCTGTAGTAATTCACAGAGCAATTTCTGGTTCACTTGAAAGATTTATGGGAGTGATGATCGAGCATTTTGGTGGAGCTTTCCCACTTTGGCTAGCACCAGTTCAAATGCAGATTGTTCCAGTTGCAGAAAAGTTTAATGATTATGCTTTTGAGCTTAAGAAGCGCTTTTCACAGCAGGATCTTAGGGCAAGTGTTGATGATAGTAGCGATAGCTTTTCTAAGAAGATTAGAAATGCAGAGATGATGAAGGTTCCTTATATCTTGATCGTGGGAGAGAAAGAAGAAGTAGCTTCTAGTGTTTCTGTAAGAGAGTTTAGAAGTAAAAAACAGTATGAAAAATCTGTTTCAGACTTCATTTCTCAAGTGACTTCAGAAAAGAAAGAAAGAAGACTTGCTGCTGAGTAGTTATAACAAGAATTTAAAAAATATAGGAAAGACTGAATATCCTTTGAGTTATTCAGTTTTTTATTTTTTTGAAAATAAGTATAGACAAACTTGGATTTCTTCGCTAAAAATTTGCAAAAAACTGAAATCTAGCTATAATTATCTTGATTTATATCGGTAAACAAAAAAACCAAATGGCAGGTAACGAAAATTTCCTCCAGAATTCATCTCAGACAGCAGGTGTAAACCCGCTTAATGAAGAACAGAAAATCCAAGAGATATTGCAAGAGCAACAAAAATTGCAGGCATTGTATAATCAAGTCGTCGTCTATATTCAGGGACACCCAAATATGACCTCAGATGAAATGCTCAAATATCAAGCCCAGCTCAAGCAACTGAGTGAATACTATCAAAAAAATCAGGAAAAGCTGAAGCTTTTGGGATATTCAAATCTTCAGGTAAATAAAGATGTCGTTATCAAAAGCTGAGCCACAAGGAATATCTCAGTAAAGTCAATCTTTATCTGATGTGGAGCGATTATTTTCTTTTTGGTTATAGGACTGCTCTTTTTGTTTTACTATCTGGTACAAAATCCAGCTCAGCTCAGCGGACTTGGTTCACTTGGAATTAGTCCATCAACAGCAAAATCGCTCCTCTCTGGGCTTTCGCTTACGGTGATGATCGTGATTATGCTGGTTGGGATTATTGTGATCATTATGAATGTCTACAAGAGCTTTACAGTAAAAAATAAGCCAAAAGCCTGGTACTATGGGGGAATTTTTATCGGGGTATTTGTATTAGGACTTGCACTAGGAGCTGGAACAAAGCTTCTAGGAGAAATCTGAAAAATCCAAGTAGATGCACTCGCAAATCCTGATGAAGTACTGCTCTCTTATGTGCATCAGCCGACGAAAGAAAATTCTACTCAACTCACTCAAATCAATAAAAATTCGATTTTGATCGCTCCAGTGAATGTACCATTTAAACTACTAACTCAGAATTTTAAAACCTATATCGCTCTTCAGATCTGAAATTATACCCCACAAACGGTACAGCTTGATTGTGGAAATGGACAGATTCTCAATTATGGAGGGAATGATATGTTTAATGGAGCTTGTTTCTATACAAAGAAGGGAAATTATACCGCCTCTCTAATTGTAGGCTATACGGATGCTCAGAATGTTCAACAAACCTGAACGTATCCAATCAAAACAATTACTATCGCTTCAGAATTAAGCTTTTCTGTTCCAGAAGATAAGAAGCTTGAGATGCAGAATAATGAGGTAATTGTCTGACCACTTCCTGTCTGACTTACTATAAATGCAGACCAGGTTTTTAGAGATTTAGGGCTCAAAAACTATCGTATTAGCTGGGATGGTGATGGTGATGGAAATGAAGACAAAGCAGATGATACGAGCTTTATATTCAACTATGAAAAGGCTGAAGTCTATTATCCAAGCTTTACACTTCCAGACCTCGGGAAATCAGCGTTATTTTCTTTTCCTCTGAGAGTTGAAAAATCTCTAACACCAGTATGTAAGTTTAGTTTTGACCAGAAAAAGGTCAATGACTATGTAGTAAATGTTGAATTTTTGGATGGTGGAGAAAGAAATATCTCAGATTATTCATATTTGGTAATGGATCATGCCACTAATCAAGTACTTGATGAGCTACAGGGTAAGACCTATGGAATGAGTTTTAACTATAAATTCCAAGGCCAAGGTTCGTATCTTTTTAGGATGAACTTTATTACCAATGAAGGAAAGAGAGGTTCTTGTGAGGATATTGTGAGGCTAACAGATAAAGCATCGTATACTGTCAACTATGAATTATCTTCCTCTACTCCTAGGGTTTCAAGTTTCCAAAAACTAAATACCACTCAAATTCAGGAGACAAAAACTATAACACTGAGCGAGGTTCCGACCAAATTAAAATTTAAAATTCAATCTATTGAACCTAAAACCTATGATAGTGTAGTTCGTATGCTCTATGATGGTAGACCTGTTGTGGAAACTAATACTGATGAATATCTTTTTGATGTGAGAGATTCAAAGGAACATACTATTACCCTACAGATTGAAGATAAGGTTCGTGGACTCCAGTATCAAGAAACACTTACGACAAAAATCTGACTTGATGATATTGTGGGAGATATTAAAGTAATTGGTGAAAAATCTGGTTTCTCTCCTTTTACAACTACACTAGATGCCTCAGCAACGAAACTTAATGATCCAGATGATGAAATAGCCTACTTTTCATGGGACTTCTGAGATGGGAAAACCCAAAATAATCTCTCCAATGCTGTAATCAAGCACACTTATTATTATAATGTAGAGAAGAACCAGTGAACATTTAAACCAAAAGTATCAGTTTTCACAAAGAAAGGTCGTTCGCTAACATTCGGACTTGAGGATCCAATCATTGTAAATAAACAGCTGATTAAGCTTGATATCAGCTCTACCTCTCATCCGACACAAGAAGCGAGACTTGGAGAGCCTGTTGTCTTTAGTCTAGATTTTAATGGATTGCCAGAAAAAATTTATTGGTCATTTGGAGATGAGAGCCAACCGCTTTCATGTAATGGTAGAGAATGTATTGAGATGACCAAGACTTTTGATAAAAAATGAACCTATACTATCAAGGTAACGATGGAATTTGAAGATGAGCAAACGGTTGAACAATCAATGACTTTTAGAGTGAGATAGTTGGAATATAAAAAAGACCAGAGAAAAATCTGGTTTTTTTGTTTTGGGAGGAGATTTATGATTATTAATTAGTGATTATGGGGGAATCTTTAAGAGCTTTAAATCCTTCTGATATCTTCCCTAATGCAGAAGGAGAAGTGATTTATTTCTGTCTGGATTACCCTGTTCGTTTCACTCACTTGTGATGAGAAACCATCATTGAGAACGAAGTGAAACAATGTCCGCAAAGAGGTTGCTTCGCAATCCAAGTTAAAGTCAATCCTATTTTTTCTTAATCTGGATGCCACAACTCACAAAATAATCCTCACGATGAAGGAGTGAAAAACAAAAAAACCTCTCTTAGAGAGGTTTTTCTTTATCACCTGAGGATAATTATCTAATCATAACAAACAAAAGTTCTGAATTGTCTTTAACTGTACATTTTCTATCTGTTGCTGATGTAGCCGCTTTAGTTGTTCCTGTCTTATCAACAGAATCACATAGAATAATTCCAGATGGCTTAGTTGCATCATTAACATTAGCTAATGTTCCAGAAATTGCATTTGCTTTATCTAGAGTTTCTACATGTGCAGCAAGGATATATGCCCCCTTTGAAGATCCACCTTCAGAGGTAATCAATTTGTAAGTATACTGTCCTTGCTTTCATGCAACATTTCAAATTTTTACCGCATTTGTTGCCTTTGAAGGATCTGTAGGGATATTCTTCAAATATCCTCTATTAACAAGTCCTGATAATGCAGTTTCAGCATCTCCTTCTACCTCTGGATAATTACCCTTAGCAGCAAGATACATCTCTATTCCAGATACAAGATCTGTTAACCCCTTTTCTCTAGCAGCATCTCTAGTAGCAGCTTGAGCACCACTGAGTCTAGGCAAAATAGCAGCAGCAAGGATACCGATGATCACTACTACGATCAGCATTTCTACCAAGGTAAAACCTTTTTTGAAG
This sequence comes from uncultured bacterium, assembly GCA_963552955.1. Lineage (GTDB taxonomy): Bacteria > Patescibacteriota > Gracilibacteria > Absconditabacterales > Absconditicoccaceae > HOT-345. Next base: position 87,434 of record CAUVLQ010000001.1, read on the forward strand.
TTTTTCATTGTGATTTTTTTATAAAAGAATAAAAATTATTACAGCGGTATTCTTATTTTTATTCTCTCTATTTGCAAGTCAAAATAGGCTTTAGACCTTTATTTTCAATTGACGGGGAAATAGAACTTCATCAAACTACTAGACAAAAGAAGAAAAAGTCTGGTTTTTGTTTTCTATTTTTATAGAAATGGGATATTATAATTTTTACTCATCAAGAATCATTTTTTCCTTCCAGGCTTGGTAGAGGATTTCAAGTTCTTCCTCACCATCATACTTTGGGAAAAGAGAAGTCCCCATCTCGATTTTAAAGTCAACACGGTCAGCGATACTACCAGTATTTTGTATCCATTCTTCAACCTGCTGAGGAGCATATCCATTTTTGAGAGCAATAGAGCGGATCTCCTCCTCGGTCATAAGATGATTTTCAGTAGTTGGGACCCTGTGATTTGGATCAAAGAGCTTCAAGTTATCCTTGATCGCCATTGCAAGTTCTTGATTTATTTTGTCTGTTGGCCTTGGGTAAGCGTAGATATTACTGATAATACAAGGTGTTTGCGTTAATTCTGCAAGTTCAAGAATTGTTTTATTGATCTTTGCAATATCAGGATGTTCTTGCTCATCCTGAGCAATTATTTCAAGATAGAAATTTTCTGTTCATAAGGTATTTTTGAGCATACCAATGATTTCTTGGATTTTGGACAGAGGTTCTCAGTTGAGAATCATCTTCGAAATTCGTGACTCAACACCTCAAGAGAAAGCCAAAATTCAGGTTTTATTTTCTGTCAATGCTTTCATATCAACCTTTGGTCTAAACTCAATTCAAGTCTGAGAAGCATAAGTTACAAGCTGCAGAAGATTATGGTATCATTCAGTACTCATCGCAAGGAGTGTTATTGAACCAACAGACTTTAGATTTGCAACATTATTAGCATCTAATGCAAATCCAATTTCAACTCCAACAATTGACTTGATACCTTCATCTTTCCCAGCCATATAATGCTGAAATGCTCCGTACACAACATTCAAATCTGTTAGTCAGATTGCGGTATATCATAGTGATTTTGCGTTTTTAATAATATCTTTTGGCTTACCAATAGCTTCAAGGAATGAATAGGTACTATATCCATGCAGATGAACAAACATTTTCTGCGTTTAAAAAAGGTAAAAAGTCTGATTTTATGATAGGTTTTTCTGTCTCGGATGCAATGCTTTTTTCTTTCCTTTATTATCAATAAAAGAACATAGGGGTAGACGAGGAGTATTCAACACGTTCCTATTCCTACAAACTTAACAAGCTATTGTATATTGAAAAAAGAAAGGAAACTCCTATACTTAAGCTAAGCTTATTTTTTATTTTTAGCAGAAATATATGAAAAAATATATAGTTTATACAACCTGTTTGCTCTGTCTACTACTTCTTAGCGCTTGTGGTAAATCAGCCCCAGTAGAAGAAAAACCTGAGATCTCTCCACTCTGTCCTGATGGCTTCTTACGAATTGATTCAACAAAAAGCTGTGAATCAATCCCGAATATATAAGATCAGCATTTTAATTTCTACCAATAAAGAAAAAGACTGACCAGAGAAATCTGAATTCAGTCTTTTTTCCTTTTATGAAAGAGAATTATAAATGATTATTCTTCACTCATATATTTCTCAAAGTCGTCAAATCTGAAAAGTTTTGATTTAATAGTATATGTTGCACCTTTACGAATAGTTGCTGTACCTGGAAGACTAGAATTAACTCCGTAGTCTGCATTAACTTCGATAAAAGCGTCGTCATAAAGTTTGAAAGGACACTTCTCTCCTGCTTTAAACTCCCCTCCCTCTGGACAGTCAAAAGTTGATACAATACTATTCGCAGCAGATTCGCTCATATTCTTAGTATAGATCTGTTTGTAATATACATATACTGATTGAGTAGGATTAAGAAGAGCATATTTTCCTCCAAGGAAATCATCTGTTGCTGTTTCTCCCTTACCTTTTTCAAACTTAACTGTTTCTCCGCTGTATACCAAAGTGTGTTCTCCTCTTGCTAGTTTAACATTCTGAGAAGAATTTGGCTGAAGCGTATACTCTTTACCATCAAGAGTAAAAGTAATAGCTTGATCTGTTGGATTGTCAATAGTTGTTTTACCAGCATTAAACCAGTTCCATCCAGCCCATGCTCCTACGATCACAGCGATAATTAGAATTCGCATTAAAGCCTTTCCAAGAAATTCTTTAACCATTGCAATAAGATCTCACATTTGTATATGAAATAAGAAGATAAAAAACAGAGTAAAACAACTCTATTGAACTCGAGAGTATGTATCTCCTAGAGAAAGTCAAGAGATTTTTATCCGATAGAGATGCAATCTCCTTTTACAAGCCGATTTTTTACCTATAGGGGGGGGGTAAATATGGCTTTAGGACTACATTTTATCGACTTTCTAAGTCAGAATTTTATTTTTCTCCAACAACAATCTTAAGTCCTAGTTCATTGAGTAGTGAATCATCAATATCACTTGGTGCATTAAGCATAAGATCACGATATTTTTGATTTTTTGGGAAAATAATTACCTCACGAATACTACTTCTATTTTGCAAGAGCATCACTACCCTATCTAGTCAGAATGCACATCCTCCATGTGGTGGAACCCCGTATTGAAAGCATTTAAGCAGATGTCAAAATCTGACTTCAATCTGTTGTTCTGTCAGTCCAAGAAGGGTAAAAATTGCATGCTGAAGTTCAGCATCGTGGATTCTAATACTTCCTCCTCAAAGTTCATATCCATTGAGGACAATATCATAGGTATCAGACTTAATTTCAAGCAGCTGTGCTCTCTCCTCAGATGATAATTCTTCACCTCTAGCAATCTTCTCAGCTAGCTGCTTTACAAATGGAATATCTTCATCCTTTGGTTTTGTAAATGGATGATGAGTAGCGCCAAGTCCTCCATCATCTCACTCCTCAAATAGTGGCATATCAACTACAAAACAGAATGCTAGCTCTTCTTCCTTCCCCTTAAGGAGTTCAAGTTCTTTAATAGCTTCGTTTCTGAGCATCCCCATATACTCACTCGCCTTAAGCCAGGTATCAGCTTGAAAAATAACTGTATTCCCCTCAGTTGCTCAAGTAAGGTTTTTAAGCTCTTGGATTGCTTCTTCTGAGAAAAACTTTGCAATACTTCACTTTACTCATTCAGACTCAGTTAATGCAAGCCAAGGCATTCCTTTAGAGCCTTTCGATTTGATAAAGGATTCATATTTTTTCTCAACTTCAGATCTTCACATCTCTTTTGGCAGCACAAGTGCCTTAATACAAGGTGCAGATTGAAAAACAGTGAAATCTGATTTTTTTGCCCAAGTAGTCACATCTTTCATCTCAAAGTTGAGAACTCTGAGTTCAGGTTTATCTATTCCATATTTATCCATTGCTTCTTTCCAGCTCAAAACTGGGAAAGGAGAGTGCTGGATTTGCTTTTGAGGATAATATTTTGATACAATATGCATAAAATATTCCTCAATAAGCGCCAAAATATCTTTTTGCTCAACGAAAGAAAGTTCAAAGTCTACCTGTGTAAACTCAGGCTGACGATCTCCTCTAGGATCCTCATCACGATAGCACCTAGCGATCTGAAAATACTTGTCAAATCCAGCAACCATGAGCATTTGCTTGTGCTGCTGTGGAGACTGAGGAAGGACGAAAAATTTCCCTGGTTCAAACCTCGCAGGAACAACATATTCTCTCGATCCTTCTGGGGTATTTTTGACAAAAGTTGGAGTTTCCAAGTGAATAAAATCCCTTTCATCAAAAAAGTTCATTGATTCTAGGTAAATTTTATGCCTCATGATTGCGTTTTCTTTCATAGACTTTCTTCTAAGGTCTAGATAACGATATTCAAGCCTAAGATCTTCCCCTACTGGATTTTCATGATCAATAGAAAATGGCAGCTCTTTACAAGTCGAAAGCACCTCAAGCTCAATTGGTTCAACTTCAATTTCTCCAGTCGCCATGTCTGCATTTATCATAGAATCAGGTCTTGGGATTACTGTTCCTGTGATGCGAATCACATATTCAGGCTTCAGCTCTGGGAGCTGAAAAGTATTTTTTGAAGGATCAATAGTAAGTTGAGTAATTCCGTATCTATCTCTGAGATCAATAAAAACCATTCCTCCTAAATTTCTAATTTTATTGATCCAACCAGCCAATTGCACTTGCTGACCGAGATTTGCCTTGTTTAAGGCTCAACAGGTATGAGAACGATACATTCTAATAGACAAAAAAATAAAAAATCTGATTTTTTCTTTTTTTCAAAGAAAAACGAATATAAAAAAAATAAGGAAAATACCTCATTTTTCAAGACTAAGATTTGGATTTTTTAGGCAGCGAGCAGATAGCTCTCAAGACCGTTTTGAGAAAGGAGCTTGATTGTCTGCTCAGGATCTCACATTTCTCACTCCTCATAAGCAAAATATATTGAGCTCAGTATTCAATTTTTGAGATCTGAAATACTAGGTTCTAAGATACCTTTGAGTAAGGCATCAAGCTGCTTTGCCTGAGCATAGATATAGATCCAATCAGCAATCGGATCTTTGTGGGTATCAAAAACGATATTCGTATCTGGATTTTTTGAAAGGGTAGAAAATGCTGATTCTATCTGAATCTGTAAATTTGGCGTTAAGCTCGCTTTCTCACATCTGAGCATAACTTCTCCTCTACCAGAACAAGTCGTATGTGGCAGAATCTGCATAATAATTGGTATCATAGATGAGATGAGAATCAATAATTATAAAATATATTCACACTGCCTCATTTTAATCAGATGAGGACTGCGGAGCAAGTCTACAGTAGGTATTTTGAAGAGAAAAACTAGCTTCATTTCAGCCTTTTGGCTTTATGGTAAAAAAGAGGCTTTTGTATTGAGAATTTGATGCACCTTGAGAAGAAATCTCACATGAAGTCTGAAATGGCGTGAATCTTACTATAACTGGAGAACGAGGTTCCTCATCTGTCCCGTTGATTGTTGTTCCAGAGAGGAATGTGAGTTCATATTTTTCCCCAAGTGGAGTCCAAGCTTTCTCAAGATTTTGCTCTGAAGAATCCTGATCGGAAAGCATACGGTATTTTATTGGCATATCGGACTGAGACGTCTGGTTTACTCCAGCTAAATCAGAATCTTTCGGAGTAATTACAAGTTCTAGTGCGGAATATGGTTTAGTGATCCATGGTCAATCAGGATTATTTGGATCCTTTGCCTGATGAGAGGAAGAATTTAAAATTTGAAGAAAAATTTCATCAAAGCTTGTGTGCACCTCCTCAACAACCGTTGCTGCTTTGAGCTGTGCAAGCTGATTTCGATTGAGTCAAAGTCAGATCAACATTAAAATTCCAACTATCACAACGACAATCAGCATTTCAACTAATGTAAACCCTTTTTTCATTGACATCCAGATCAAAATTAACTATTAAACTCAGACATTTTCCATTACTGAGAAGACAACTCCAAAAATTCCACTCGCTACAAACGCAACAATCACCCCCATAAAAATCAAGATTACTGGCTCAAGGACTTTTGAGAACTGAGTAATCGAAGTATCCAGTTCTTCCTGATACATACTAATGATATTTTCCATTGCTTCCTCTAGATGTGCGGTTTCTTCTCAAACCTTAATCATCACGGCAACATTTGGATAAATAATGTGTGTCTGATCTTTGATCGCATCATAGATAGTTTTTCCAAGCTGGAGTCCAGCAATCACACTATCTATCATCTCTCTATATAACGGGATATCCAATACTCACCTCAGCAATCTGAAGGTTTGAAGATAATCTAGTCCTGAACCGATCATCAGTTTAGTATATCTTACCCATTTGATAAGGTAATAGGTCTTGGTCATAGCTCCAATCATCGGCAGTCATATCAGTACTTTTGAGAGTCTATTTTTTCCGACTTCTGTACTCGCATAAATCATCAAAACAATCAAACCTGTAATCGCACAGATGATAATCTCTCTCCAATATCAGACAAAAAAATCTGAAACTGACTTAAGAATCAAGGTAATCTGTGGAAGTTGTTGATCTCCTGCTACCATCTCCAAAATAGAGGGAAGCACACTTGAAAACAAAAATATCACAGCACCAAATGCCATAATAATCAAAATGATCGGATAAGTCAAGGCTGATTTATATCTATTTTTAATAGAACCAAGATAGGTATATTCGTTTGCGAGTTCCTGAAGAACAACATCGAGAGTTCCAGTATTTTCTCCTGTTTTTACAATCGCAGCATCTGACTCATCAAAGTATTCTGGCAATCTAGAAAGCGCATACGAAAAGCTCTTTCCCTCATTGAGATAAAAGATAATACTCGTTGTAACCTTTTTGAGTGCATAGTTATTGGTCGTTCTCTTGAGGGTATCTACGGCTTGGAGGATTGAGACACCTCCCTTGAGCATATAGACGAGCTGCTTGTAAAAAAGAATTTTATCCTTTTCAGAAAAAGTCTGTGTATCTACAGCTTGCATGACACCCATCAGCATTCTTTCAATGAAGTTTGGTTGATGCTTTTCGTTCATTTATGTATCAATAGAGATAAAAAGGATAAAAGTCTGATTTTTATTTTCTAATGTGATAGTATTCTCTCTACTTAAAATAGTAAGCACTAAGTTTAATTTCTATAGTTTGTTCCTCATCATATGCCATCATATCATAGGAAACCTGATCTATATGATAGAGAATACGGTCATTCTCTGATGGGATAATATATTGTTCAATATTATCTACAAAAGAAATGAGATCATCCTTGTTTTCAAAGGTCATCTTGAGCTCAATAGGTAACTGATAGAAACCAGATTTTTCATCTGCGAGCTTTGGATCACCGATTTTAATCGCCTCAACTTTCCCATTTTTGAGAGAGCTGGCCTCGGATGGATCGTTTTTCGTAAGAAACTGATCTAAATTTCTCAAGATTTTCTTTTCATCAACCTGCATTTTTGGCGCATTCAAATCTCCAAGTTGCAAGTAAGCAGTAATCATTCTCAACTGAGAACGCAATGCTGGAGGCAATTTTTCACAGTTAGTTGCATCATTTACGCAGCCAATGATTTGCTCTTTTGTAGAAGTAATTGCTTTCCAGACAGTCTTTTTTGTTTTGTATTCTTGGATTTGAGTATCAAGCTGCTGGATTTTTGTTTGTTTTTGTTCAAAATTTTCTTGAGATTTTTGAAAATCTGACCAAGCTCTCGGCAAAAACTTTGTCCCCAAAATCACTGATAAAATCAGTAAGATAATTACATATACCTTATACTTAGCAGTCACAACCCTAGAAATCGAGATTTGAGATTCTGAGGAATCTTGAGCAGACTGCTGTGCATACGCTGATGAATTTTGCTGTTCAAGTAGGCTATTAATGAGCTGTTGATCCTGTTGTTGCATTGGTTTGAACTTTAGCAGATAAAGTAAATTTAAACGAACGCTGACCTTCTTCAGCTTTTTCATAATTTTTGATCGAAATATCAGTCAAGAAGTCAAGTTGATTAAAACTATCAATAAGTCCTCATGATCACTGCCTATTTCCATAGAGAATTCTCAAATTACTCACTATACCATTTAGAGAGAGCTCGTTGAGATCAACCTTGAAGTCTGAGAGTTCCACTCCTCCTCTACCAGATTCTACAGATTTGATACTCTCTAGGATTTCTAGAATCTTATGAATATATTGACTCCATGGGATCTGCGTTTTTTGAGATTCTAAGGCTTGGACCTGTAAATATTGCTGAAAAGTCTTATCCTCTAGTATCTTTTGAATTTCTGAATTTTTTGAGGAAATTTGTGTATCTAAAGCCAAGGACTGCTTGTCCAAATACCACTTATACCCCCAAAGTCCAGCTCGCGCTAATCCTCCAAGAATGATCAAAATCAAAAGTAAACGATAATATCATTTTCGCGATTGAGTTTCTCTAGAAAGTCCCATCTCGACAATCATCATAATATAAAAACATAGCTTAATTATAGCCAATTTTTAGAAATTTGCAAATTTTGAAGAAATTTATTGACTCAATAAAAAGCAAAAAAAATCAGATTTTTTCTTTTCTTTTTTGATAAAAAGGCTTGATTTCTAAAAAAGGGTTGCTATAGTCAAAAAAAATATTTTATCTACTAAGCTCGCAATCATGACTCCAAGAAAGCAAGAAACACGATGAGATAGAGAGAAAAAAGAAAAAAAGCAGAACACTAGTGGCTTTACTCAGAAAAAGCTCAACTCCAATGAGGCTCAAAGAGATGAAGAAAAGCAGGTTCCTGCTTGGATTATCGTAGTATTTCTGTTTGCTCTTGTATTTTGTTTATTCGCTATTTACAAGGTTTTTATCTACGGTAGAGGATATAATACTCCTCAGACACCAACTGAAAGCATCAATCTCCTAACTCCAGAAAACACTGAGGTAATCACCATTAATTCTGGAGCACTAGCAGATGAAACTTCAGCAGCTAATCAAACTTCTTGAGCAATTTCTGGAGAGACAACTGGAAATCAACAAAATCAAGTGAGGGTTGTTTCTACACAGCATATTGATCGTACTGCAGACAGCAATTTGATTCAGGATTTTTATCAGTATCTAGTAAGTGAGAATTTTACTGAGATGAACCGTCTCGTACATGCACCACTCAAAAATAGCACAACACGAGACAGCCACTGGAATAAAAAGAATATTAGCATTTTCACAAGGAATCTTGTAGGGGACCTCAATCTGAATTCAATCTTTTTGATTCCTGGAAGCGTAAATGATGCGAAAAATACAAGACAGTATTCATATACTTTGAGTTACGCCATCAGCTGAGACCAGCGCTTTAATGAGGATTGGAAAGTTACCTTGATCAATCTTTCAGGAGACAAAACTCAGATTTCTGAGATCATGTGTACCACAAAGTGATGCTCAAAGTCTCCATTCTTTTGGCCACAAAACTATAATTTAAAATAAGCAATAATGAAAATCTATATTGATGAGGTGGGAAGATGACCACTCGCTGGAGAAATGAGAATTGGAATTATTATCTGAGAAGAGAAGGAAAGCCGAGGCGATACTTCTCTTTTTCAAGATAGCAAAAAACTGACTGAAAAGCAAAGAGAAAATGCCTATCAACATATCCAAAACTTGCTATCTAAGCAACTGATCTCCTGAGGGAGCTGGAGTGTTGAACCAGCAATAATTGATCAGTATTGAGTGACAAGAAGCCTGAATATCGCTATCACAAAAGGGTTATATCAGATTTTTTGTAAATTTTTGGGCATCAAGGCGAAGAAAAAAATCCGCATTGATGATGTAAAGAAACTTCTTGCAACTTGGGAAAAACAAAATTCTGATCAAATCACCTTGATCATTGATGGGAAGCAGGATTTTTGACTGAGTAAGGAACTGGGAATAAAAACTGAGACAATTATTGATGGCGATGCTGAATTGATGCAGATTTCTATGGCTTCTATCCTCGCAAAAGTAACGAGAGATCATATTATGTCAGATTTGGATAGAAAATTTCCTGAATATGGTTTTGCAAAACACAAGGGATATGGGACAAAAGCTCACTATCAAGCAATAGAAAAAATCTGACTTTGTCCTCTGCATAGAAAACTTTTCCTGAAAAAGCTTGTTGGAGTATATGAGATTTCCCCTTTTGATATAAAAAATCCGCTGCCATAGCGGTTTTTTATTTTTTTAAGGTAAGATGCAGAAAGGAGAGAGGCAGATTGAATACTACAGCCCCTCAGTCTCGCTAACACTCGCCAGCTCCCCTAGCAGGGAGCATTTTTTCAGCCATCAGGAGTGAGGGAAACTAATGCAATGATCTAGTTTTCTGGAGTAAGTTTGAGAATATCTGGATTGCTTCGCTATCGCTCGCAATGATAGTTTCTCATTGCAAGTGAGTGAAACGAACATGGAAATCCAGCTTAAGATAAAAATAGGCTTACCTTAAACCTCGCTTACAAAGAACTGGCGTCCTTTCTCAACGAAAATTTGTTCTAAAAAAACTCCCTTTGGGAGTTTTCAATTAGAAATTAAAGATTTGACTCGCTTCATTCAGATCAGATGCTGAGAGTCATCCAGAAGACTTTTTATTTGTAGATGATTTTGAATTATCTGTAGTCTTTGAATCAGATTTCTTGTCTTTTTTTGGATTTGACTCAATAACATCATAACTACCATCATCCTCGTCTTCCTCAATAACTGAATTATCTCTCTTTTCTACAAGGATATTTCCATCAGCATTCATTGAAACCTTATAATCCTTTGCTGAGAAGACATACTTGTCTTTTCCTTGAGTTGGCTGAATCAAACCTGATATTGATACACTACTATTTGAAGTGTTTTCAGTTGTCGTTTGTGAATTTACCTTATCTGTAGTTGTATTTAATCTTGAAGCATCAGTAGTATTAGCGATGATCTCAGCATCTAGCTGATCAAGTGTTAGCTGATCGTTTTGAATAGTATTAGATTGTGAATCGTTATTTCAAGTTTGTAGTTCTCAAGTGAGAAGCACTACACCAGACATCAATCAGATTTCTTGATTATTTTGCCCAGTTGTTGAAGTGTCTTTTGAGAATCGATTATTGATTGCTCTAATAGTTGTGGTAGGTAGAGAGACGATTCCATCAAAGATTCCTCTAGCACCAGCTGGGTTAATAAGCCAATAAATTCCATATAGCAAAAGAACAAATACACAGATAATAATTACTCTACCAAGATATTTCTTGAGGAGATAAAACAAAAAGATCAATAGTCAAATCACGATAATCCAAAAGAATACAAGTATCAATGTTGGCATTCTGTACAAAAATCAAAATAAAATTTTATTCTTTATATATAAAACCAGATATAAGTCAATAGAAAAAACCTGATGATAACCTTAGGTATGAATTAGGATAAGGATTTTGATTTGAAAATAAAAAGTGATTCACTAGTATATGAGACGAGAAATCAGCTGATCTTGCACCAATGAAGAAAACGAAGATATTGTATCGTGGGAAGCGAAAACTACTAAAGGAAAGCAATCAGCATTTTATCTTTTAGACTATCCATGAAAGCACCTCAACATATCGCTTTTATCCCTGATGGGAACAGAACTTGGGCAAAGCATAGAGGATTAGATCAATTTATTGGTCATTTGGAGGGTTTTAGGAGAATGATGGAGCTAGCGATTCATATTTTTACAAAAAGTGAAACGAAAGTCTTTACACTCTGGGGACTTAGTACTGAGAATCTCAAAAATAGAAGTCAGGAAGAATTAGAATATCTTTTTGTTTTGTATGAAGAAATCACTCAGCAACTCTATGATACCCTTCACAAAGAGCAAGTGAATTTTTGAGTAGCCTGAGATATCGATCAATTGCCAGAACATCTAAGAAATCGACTCCTCGCAAAACAAAAAGAATATCGCTATCCAACTGATCGCTGGTTTGTATTAGCGATCAACTATTGAGGTCAGGACGAGATTTTAAGATGAATAAAAAGTCTGATTTCATCTGGTGAATCTATTACTCAAGATAACCTAGAGAAGCATATGGATTTTTGACATTTACCTAAAGTAGATCTCGTTATCAGAACTAAGCAACAATATGCCAAGAGATTATCTGGATTTATGCTTTGGTGGATTGGGTATGCACAACTATATTTTAGCGATCTTTTTTGTCCTGATTTTACAGTTGAGGAACTAGAAAAAGCAATCGCTTGGTATAATAACTCTCTAGCAACTCAGAACTTTGGGAAATAATCAGGCTTAAAACATCTTTAATAATAGCAGATTCTTATTTTCAAAAAAATCCCCTCAATGAGGGGATTTTTTTTACTTTATAGTTTATTATTCTAAAATAGAACTATTGAAATAATGGTGATGATAAATCCATATCAATCAGACTAAATGCCTTATTGGTAATAAATGAACTTCCCTTGTCCGTACCAATACATGGAGTTCCATCACTTCCAGTACCAGTCGCACTATTACAAGACCACTTGAAAACCTGATCTAAACCGATAAATTTTAGTCTTTCTTCCTGTAGATTTCCTCTACCATCAGAGTCTAGAATATTTTTAATTACCTGTTTCTTATTATCATCTGGTGTAGTATACGTATTATAAGAAGCAACTTTTCCATGGATGACGAGCTTATTTTTTATCGGAGCAAACTGCCTAGCATCAGATTTCATTCCAATAATAAGTCCATTCACAATAAAGTTTCCCCTCAAGAAGTTACCATATGAAATTCATGGATTTGAAGTATCCTGTGTCTGATATCCATTTTGATCAAATTTTTGGAGATCAGATCTCGCTTCATCAAGTAGGAAGAGATCTCCCTTATCAATAAATAGATTTGTTATTGCAGCATTATTTTGAGTTTTTTGATAGTTAGGCAAGAATACATCAGCATTTTTAACGATAAGAGCTGCAACTTTATCATATCCATTTACTCTTAAAATCCTAGAATTTCTATCTTTACTTCCATCATAACAGAGTACCTGTCAGGCTTTATTATTCAAATCCTGCTCACTACCTAGTACTTCCTTCCACTTATTCCTACAGAGCTCTTCTGCCCTTTGACGAGCAAGATTTATAACACCTGCGATTGAGTTATCAGTATTGAGAAGGAGTGAAGTTCCTGCTTGGTTTCCTTCGATACTTCCTCTACTATTATTACTAAGCTCGCTTGAAAGTCAGATAATACCTCTAATTCCAAGTTTGAAAAGCGTTGTCTGTGCAGAACCGAATCCGAAATCAAGTAGTCCATCAAGCTTATCAGAACTATAATTAGGAATAGAACCATCATTATAACGAGGATTTTGTCCATCATGATCAAAAATATCAGAGACACACTTTCAGTTTTCTAACTGTCCAAGATATGCCTTATGAAATGAATGAATATCTCTATACGCATTAGCATCTCACTTTGTCGCGAGTTTCATTACATTAGACTTAATACTTGCCCCGAGGATACCGATTCCCCCTGCTGAATCATAGATATATCCGAATGGAATTGCATTATTCAATCTCTGGAAATTACATCTCAGAGCTGGTGGTGTTGTAACTTTATTTTCTGCTACATTATAGGAAACTCCAGCGATCAAATCATAGGATTTATCCTTGTAAGTATGAGTAATTTTTCCATAGATATTATTTTCATTTCCTTGACATCTTGTGTATCGTCCTCACTTCATTGTGAGATCACCATAGTTGGTATTCAGATTTCTTAGTTGGTTTTGAGATTCTTCATCTAGTGGCCAAAGTCTCTCTCCTCTCTGAGAACTATAGTAAAATCCCTTTACTCTACCATAACATTCAACATTTCCTGTACCATTTGCACTAATAGTAACTGGTGTTTCAAGATCTTCTACCTCTCTCCAGAAGAAACCTCCTCCAATATCATTTCCTCAGAGACTATAGTGTACAGCTGAGAAATATTGCGCAAGATATTTTCCCTTGAGTTCAAAGGTAAGCCCAGTTCCAAACATCGTCTTTCAGGTAAGTACCTTACTATCAGGATTATTTGGATCTTGTAGTTTGTTTGGATCATTCTCATCTTGGAAATCCTTTGCTGGTATGAGTTTTACAGAAAGCATAGGCTCATTTCAGAGTTCTGTTTTAATATTTAGTGTAGATACAAATCCATGAGTGAGAGCAACATCAAATCGAACCTGATTTCTCTTCTGAACATTCACATGAGATCCTGGCTGCTGAACAGCAATAAGCTCTAGTCCATCATTAACATCATTAAATGGTCTTACCGTTCCTCCATCAACACTTGTAAGCAACTGTTTTTTTACCATAATACTAACTTTAGGATCAGATTTCATATCCTTAATCTCAGTAAGTGGTTTATTACCTCAGTTGGTCGCTACGAGTTTAAACTGAGCATATGACGAATCCAGATTTCTAAACTTTTTCTTAAATCTTTTGTAATTTCCTTCACTAAAAAGCGTATCAATATAGTTTTTCTCAAACTTGATCTGAGTCCCAGGTCTAAAGTTTGCATCCCAATTTGGGAATGGTCCAGTGATATAGTTCTCAGCAAAATCAATTTTCACAGGCTGAGAAGTCAGATTTTTAACCCATGCTGGAAGTTTTCCAGTAAGTTGATTATTTTTTAGATTGATTTCTTTGATCGTTGCAGTCGCAGGCAAGCTCGCTGGGATTGATCCTCTAAGCTTTGCAGTATGAACAATCAACTTCTCTAGCTTTGGACGATCAAACAATGGTTTTATATTACTCACTCCTGAAAGTAGTCCAAGACTGAGGTCAATCTCCTTAAGATTTGCCAAATCAGTAAATGGAAACTCTGTCAGAGTCAACTTCTGAGCATCGAGCTTCTCTAGACTTGCTGGGAGATTATTCAGATTTTTTGTATTTGTATATGAGAGATTGACTTCCTTTAGCTTTGTAAGAGAAGCCTTGAATTCTGATTTAAACTCAGCATTGAAGTTTAGATTCTCTGAGAGATTAAGAACTTCGAGATTCTTGAGCTTAACAAATGATCCTGTAAATGTCTTTTGTAGATTATTATTTGAAAGATTTAATCAAATTAGTTTATTATTTTGACAACTAATTCCATACCAAGAACAAATAGGTGGGACTGTCTCATTGTACCATTTTCTATCTTTCGATGAATCATCTGCTAGTCTCCATCCATTTGAATTTGTCCAATTTCCATTGGTTAATTTTGATTCTCTATAGAAATCCAATAAGGCACTACATTCATCAAATGATACTCCTTGATTTTCATTCTTTTCTCTAGCTAGGAGACAGAATCTATATTTTCTATTCACTCATGGATCATAGGTTGAAGGAACAAGCCTAAGTCCAACGGTTCTACCAACCTTCTGAGTTCCATTCATAGTATAGTAAGTATCAATATAGGTATTTCTATATGCCTGATCATTATCAAAAATCGGTGCTTGCAAAACAATATTGATAATAGGGCGATCAGTAGATGCAAAAGTCGGAATCGTGATCTTAAGCAAAGTTGCATGAGCTTCTTGCGTCTCTGTATGAGTAGCTCCTGTCGCACCAAGAATCTCTACCGACTTAATTGTTGGCTTCCACTCATTTTTTGTTCCATTGGTATTTGTAGTATTTACATTTGGAATTCTGAAGGTATAGGTATAATTATTAACTGTTGCACCTGCATTCCAAAGGGTCGTCTGTAAAAGTCCAGTCCCTCCTGACTTATAGTTATATATAGTATCAAGATCATCTTGAATAAATGACCCCTTACATCACTGATCATCAACTGAAGTTTTTGAGCAGACTCCGTTTCCCAGTTCTGTTGCTGTAATAATTGCCTTTGCTTCTCATCCCATCGCAATTTTTCTGTGATTTACATTTCAAAATGCTCAATAGGTATCATCTTGAGCTGAAGTAGCCCATGCTCACCACAATTGATATTTTAAATCACTTGATGCAATAAATGCTTTTGAAGCTAATGAATATATTCATGGAGCCGCACTATCTGTAACTTTAACATTATAGAAAACAGTAGCCGAATTTCCTCCGATTGCTTCTCAATGATTTTTACTGAATATTCAATTAAAATCAATTCTCCAGACACTATGATTTAGTGGAGGATTTACCATATTAACTACTCTACGAGGAGCCGATGCTGTTGCCTGAGTTCATGGAGAAATAGATGTAAATACTGATAATGGGTCTAGTTCGAAACCTTGAGGAAGCATAATAAATAGCGATGGGTTTTTTAAGGTCATCCCATTATTATAATGCCAATCTCCATCTGGAGCAAAATAAGTACGCATATGTATTGTCTGACCGTGCGTAAAATTAATCCCATTAGAATTCTCTGTTCTCACCACAGTCGGTGTCAGAGAATACAAATGAACCCTATGATTATGTGGTCCAAAAGGCTGATCAGGGATTCATTCTCCTCTAAATACTCCAGTCATCACCAAATCTATATCCTGAGTTATAGAAACTCAGTTTTTCTTTATATGTTTAACATCTCCAATGAATCTAAGCCCTCCGATTCTCATTCACATCATATTAGGAATCATATCTCCAGGATTAATTTCTGGAAATTTGAAGACAAATTTTGTTATGTATTCATCATTTGCAAGCTGTAATTCCGCTCTCTTGTAGAGGGATCAGAATTGTCCGAGGACCGATCCCGTTTTTCCCTTATTAGTCCAGTAATCAAAGTTAATCGTATGAGGCCAAAAAATCTCATGTCCATTACCATTGCTTCACTGAGCATTTGGTAGTCGAACTCCATATACTTCCATTCCCTCTGGAATAGCAAACTCAGCACTTGCATTTTTCACTTTTGTATTTCCATTATTGTATATCCAAAGACCAAGTATATTTTGTTGTTTTTGATCGTTAACTAATGAACCTTGTGGATTATGAAATCCAATACTAATATTAGTATTAGCAGCTTCGACAGTTTGATTAACCCAATTCAGACTTCCTGTATAGATTCTTCCTGTTGGACTAGCAAGATAACCTGTAAAAGTCATAGGAGCAGCAGTAATTACCTCTCCAGCTTGAAGACCTGAATATTCAAGTTCTATAAATTGTCTATTATTCCAAAGCGTTTCCATTCTTGGATTTCCTCTGAAAATGATAGCATGCTTATCTGCGTCGTATGTAAGTGAAAGTGTAGCACTACCGTTTCCATTATTTACAGAACTACTGATATATTTTGCCTTCGATGGCAATGGGATAGTCGCTATAAAATTATATAATGCCGGATTTTTACTATCAATATATCTAAAATTAGCAGGAGTTTCCCATGGATAATAGGTCTCTGTATACACATTTACGGCATACTTTACTTTATAATTATTCCCAGGCTTAGTATAGTGAATCCAATGGCTACTTAACCTAAATGGAGCCCAAGCCGTAAATGTTAGCTCCTTATTTACAAGCGAAGTATCCCCCTTAATGATCTCAGCAGTAATTTTTGCTGGAGTTAAATGATCTGTCACGAACCAGGGGAAAAATACAGAAAAATCAGACCTAATCTGTCCTCTTAGATTATCTTTAAGATTATAGGTATAAATTCTCTTATCAGCTAATTCTACTACATTTACATTTCCAGAGGTAACAGTCTCTCAGTTGAGAAGTGAGATTGAATTACTCTCAGGGACAAGTGTTTTTGGGATCGTCATAACAAGTCTAAGATCTTTTCCTGCTCTATTTAGATCAATATTTGCACTTGCAACGACTTTCTCTCATACTACAAGCGTAGTTCTTGGACTCGTAGTTGTAAGACTAAGTCCTACTGGAGCAGAAGTTTCTTCTGCCGGAAAACTATCATAAAGTTCCTTAATTTTCTGAGGACTCAAAGCATAGTTATACACCCTGATATCATCAATTGATCATTCCCGTCATGCCGTTCCTTCGTGAGGAGTTTTTCCGGCAATCCAAGGCCTTTGATCTTGTCTATTCGTATAAAAATGAGGCAAAACTACCTCTCAGTCCTTCACACCATCTACATAACAAACAACCTTTTTCTCTTTAGCATCAAATACTCAAACCAAGTGATGCCATTTATTATCGTTTAAATCTCTAGTTCCACACTTTTCTTGTGTATAGTTAACAGTTTTTGTATGTCCATTTCCGATCAAAAAAGCAACCTTTTTATCAGAAAGACCAAATCTATATCCATCTCAAGATGGAGCATTCGAAATAAAATATCTTTGAATTCAGTCTTCATCCGTCTTTACCCATCCTGCAATTGTAAAAGCAGTAGTATTACCCCCGATACCCAAACTATTTTGAGGCATAATTGTAGTATCAGTGTACATTCCACCTACTCTACCTCGTTCACTTCGCATTGGAGTTCCGATCACAGTACCTGGATTCTTAGTCTCAAGCTGAGAACTATCAGCAACTGTAGTTCCTCCCTCATCAAAAGTATAATGAAGTACAAGTCTTGGCCTCTTGTATACAAAAGTTACTTCCTTTACCCTATCAGCAGCTGTAAAAGTTACATTCTGTGAATCAGGAGTATCAAATCTGGCTTTCAAACTTGGTTCATTAAGCATTGCCGGTCTAATGATATACGTCTGATTAAGCTGGAATGTCGATCCTCAAGGATTTGTCGTATGCATTGTCGGAGGGATCAACTGCTCACCATTCTCATCTTCATAATGAATAATAAGTGCTGGCTTTGCTTCCTGTTCATAATCAGCTTTGATTTGTGCAGCAGTACGCGCATAGTTATAAATTTTAAATTCATCAATAGCTCACTTGATTCCTACTCCCATGGCTTGATGATGTTCAGTAGTTGATCGTCAGATAAAAACCTTTCCGTTGTTATGGGATAGGAAAAAAGGGATTAGATTTTGTCAATTATCATGGATTGTTTGAGGAATACCATCAATATAAAGTCAAAGGTTCTTTGCACTATCCATAGTAATTGTATAGGCATGCCATTTCCCATCTTTATAAAAGCTATCTGGTCTTGTTACCTTTGAAAAGACTTGCCAATTTCCACCTCCTGCTTTATAGCCATTTACAAAACTTAATAACTCATCTGGGTATCCTGCAGTCATATTCCCAAGAGAAATATACCCTCAGTCAAAACTTGATGCATCAGCTGGAGCAACTCACCAAGAGAGAATAGAAGTAAATTCTGGAGTATCAGAATCCGCCTTAGCCCAAAAGCTCACTGTCCCCTCAGTAAGGTTAAGCTTTGAAGCATGAGCACTTAGATCCAAAAAAGCCGTATTTGCATTAAAATGTGCAGCCTTTCCAACTCTTCCAAGCGTCTGTGTTACTCCGTTATTAGTTGCATTATTCCCAGCTGATGAGCTATCCTTTCAGAGATTGCTTGCATCCTCAAAGCTATACTGCACTACTGGACCGTCTCCAGGAGCAGCAAAAGTCTTCGTCTGAAGTAGTAAAACTCCACCAAGCAGCAAAGCTCCTGCTGTCCCCAGCATCACTTTACTCAAAGGTCAAAAAAATCTGAATTTTGTACTTGTTGTTTTGGTTTTTGTCATTTGCATCATCTATACGCAAAGAGAATAAAATACTCACCTGAAAGTATACTCGCTTTTGCATTTTGTGCAAGCTAGTTGAATTATTGTGATGATTTTCTCTTGCATTTTTCTATTTTTGGGTTTTAGTATATATTCCATCATTGAGAGAAACAGCAAAGCATTTTTTTCGTAATCTAGGAATTAATCAAGCTTAGAAGCTAACTAGATCACTGGACTCCTTTCGGTCACCTAAATAATTTAAACATGCTTTTTTTGAGATTTTTGCTTGATAATAGTCAGCATATTGCTAGACTTACAACTAATTTTTAACATGATAGAGAAAAATATGACCGTACTTGTAAAAATAGAAGATAGCTCTGGAACTGAAATATGAAGTTTCACCGCTGAGGATAATAAAGGTTTTGTAGAGATGGCTGCAATGCATGGGATCGAGATCCTCGCCTCATGTAATACTGGATTCTGTGGAGTATGTTTGTGTGACTGTAGCGGAGAGACTAATACCCTGAGTATTGATAAAATGGGAGAACATACCTTCGAACTTCCTTTTGATGAAAATAATAATCCAAAGCAAATCCTTGCCTGTGTTGGTGGAATCAAATCTGAATATTTTGATGATGATCAAGAGCATGTAGTCGTACTCAAGAAAATGTACTAACTATCTAGAATAAACTCAATAGGAAAAACAAAAAAATCTGATTTTTCATTTGGTTTTTTGATATGACAATTATAGACTTTGAAAGGACTTTTTTATTGCTTTTGATCCAGCAGGACGCTTGAGCATTTAATACCTTCTATCTAAAAACTGTAGATATATTTTTTCGCTACCTTCAGAGTAGTTATTTTCTTTCTCAGCAAGATTGTGAAGATATCATCGCTGATTTCTATGTAAAATTTCGAAATGCAGTGGCAAAATACGATATCAATCAGCCTTTTTCTGCTTATGTTTGGACAATTTTCAAAAATACCCTCAAAGATGCTTTCAAAAAAAATAAAGATCTTCCTTTCTCACTGCTAGATAGTGATGACGAGGAAGCTGAAAGATTTGAGGAAGGACTTGTTGATGAGGAAGACTACGAAGCGGTTCTTCAACAAGATTTTGAACTTGAGCAAATCCAAGCCGCAATGCAGGAGCTAGATGCCCTGAGTAGGGAAATCCTATTTCTGAAGTATATTGAGCACAAAAGTAATACGGAAATCGAAGATACGCTTATGATTTCTCAAGATCTGATCAGACAAAGAATCTCTAGAGCCCTGAAAAAGCTTAGAGCCCTTCTTAATCCAGACCCCTAAAATTCGCTGACCCAACAGAGCCATCTTTGAAAAAAAGAAGAACTCTGATCTCAGCGACTTTTTTTTATTCTTTTATCTCAAAGAAACGATGAAGATTATTGGGCTTACAGGACCAGCCGCTGCTGGAAAGTGAACTGTTGTTGATTATTTAGTTAAGAAATGCGGTTTTAGGCATTATTCTGTCAGTGGTTATCTGACCGAAAAGATCAAGGAAGCTGGACTTGAGGTCAATAGGGACTCTATGAGAGATATGGCAAACCATCTGAGGTCTGAATATGGAAGTTCATATATTGTCGAGCAACTTTTTACTCAGGCTCAAGAAAACGGGCAAAATGCAATCATTGAGTCTATTCGTGCGCTCTGAGAGGTAGAAAAATTAAAAGAGAATACTGATTTTATCTTACTTTCCATTGACGCTGACCAGAGAACTAGATACGAAAGAGCTCTACTGAGAAAGTCTGAGAAAGACCAGATTTCTTGGGAACAATTTCTTGAACAAGAGAGGCTTGAAGCTGAGAACTCTGATCCTAGTAAGCAAAACATCATTGCTTGTCAAAAGCTTGCTGATATCCAGATTAATAATAATTGAACTGAAGAGCAACTTTATCTTGAGTTAGAGAAGCTCTTCCCTACACAAATTACCTCATAACTACACCTGCTATGCCTCAAAAAATCCTCCTAGGGCTCCTTACCGCACTCACCATCCTAGTATTGAGCCCCGGCATTCATTTTAAGTTTTGAAATCTTAATCCTGAACAAGAAAATCAAAAAACTGACCAAACTCAGACTTCTTTTTCTGATTTTGAAGACTTAAAAGGGAAAATTGAATCTATCACGGGAAAAATTATTCAAATGCCAAATCCTAAATTTATAGACTCTTACCTAGATTCTCTCTCATGAACAAGCACCATCAATATCCAAACCTATGAACTCACGGAAAAAAATATCAAAAAACATCTTAAAAAGCTAGCTGAGGCAGGAACACAAATTCGCATTATGATCGAAAATCAAAAATATCAGCAATATCAAAATACTTTCAAGCAACTCCAAAAAGAGTATGCTGAGACGCCAAATATTGTTATAAAGTCAGATCAGCATATGAAAACAATGTATCTTCACAGTAAAATCACGCTGATGGACAAGAGCTTCTGGATTCAGAGTTCAAACCTTACCCATTCAACTTTTGCCAAAAATCGTGAGCATTTATTCCGAAGTGAAAATCCTAAAATTCTCAAAAATCTGACTCAACTTTTTGAAAAAGATTGGTCTGGAAAAACGCTTTCTCATTCAGATCTGCATCCAAATCTTGTAGTCTGCAATATTAATTGTCGTGAGGTGATTACACATTTACTGAGTTGAGCTCAGCATTCTATTGCTATTGAAACTCAGTATTTAACTGATCCTCAGCTCTTTGATATTCTCGCTAACCAATCAGAAAAACTTGATCTTAAGATGATTTTTTCCAATACTGAGAGTGTTTCTGACTTACCAAGCTACTTTTGAAATAACAAGGTAAGACTGATGAAGAAGCCCTATCTACATACCAAAATGATTCTGATTGACGATGAAATCTTGCTTCTTGGAAGTATGAATCTCTCTGCTAATAGTCTAGATAATAATAGAGAAATCTGAATCTTAATTAATGATCCAGATCTTATCTGAGAGTTTAAAAAATCATTTGCTCAGGATTGGGAAAAGAGTAATCAGAGGTAATCAGTGTTTTTTTATACTTAGAAAAAGTCCGAGAAAACCATCGGACTTTTTTTAGATTTTTTAGAGTCTATGTATCAGATTTCTCCATTATTATACTGCAATGCTTTGGGGATGTGGTCAATATCAAACTTAATATCCCATGTATTTGCAAAATCGAGTAAATCCTGTTTCTCCTGTTCTAGTTCAGTTGTAAAATGAAGATCTCTTTTTTTATCATGATATTTTATCAGGCGATATACAAATATCTGATTCATAAATGGCTTCATAATATCAAACATCAAAGTATACTCATCTTCAGAAAAAGGAATTTGCGAGAGATCTGATAGTTCCTTACATTCAGAAATCTTATTGCAAAAGGGAGTGATATCCTTCTTCTTAATTCTAAGAAAATCAGCAATCAAATGTACTAATGTTCCTATTGTTACTCTGCCAGAAGAAATTAATTTTTTCCCACCAGCATAGCTTTTAAATCTAAGCATAATTAGGATTCTCTCTCTGATTTTAGATCGTGTGCTTGAGTAAATGTATTGATGCTTAATACTCTCTAGAATAAAAATATAAGCAGAAAAATTCTCTAAAAAATTAAAGAAATCTGAAATGATTTCTGTTTTTTTGATCTTTTGTGTTTTCATGATTTATATATCTTTTTTATTATTGATAATAATATATTACTTATTCAGTGAAAAATGTCAATATTTGTTTCGATTGATTTCTTTGCCGAAATAGATATACTGAAGTTGTATTTCCGTGGTTAATTTAATTATTGTAAAACTTCTCTATGGTTTTCCCTAGAGAAGTTTTTTTATTTGTACTTGTATTTCTGTGGGATTTATGTGTTATGGGAGTCGTATGCATAACTAGTCCTTTGTGCATTTATGATTTGTCGTAAATCCCTGAGTTTTCTCAGGGATTTTCTTTTTTGAAGTATAAGTTGTTGCTATTCTTCTCATCAAAAAACAAGCTATCTTTTCTCTTGATTTCTTTGACTAGATAAATATATTACTTGACATATAAATAAAAAAACATATTTTATATGGAAAAAAATTTTGTAGACGGCTATCTTTCTTGTCAGGCTGAGGAATTCCTTCAGATTTTAGAGGAAAATGACTTTGATTTGCATGATACTTCAACAACATCAAATCGGATCAAGATGGATATTGTGGTTGCTGGTGAAGTTTATCTTCCAACAAATCTGGATAAGGCTATGTGTCTAGAAGATATTATCTTCCTAGATGATCTAGTTATTGAAGAGACTATCTTTCAACAAGATATCACACTTCGTCGCTGCTCTTTTAAAAAACAGCTAAACATTAGAGATACCTCTTTTAGTAAAAATTTCAGCTTTATTGCCTGCAAAGTAGTAGATCAGTGTAGATTTTCTAATCTACGTATCGAAAATGACCTTACTTTGAAAAGAAGTCATTTTGAGCGTCCAGTTGAGTATAGTAAGATTAATGTAGGTGGGAAATACTATTCTGATGATTGCTGTCTTGAGGGATTAAAAGTTGGTAGGATTCCATTAGTAGAATCCTAGCGTGTCTAATTATTTTATTCAAAAAAGTCCTAGTTTATCTAGGACTTTTCTTATCGTATAATATTCAATTGAGAGATAGTAACATAATAACAATTGGTTTCTTCCCTATTTGATGATCACAAAAAAAGGAAATATCAAAAAACTCAGAGTAAAATTACTCTGAGTTCTCTCATGGCAACAATTAAACATAACTTCTTATTGCCTTCAAAGTTGCTGAAATTTCCCTCTGAAAAACTGAGCTTTCAATCTCATTTACAAAGATATCAAAGTCCTGAACTTGCTCTATTTCATTTATCCTTCTCATTAAATGAGGAGCCGCTTCAAAGAATTTACATAATCCACGAAGCCTAGCAAGAGGATTATCAGAATACATGTAGTCTAAATAGGCGTTGGCTCGAGCTCTATTTTTATCTTGCACCTCCAAATCCGTGCTTTTATCTTTTTCTACTTCTTTATAGAGAGTGGAAAATGATTCAGCATACATGTTTACATCTTGAGCATACATAAGTAGCTCAAGCTTTTCTTTTTTATACTTTTTCATTGTTATGTGATTTTTGTATTACGGGGATAATATATCTTTTTTCAAAAAAATGTCAAGAAGAAAAATCTGATCAATGTTCTTGATCAGATTTCTTATTATTTATTAATAACTAACAGATTAGGCAAGTTCTCCAAGATATTGATTGATTTTTTCTTGGTAGAATTCCTTTGGGTTCGCTCCGAGGAATCCTTCTTTGATTTCATGATTTATACCAACAAAAACTGTAGGAACTGAAGTGATAGCGTATTCCTGAGCGAGTTCTCCCACTTCATCAATATCAATTTTAAGAATTTTTACTTGTTCTGGATTTACCTCAGCTGCCAACTCTTCCATAATAGGAGAAAGCATCTTGCAAGGTCCACACCAAGTAGCGAAGAAGTCAGCAATAATCACTCCTGAAAAACTAGATAAAATCTGATCAAATTCAGCTTTTGAACTAATGTGTGTTACTGTCATATACTATGCATAAAAAAGAATAAATATATGAGGTGATACCTCTTTTTTGGTAGCTTTTAGAGATTCTTTTGCTTCTCTAAGAGTCCATCTTCAAGTCTAACTATCCTTCTAGTAAAATCAAGTCTATTGCATATTTTTACAAAAAAAGAGATAAGTCAGATTTCTCTTTTGTTTCCTATTTCCTACTCCTTATTTCTCAAGCTCTGCGAGGATTTTCTGCTGAATTTCTAGCATTTCGCTCTCACTGAGTTCTAGAGTCTGAGTTTTTCTGATATCTTCCATGCTTTCAGAAGGAACGAGATGCAAATGCGTATGCGGAACATCCCAACCTGCGATTACCAGTTGAGTTCTCTTGCTTCACATCGATCTATCCAAAGCGAGCGCAATCTTCTGAGCAACAAGGAAGAGTTCTTGCGCATAATCAGCAGGAACCTGAGCAAAATAATCAACTTCAATCTTGGGAATAAGTAGGGTATGCCCTTTGGTAAGCGGATGAATATCCAAAAACGCAAAGACCTTCTCATTTTCATAAATCTTGTAGCAAGGGATTTCTCCAGCGATAATACGAGAAAAAATTGACATTTTTGAGGTAATTAAGAGAATAAAAACCAGATTTTTTTATCTTTTTTTACATTGTGTGGTTGGATCTGTGATCTCATCACAAAAAGGAACATTATCTGAGGTTTTTGTGCTCGAATGTTCGATATCACTACCAGTAAACGTATATTGACATACCTGATTTGACATCCACGCGTTCATTGGGTTTTCAACCAGCTCTCCATCAATAGTTTCACTAATATGTGTCCCAGAAGTGTTTACTGTAGCTGAAGTAGAAAAGTTTCAGCTTGATTTCAGATATTTTTCCCAGTAGAGCGCTAGCTGCTTTTGTTGTTTCTCATCTAAGATACAATCAATTTTTGCTGAGAGGGAAGGTTCTGGTAGTTCTTGAGAAAATGAGCATTTTCAAGTACTTAGTGGTGAGACAGAGAAATGCATTTTCATACCGAGGCCTTTATCATTTGTCTCACATGTATATTGAGAACAAGTATTAAGACTTTTTGGTAGCTCAGAACAAGTATTTACTGGGAGCGACTTTCAGGTTAAAGAGAGTGAATTCTGATTGTTAGTTTCTCCTGTTAAAAGCTGTGACTTGACATTACTGTTTAGAGATTGTTCTGATCTTCACTGAAGATTCCAAGCTTTATGCAGCAAAAGGGCAAGCTCACCTCTTTTCATTGGAGAGGTAGGATTATTTCTTTGTTCCGTAGTCAAAAGCTTCTTTTTTCTTGCGAGTTTATAATAATTAAGCCACCATTCTTTCGGATTTGGTTCCGATTGTTTTTCTTCTAGAATTCTCATTAAAATCGTGATTCCTTGCGCTTTTGTTAGGGTTTGATCTGGAGAAAATTTCCCATTTTTTCACAAGATAATTCACTGAAAACAGGCAGATTTTATTGAATCTTTAAGATCCGACCGCGCTTTATCTAGATCCTGAAACTCACAAGACTCTGGAACTATAAATCCATTCTCAAGCTTTGCGCCAGTCTGTAGCGATAAAAACTTAACAAAGAGCTTTGCAGCTTCATCTCTCCTTAAATTTCCATCAAGCTTATAGGCCTGAGTGGTTGAATGGATTGTGAGTCACTCTTGGTGCATTCGTTTTATGGCATCATCATACTCATTTGCAAAACTTCAGCCTCCAAAGAGTCCTATGAAAGCCAATAGAATCCCTAACTGTTTTTTCATTTTTATATACTAAAGATAAAAAATCTGATTTTTTCTCTTTTTAATACTATGAAACTCTGCTATCCAAGTGTTTTTCTTGCTCAAAAAAGCTTTGAAATGATTCGCTCTTCTAATCTAATCACTGGTTCGAAAATCCATTTTTCAAGCCTTGAATAGCAAGCTGGTAGGACAAGAACAATTGGGATCAATAGTCCAACGATTGTCCCAGCGATAATATCTGTCGTCCAGTGAACTGTTGTCCCTATCCTGCAGATTCCAGTCAAGATGGCAAAAATAAACAAAAATACTGACCAAATCTTGAGTGAACGCTTGTGATATTTGACCCCAATCAACAGTGTAGCAATTGCGATTGAGAAGGTTACAACGGCGTGATCTGATGGGAATGAAGTCGTTGGAAGCCAACTATGCAGCAGTGTTTCATTATCTACACTTTGAATTCAGAATTCATAAATTGGTCTCTGTTTATCAAAAAACTGCTGAATTAAAATATTGAATGCTACAGTAAAAAAGCAAGAGAAAAAGACAAAAAGTGCTTCTTTTTTGGTTTCAAGCTCCTTTTTTACAATCCCTTTAATATACCGAAAGCTCAGGAAAATCGGATATACAAAGACAAATACATCAGCTCCTACGGCATAAAACTGCGTAAGCCATGGATGTTCGTTTTGTTGTGCTACAAGAAATTTGAGAAAGTCATATCCCCACTGAGGTTCATTCATTAGGATTTTAAACATTATTTTTTCTGTTGAGAAATAAAGTAGTTACAGAGATTTTGAAGTTTACACTCTTTGCATTTAGGGTTTCTTGCTGTACAGATATATCTTCAAAAGAGAATCATACAGTGATGTGCCTTCTGTTTATATTCATTTGGGATGCGAGTTTCAAGGAGTTTTGAGGTTTGTAGTGGAGTAGTAGTTTCAACGATCCCAAGCCTATTACATATCCTATGAACATGAGTATCTACTGCAACAACTGGCTGCCCATAAAGTACGTATAAAATTACTTTAGCGGTTTTTTCTCAGACTCAGGGAAGCTTCATAAGTTCTTGCTGATTAGCTGGGATATGACATCAGTTCTGAGCTAAAATCTGACTTGTCGCTCGAATGTGCTTTGCTTTTGATCTATACAGTCCAATTGATCTAATAGATTTTTCAAAAGATTCAAATCCGAGAGCCAAGATATCTTCAGGTTTTTTGATTTTTTTTCGGAGTTTATCTGTAACTTTATTAACCTGTTTATCGGTTGTCTGTGCAGAAAGTATCACCGCAACGAGCAACTGAAACCCATTATGATAGACGAGTTCAGTATCTGCATTAGGAAATTTCTCCATCATAAATCCAAAAATCTGATCTAATTCCTTTTTTGTTCTCTTTTTCATGATACAATAAGTCTTTAAAAATGAATACTTGACTTTTAAATTAAAATATCTATATTAGTGGCTAATAAATATAAAAATATAAATAATATGGAAGTAGCAGGGATTACCAATCTTAAGCGATTTGTTGATGATTTCTTCGGGAAATCAGACAAATCTTCTTACACTTCTCAGTACCCGGATAAAATGGAGCGACAAGGACTTTTCTCTGGACTAAAACCTGAATGTGCCCTAGTAGTGCTCAGCCGATTTGGGTATCTCTTTACAGAAGAAGAATTTCATCTTTCACTTGAGACTATTGAAAAAAATCACACAGTGAAGAAAAAAACTGATCTCCCTACCTCTAGTTGTAAAACAAAGAGAGTGTCTAAGTACGGTCTTGAGCCACTCTTTGTATTTTAGGGAGGAGAAGTAGTAAGGGAACAAAAGAAGTCTTGTGAGTATCTCTCAAGACTTTTTTTATGTATCTACAAAGACTAAAATCAGTCTTTTCTTACTTTTTCTATTAGTTCTTGCCCTCCGATTTCTCTAATCTCTCCATGATCCAAGATGACAATTTGTTCAAGTGGCAAGTTTTGAAGCATCTCAAAGAGATGCGTAATGATGATAAAACTATTTTCTTCAGTATCAGTCGTTTGAAGGAGCTCAGCAACTTGCCTTACAGCGTTTACATCTAGTCCGCTATCTATTTCATCAAGGATAATGTATTTTGGCTTAAGAAGCTTGATCTGAAGAACTTCGATTTTCCTTTTTTCTCCCCCTGAGAACCCAACATTCAGATCTCTCCAAAGAAAATCTCTACTGATTTCCAAATCCTGCATTAAAGGCTCTATAATCTTTTTGAATCCAATAAATGTCGTTGGAGCTTCTTGTCTACTATCATAAATAGATTTAAGAAAGTCAAAAAGTTTTACCCCAGGAATTTCTGGGATATTTTGGAAGGTAAGGAAGATTCCAGCTTTGCTCCTCTCATCTGGGCTCATATCATTGAGGAGTTGTCCATCTAGAAGAATTTCTCCACCTGAAATCTCATATTTAGGATTTCCAGTAATTGCCATAGCCAGAGATGATTTTCCTGATCAATTTTTTCCAAGAATACAATAATTTTTCCCATCTTCAAAGTCAAAAGAAATCTGATTTAGGATTTTTTTCTCTTCTACTTGTACTGAAAGATTTTTTATACTAAGCATAATCAGTATATCATTTAATAAGTAAATCGTATCTATACGATACAGATTTTTTTTAGGATTGCAAGAGGTATATCTAAGCTTAGAGAAAAAATAAGAAAAGTCTGATTTTTATCTCTTGAAAATGAGGACTACTTTTCGTATACTGAAAGAGTGTGGATTTCTTTTTTGGAAAGTGTGGAGATTTTTTGGAGTTTTCTTGAGAAGTTTTATATGCTAGTTATGAAAATGTCTACAAATACTAAATTACTAGCACTTTTAGACACTGTGATAGAATGCTATCTAGACAAAGGAGAACCGGTAGGTTCTAAATTTCTCAATTCTTTGGAAGTGGTGGATTATGCACCTTCTACACTCAGGAAATATCTCAACATCCTAGAAAAGCAAGGAATGGTATATCAACCCTACAATTCCTCTGGAAGAATTCCAACACTCCAGTGACTCTCTGCCTACTTAGATTCAACGCTAGCTCAGAAACCTGATGATATTGATTTACATCTAGATTCTGCCAGACAGGAACTAAAGTCTCTCGTAGAAACTTTAGGAGAGGTGGCAGATGGCGTAGTGGTTGGATTTATCAGAAATGATGAGTACTACTATCTTGGAATTAATAACTTGCTTCGTGATGATATGATCGATGAATATTCGGCAACTAGAACGATTATCCGTTTTATCGAGGAGAAAAAGATCGTTGCTTTTATTGATAAAAAGATCCTCAAACAAAGAGAGGTATACTATACTTTTGTCAATGATCAGGATACTTTAATTTCCTGTGTGTATGTAAAAATCAGTCTAGATGGATATGATATGGTACTAAGTATTGTAGGTCCGCTGAGGGTTAATTACAAAAAAAACATCACTATTCTCAAAAAAGTTTTAGAATCACTTGGATGATAAGATGAGTTTGAACTCTCCAGAAAAGGAACATCAGCATTCTAATAACGAAAGACAAGAGCAGCAGAAACAACTTCAAGAGCGTATAAATACCCTCAAACAGCTTGAAACTGATGTTTTAAGGTCACAAAAAGAACACCAAGAAAAACTAGAAAATACTGAATATCCTTCTTCTGAAAAAATTCTACCAGAGGTTCTTTTGGGAGATTTAGAAGAGAGAATTCAGCGTTTTTCTGAGCTTGATCAGCTCAAATACAACCAAGAAGTCACAAAAATCAATGAACAATTAACCGAGCTTGAGAAGGTATTTTCTCAAACTTTAGAATTAAAAAAGAGAGTATTAAACTCACTTTCGAGAAATCAGAAGGTTCAGCTTTTGAATAAACAATTGCCGGGACATGATCCAGTAGCAAATCAACAGAGGGTTTTGTCTGCTGAGAGGATAGAAAATATCAGACCACAAGAGGGTGAATCGGCTATTAGTAACTGGGCTGCAAAACGAATTCAAAATCTGATTTCTTAATTTTTATTTACTTGTATATAGCGTTTTATAATGGCGGAAGTTGTGCAAAGTGCAGGTGGTATCGTATATTACCTGACTAAAGAGTGACAACCAAGATACCTTTTGATCAAAAGACTAGCACTTTCTGGGAAAATCGAGCGAGTGGCTCCAAAGGGAAAAATCCAAGCAGGAGAAAAAACTGAAGAAGCCGCACTCAGGGAGGTTTCAGAAGAGTGCTGAATCAATATCCAACACCTAAAACTCAAACAAAAGATCGGTATGACTTCACTCAGAAGTTCTGAGACAAAAAGAGGACATTTGGATAAGGATGTGACGTACTTTTTGATGCTCTATACTGGAGATCCATCAGCTGTAAAGATCACTGATGGAGAGGGATATATCTGAGTCTACAAATGGGCGAGTATTGAAGAGGTGTTAGGATTGCTCTATTACGAAGATATTCGTGAGCTGATGAGAAAAAGCTTTTTCGCACTTCAGGATGACAAAAAGCATCAATCCATCAAAAAGGCATTTATGGAAAAATTACCGTAGGAATTAACGGGTAAAAAAAGCTGGGAAGTCTGATTCCTCAGTTTTTTTTGTTTGCTAATTAGAAAGTAGTAAATAACTTTAATCTCCTTTGATAGTGCCTGAGAAAACAGATCAAGAGTATATTTTTTTACATCGCCCCAACGGTATTCCAGACATATAAAAAAATCCCCTCTTGAATTAGAGGGGAAGAAGTTAAGTTTTCTAGAGTTTATTTAAGTTGTTTATGTAGACGGAGGACATAGTAATAGGAAACCGCCATGAGAATAAGCATAATCATTCAGATTTCTATGATTCCTGTAGCTAGAAGCTCAAAAATCACTGTTGCGATATGATTGAGCAATGAGAAGCTAAAGAGAACCTGCAAATAATGCTCTAGAGGCAAGGTTGTTGCAACCAAGAGTAAAGCTGCGATAATAAATGCAAAGAGCAAAGTTTTGAAGATCACTTGCAAGAATGGTTGTGCAATTTGATGGGCAGTCGCTCCAAGAAGCTTTTTAGCTTGAATATCTCTCTTGAAATGAGAGAAGATTGCATTTAGGAAGAAGATTGCAAATCAGATCACTGCAGCAAGCATTACAAGTACGACTAGATATCCGAATGATTGCATAAAGTTTGAAAGATTGATGATATTTAGAACTCTCTTTTCTTGCGTTTTGATTGCATTTTCTGAGAGATCGTTCATATTAAGAATCAGATTTTTATTTTTTTCTAATAGTGTTTTCATACTAGTAAACTGCTCTTGATCATTGTACATAATGTAGAGCGTAGAAGGAAGTGGATTTTTAAGCTGATATTTTTTGAGTGTAGTAGTCAAATCTGGAACTCTCTTTTCAACGAATCCCAAGGCATCTTGCTGAGAAGAATATTGCACTCTCAATCCTTTTGCTTCGAGGTCCTCTTTGAGTGTAAAGATTTGCTTTTCATCTTGCGCTACAGCATCATTGATATAGATATATACTCAAAGCTTATCTTTCATAGTTGAATTGAACTGGTGACCATAGATTGCTCCAGCAAAAAATACATTCATAATAAAGATCAGAAATCCCATCAAAACACTTACGATCACAAGTGGCCATCTGTAGGCAGAGATCAGCGTTTGCGTATCCTTTTTGATCAGATTAAATTTAAAATCTTTTATTTTCATTTGTTTGAGATAAGGACTAAAGGTAAAAAAGATGAAAAGTCAGAATTTTTTTTATTTTCTGATTTGAAAAAGCTTTTTAGCTTTGATAAACTTCTCAAAAAGAGAAATTTTATTTTGATAGAAAGCGAGCTGCTTGTCTACAAACTTGAGTGAATCTTGATATTTATTGAAATACGAGATCAGCTGCTGAGCTTCCTTATATTCCTGCTCAAGAATATAAATCTGAATCAAATTGTAGATTACCTCTGCGTCTTTATTATCAATACTAAAGGCATCTTTGAGGTATCCAACACCTTTTGATCTGTTTCCATACCAATATTCACAGAGTCCATAGCATCTGAGAATTTCGTGATTGGTAGCATTCGTCATCTCCATAGCTTTTGAAAGGTACTTTCTGGCTTCTTTCCAGTTGTTTTTTTCCATTTCTAAAAGCCCTTTGATATAGAGTCAAAGTGGATCATTATTTTTTTTCTGAGCATTGAGAAAATCAACGGCTTTATCAGCTTTTCCGATCTCTCCTCTACGATACTGAATATCAGCAATCTGCAAGATTGCATCTTCATTACTTGGATCACGAGAGAGGATCTTATTTACGAGCTGAATTGCTTCATCAAATTTACCGAGATCTTTGAGCTCCTCGATCTCTTCAATCAATGCTTCTGGGATATATACCATAGCTATAATGTATAAAATAAATCGTTATCTAATCATACCGGAAAAAATCAAAAAACTCAAATTTTTAGATGAGATTATTTTTGATTGCTCTTTACATTTTCAGAAAAAGATTTAAAGTTATTTCTACAGCAAATAGACTATAGCAGAAAATCGCTTGCATTCTCTGAATATATCTTTACACTACAAACGACCACAGGAATTCAGCTTTTTGTTTTTTGTCTATAAAAAGAATATCCATTTTCTAAAAAAAGAAAAAGAAAGCTGACTTTTGATTTTATTAGCATTTAACATAGCGATATGTTTCATTTTCACTTATTATCTCAATTAGCAAAACATCATACTGACTTGACTGAGGTCCTCAAGACTTCAGATTTTTTCCTGGTTTGAGGATGTATTAGAGATGTATTACTAGGGATTGTGCAGGATCCTGATGATATCGACCTAACAATGGGAGGACAACCAAGTGAAATTTATGAAAATCTGAATACTTCTGGATTTTCAGCTTTTATTACTGAGAAATTTGGCACAATTACCTTGATTCCAAAGCTAGAAGATGGTTCGCATCTCAATATTAAGTATGAATTAACGCCATTTCGTGCAGAAAGTGGATATGCAGACGCCCGCCATCCTGATCAGATTTTTTGGTCTGATAGCTTGGTTTTGGATGCTCAGAGGAGAGATTTTAGAATTAATGCATTGTATTATTCTCAGCAGTTTATCAAGGCTCCATCCTATGAAACAGAAAAAAATATTGACGATGAGCTTTTGGTTAAAATCCTTGAGAGAGAGGGATTTATTTACCTCGAAAATCAGCAGGTCTTGATCGTACAAAAGGAGAGTTATCTAGAGCAGTTGATCGTAAAGGGAAAGATTGACTTAGATTTCTTATATTATTTACTAGATATTCAGCCGATCGGATATCAGTATTGAGAAGTACAGAAACAATTTTCAGAAAAAATCAGAATTCATCTTTTGATTGATCCAACAAAGGGATTACAGTCAATGATCTCAAGAAAATTGCAGACTGTTTGAGAAGCAGATAAGAGATTCCAAGAAGATGCCTTGAGGCTCCTAAGAGCGCTAAGATTTGTGAATGTGATCAATGAAAAACTGCTTGAGCTCTGAAGAAAGGAAGAGAAATCTGACCCAAAAAACAAAATCAGACTTTTTGACTTTGAAACCGAGACTCGAAAAGCGATCAAGAGGAATCATGCACTCCTCTCCTCCATCGCGAAAGAAAGAATCTATCAGGAACTGGTAAAATCCTTTTCTCAAGGAAACCCTTTTGGACTGATTGGACTAATCGATGAAGCGGAAATGCTTCCGATCCTCTTTCCTGCGCTAGCAAAGACCAAGCATTATGATCAACCGATTAGATATCATCCCTTTGATATTTATGCGCATATTATTCTGACACTGTATCATCTACAGCAGATCAATAAAAATTATCTTGTTAGATTTGCTATGCTCTATCATGATGTTGGGAAGGTTGGACAATACGAGCAGTACTGACTCAATCTTTCAAAAGAAGAAATCAGAAAAGTGCTTGCTGGACCAATGAATCATAGGTTTAGTTCAGGAGAACTGATGAAAGAAGACTTTAGAAACCTAGGTTTTTCAAATAAAGAGATTGAAGAGATTAAACGATATATCAAAGAACACCATACTCCATGAGAGATCCTGCTTTCTAGTCCTAGTAGCCGAGCCAAAAAGCTCAAAAAACTCCTATCTGAGGCAGGATACGAAAAAGTTCAAAACCTTCTTGATATCAATATTGCTGATAGACTAGGAATGTATAATCCACTCCAAAATTCAAGTGACCTCTCAGACTCCTACTATCTCAAGGAACTTCTGGATGAAATCCAAAATTCTGAGGGACAGTTTAAGAAATCTGATCTAGCGATCTCTTGAGCTGATATCATGAAAGAATTTGAGTTTAAACCTGGGAAAATTATTTGAGAGTTGCTTGATATTGCATTTGACTGGGTAATCTGAGATGTGAAAAATAGGAACATACCTGATCAGATCTTTGCAAATTTAAGGAATTATCTGAAACATAGAAAAGAAAAGTAGTCTTTTTAGGAAGAAGAAAAATCCGATTTTTCTTCTTTTTTTATTGTAGCGATCTAGATTAAAATCAAAAAAGGAATATACATTATCCTGGATTGCGAAGCAACCGCTTTGCGGACATTGCTTCGCTATCGCTCGCAATGACGAGGCTGCTTTTGAAAGCCCCTCAGGCTCACAATGTGAGCCAGCTCCCCTATTTTCCGGTCATCGCGAATGAGTGAAACGAATGTGGCGATCCAGATAAAAATCAAAAAAAGAAAATGCATATTATCCTGAATTGCGAAGCAACCGCTTTGCGGATATTGCTTCGCTATCGCTCGCAATGACATTCTATCATCGCTAAAGCGTTTTAATACTATCAGCGCTCTACTATAACATCCTAGAAGTTATAAAAAAGCCTGTTTGTCAAGAGAAAGATAAGGAAATAAAATCAAATAATTTGCAAAATGTGAAAAATTAGCTATACTTGGGTGATAAGTACTTTTTATACAGTATCTTTATATCCACTTAAAACAAAATGAAACTATCAAAGCATGCTAAGTTTTGGGCTTTAGGAGCACTCGGAGGAGTTGGACTCTTTGCCCTAGGAGTATTTGCTCAACAGAATGGAGCGCTTGATATTGACTCCACCAATCAGGATCTCTTTTCCGATCTTAAGGCAGTATTTTTCCTAGATAGAAACGGAGATGAAATCGACTCAATCGTCAGACTTAATGTCTCTAATGGAACGGTTGTGTCAGCACCGACCTCTGATCTTACTGGAGGAGAAGCAAAAAATACACTACAAAATAATGCTTCCATTATTGGAAGTACCAATAGTGTAAATACTTCTTCTGGAGCGTTTTTGATTGCGACAAATAGCAGTCGCGTACAAGGAGAAAGTATGCAATCCTTTGTCTGAGGAGCAAGCAATACTACCCTCAATGGATATAATGCTATTGCTGTAGCTACAAAAAATACTAATCTAAATGCAGACAATACCCTTGCCCTTGCTGCTAAAGATTCTACGGTTTCAGCAAGCGACTCTGTTGTTTTAGGAGGTGAAAGTATCACAATCAATCCTGGTAGTCAGGCTTCTCTTGCTGTTTGATCAAAGATCAATGTATTAGGGGCAAGTGGAGCTTTAGTTTTTAATGGAAAGGCTAGTCCACTACAGGTTGATACCGCATCAGCTCATACCATGGTTGTAAATGCTGATAATGGTCTCATTATCAATACCAATAATTCAAATAATCAAAAAATCCAGCTTACAGTAAGCGGAGCAATCAAGCTTGGAGCCGTAGCAAATGCTCCAACTCAGACTTCGCCTTATATTTCTGTAAAAACAAAAGGTAGTGTAACTTGTGTATGTGGTAGAGTAAGCAATCAGAATTCAGCCCTTTCAAAATATACGAGAGGAAACAAACAAATCGCAGATCTCTGTCAAAAGGTATGTGATGATCAAAATACAACACTCACTGCACAATGTGGTGCTGCTGCAACCAACTACCCTCTTACTCAAACACAGTGGTCTACTGATGATTTCTGTCAATGAGGACTTGGACATGCAGGTGCTAAACCAACTTTCCCAGCACTTGGAGGACAGGTTAGCTGGACTTGTGAATCTTTTCCATCAGGAGGTCCAACCTGTACTGCAACCAGAAAAGGATGTGGAGATGGTATAAGAGCTGCTGGAGAACAGTGTGATCTTGGTACGAATAATGGAAAACCTGACTCAAATTGTTCTACTAGCTGTGAAAATGTAAAAGCTCCAAAATGCTGAGCTAATGCAAAGAGTTATCTTGGTTCTGATGTAGCTTGGGCCCAGCCAAATGGATTCTGTACTGATGATTCAGTACTTGGAGAGACTACTCCAGCATTCTGGAACGGTTCTACTTCAGGACAA
Source organism: uncultured bacterium (assembly GCA_963552955.1). Taxonomy (GTDB): domain Bacteria; phylum Patescibacteriota; class Gracilibacteria; order Absconditabacterales; family Absconditicoccaceae; genus HOT-345. The sequence continues at coordinate 123,979 of CAUVLQ010000001.1, forward strand.
AAGACTTGGACTTGTAAAAATAAAAATAACAAAAATCTGACTTGTTCAGCTAATAGACTACCTCCAGCTGTCGCTGGAGCCTGTGGAACCACTCTAAATACTTGCTCTGCAGGAACCCTCTCAGGACAGACAACTATACCTCATGGTAAGAGATGGTCATGTGATGGACTCTATGGTGGATCAAATAAAACTTGTTCAACTTGTGATAGTGGATATAAATATAATACTACTACTAATATCTGTGAAGTTGACTGTCCAAACCCAATCTATAGACATACTAATTGAGTAACTATCAAAGCTGCTGCCTGTGCAGAATCTGGAAAAGAATATATGTTTGAAGGTCAAAAATACTATGTTGCTAGAGATAAAGATGATATTAAGGCAAAAATTGCAGCAAATGCTTATCCTGCTAATAGAATTGTAACTACAAGAGTAACTGAATTCAATCAATTATTCTACAATAATCATACCTTTAATCAGGATATCTGAAACTGGGATACTAGTAATGTAACAAGTATGATACATACCTTTAGAGAAGCATATGCATTCAATCAGGATATCAATTATTGGGATGTAAGTAAAGTTATCCGTATGGATGGAATGTTCCTAGTGGCAAGTGCCTTTAATAAACCACTCAATAAATGGAATACTAGCAATGTTGAGAGTATGGCAGACATGTTTGCTGTAACATATAATTTCAATCAAGATATTAGTAATTGGAATGTAAGTAAAGTAAATACAATGCGACATATGTTTGCATATACGACAAGCTATAACAAACCTCTAACTAACTGGAATACTAGCAATGTTAAGAATATGGATGCCATGTTCTGAGAGTCAAAAGCCTTCAATCAACCGGTTGTTCATCTAAATATATCAAATGTTACAACAATGGTTGGAATGTTCTCTAATAATCCAGTATTTAACCAACCACTTAATGGATGGGGAAGCAAACTTCATAATAATGTAAGCCTAATAAATACATTCCGAGGAACAACTGCGTTCAATCAACCATTAGACCAATGGAACATCTGAAGCAAATTAGACTCTCATCTTACAACAATGTTCTCTGGTGCAACAGCTTTCAAAGCAAATCAACCGTACTGTAATTGGGCAAACTGGTCTGCGAAGAAGTGAAACTTTGTAAATATGGGATTGAATGTCTGTATCAATGCACAATGTAAAGTTTATCCATGAAATCATACTTCTCAGCCAGCTACTGCTACAGCGAATGCTTGTGTAGCTGGAGACTATCAAGATATCGCTGATGATGCTAATAACTGGAAGTGGAAGTGTAATGGGGAATATTGAGCACCTTCAACTGAATGTTCTGCTGCTAAGCAATCAACGTGTCCATCTGGATTTACAGCAAACAATGGGAAATGTGTTCAATGGGCATGTCAGACTAGAATAAAACCATGAACACATTGATGTAAAAATGTCATAACAAAAGATGCACAATCTTTATGTACAACAATTACTGATCAAGCATCTTGTGATGATTTTTATGAAGTAAGCATCGGATATCCATGAGGAGATCCAAACTATCAAAACCTCTATCCTAATGCATATAGGAATATTGTTTTAGGTCCTAACTTAGTAAGTAAAGATTTTGCGGAAAATAAAATTGTTCCATATACTCCTTGAGGAATTAATATGGGATACATATGATGAACAAACGCAACTTCTATGTTTGGATACGAGAAAATTGGCCCTTGTGAATGGGGAGAAAGGGAACAAATTGTTTCATGTAAGGATCTTTTAAATAGTATACTTCCTGAGACAGATTGTAATTTAATTCCAAAGCCAGGGAAAGACCAAATTTGTACATCTCGGATCACTCCTGAGCCACCTCAAACCCCGAATCCTAAACATACTCCAACCTGTACAGAACCGGATAGGACATCATTCTATTCTGAGGGTGAAGTTATAAGGGTAGCAGACTGATCATTCTCGGATGAGACCATAAAAAATGATTTGAGGTATTATTTAAACAAGTTCTACATAGATAATAGGGGATCTACAGGGAAACCGTATCTTTATATTCCAGTTACTTATCCAGGAACAAGTTCTCCGACATCAGTTCAAGGGCAAGTAACTCTTGAATTGCAGCTCAAAAATAGTGGAGTACCTGACTATTATACCTATGAATCAGGGACATATCAATTTGAAACTCAAAAAGGATACTTAGGTCCAAGTACAAATTATGTCAGAATCCAACTCAAAAAATCATTACCTTGCTCTTCTAGTACTTGTTCATTTAAGGTTAGGAATCTGACTGCAACACTTCCTCCTTTAGAGATTCCTTGTCCTCCTGAGAAACCCAAGAAGCCAACCCCTCCTCCATTAAACGGTCAATGTAAAATCTATATTTGATCTCATTCTTTTCAACCTGCAAACTCTACAACTAATGGTTGTCTAGCTGGAACTTATGAAGATATATCAGATGATAGCAATAACTGGAAATGGAGCTGTAAGGGTAGGAATGGAGGAACTTCAACTCAGTGTTCTGCATCTAAGCAACCAACACCTACGCCACCGGCTCCAAAGCCAGCTCCTAAAATTGAAGTAGAGTGTAGTACTAAACAGGCTTATATCTGTGTAAAGGGAAGATTATCTGAGAAAAGTAGAAGAGAAAAGGACGAATGGGATAAAGAGTTCTCACAATGATACTATGTATGATGACCTCGTGGTAAGTATTGTGTACGTGCCGGATGGACATGCACACCAAATACATACGATCCTTCAATAGATGATGATCCAAAGAATGAAGTTAGATGTCATCCTCTCAAGTATTGACCACATTGTGATGGTTGAGCTCCTCAGTTGCCACCATGACATTATCAACCATGAAGACCAGGAAGTCCGAAAAATTAATATCATTAGAAAAACCACCCAATGGGTGGTTTTTCCTATCAAGAAAAATAAATAATTGCCTTTTATGAAATTTTTAGCGTTCACTTCTGCAGTGAATACATTTGTTTATAGTTGGTCTGCTAATATTAAGATATTCAATAATTAGAGAAAGTTTTCTCTTCTGTTAGTCCTGCAATAGTAAATATCTCAAAAAGCTTTTTCAAAACAAAGAGATCTCAATCCAAAAGATAAGATAAGCGCTTTTGAAGCCATAAATCAACAAATCAATCCTTATCGCACTCAATGTCCTTTACTGAACGTCACCAATCAGTTTAAAATAAAACACCAATATTCTGCCTTAGATGAGCTTTTTTATGCTGATGCTTATACTCGAGCTGAATTTGAGAGAGGAGCTCTATCTGAGCAAATGTTTTTTGCAAAACAGCATCAAGACAAACAACAATTAAAAAGTCTGATTTCTCTTTTTTATCGCAATCTTGAATGTCTATTAACAACCTTTGATATTGATGCAATAGCACTTACTCCACCAAGCATCTCTCGTAAAGTACAGATCTTAGAGCTCATAGATCAACTCCTAGGTCGCTCAATTCCTCGTATTCCTCTGGTAAAATATTCTCCGAGTAAAATTCTCATTTCAGAGAAATCTTTGAGGAGACCTGAAGAGAGAATAAAAAATGTGAAAATACTATTCTCATCAGAGGGGAACATATTGACCACCATACGGTTCTTTTAATAGACGACTTTGTCGGTTCTGGTGCGACATTAAATGAAACTGCAATTAAACTCAAAACAGCTTGAGTAAAAAAAATCATTGGATTTGCATTTTTTGGAAATCTATATCTCAAATACGAAGTTATCAATGAAATGTAGTATACTATACTCAAGTAAATAAAAAAAACCACCTATTGGGTGGTTTTTTGTATAAACATAGGAGGCTCTTTTCAATTATCCGCGTCTATTATCTCAAGGCTGAGACGGATGTGGTCATGGTCAAGGATGGGGAGGAGCAACTCTAACACATCTTCCTCCATGATATTTGTGCCCAGGATCTTGAGTTCGTGCGTAATGGTTCTCACATCTATATCAAGTAGGACAAGGAGGATTACATCATCCTCCACCTCCTGGTCTAGGAGAAGGGGGATTTTCCTTTTTTGTAGCAGAACACTCAGTTGAAGTTCCTCCATTCCTTCCTTTACACCTCCATTTCCAAGCACTATCATCAGGAATATCCTCATAATCTCCAGCTATACATCCATTAGCTGTCGAGGTAGCCGGTTGAGAAGTATGAGTTCAAGCATGAGTTTTACAGAGACCGTTGATTTTTAATTGTGCAGGTGGTCCTGGAGGAGGTGGAGTCGGTGGAGTCGGTGGGTTATGAGGAGGTTGCTGACATGATGGCTTACTTCCGACAGTTTTACATAGCTCATCCGCTACAATATTACTCTGTTCATCCACACACTTAGCTACTTTCATGCCAGTAGGTCTTGGAGGCCCCTGTTCAATAGCAATTCAGTGGATAGGAAGACGTGGACCAGGCTCTTGCACTTCAAGCCCTTCCTCATTAATAATTTTTCTACGACATTTCCTCTCCTTATCAACGTCTTCACAAGGCCTTCATTGAGCATCAACCCATCTTTCATAAAGAGCTCATTCATAATGAAACTCTTGGCGTGGAGTGTGCTGTCCGGAAGATCCTGTCATAGCAATAGTTTCACATTTCCATTTTACACACTTTCCATTACTTGGGGTAAATCCAGCTCCACATTTTGGATCACAACGATTCGTTGCTGAATTATATACATAACCATTATCACAGAGTGAACATGTGGTATCTGTACTTCATCCATGAAGCCCCTGACATGACCATCTCTTACCATTAGCTATATTTGTAGTATCTTTCACAGTTCCTACTGTACAAGTATTTAGTGCTTGAGCACACTGTCCTGCTTGAGGAGCTGGCTTATGAGCGATACAGTTTACATCTTGGTTATGAGCACCATTATCTCCTCTACACTTCCAGCTCCATCTACTTGCAAAAAGTCCTGTATTTTCATTAAAACTGATTACTGTTCCGTAGTTACAAAGATTTGCACTACCAGCATTTAATGCATCATGATTGATATTGTGACTAGATCCACAGCTACCAGCTTGAAGAGGAATCTTAGTAGCACTACAGTTTTTAGCACCATCAAGCTGAGTACAGGTCCATGACCAAACACTTGGATTACCTCCTACGGCTGAAGCTGTACCTGCGGCACAGAGTGCAGTCGGTTGATATTTTGTAGCTACATCATTTGCAGCTCCACAAGCTGCAGTTTCACATGTTCTTGTACATGCTTTTTGCTCAGATTGAGTTCTCGTTTCATAACTATTTCATGCTCTATCTCTCTTGTGCTGAATACAAGTTACCTCCTCAGTTGCTCCTCCACATTTTCCAGCGATTCTTGAAGTATTACAGCTTGGATTTGGACAATTCCAATTTGTCTCCCACTCAGGAGGATTACAATTTACATCTCATTTTACTACAGTTGTTGTAGCCGGCTTTGCTCACCAGTGATTACAGATATGTTCAAGGACTGAAACTCCTCTATTTTCTTCTAGGGCACAATGATAGGTTGTTACTATTTTATCATCTTTCCATATTCCCCCTGCAGCATTACAAGTATAGGTATCAGTCTTTTGCCAAATAGCTTTTTTACATGCTCATCCAACATTATGATATCCAGCATTACATGCCCAAGTACATGAAGTAGCACTTGTTCCATTAGTTGTATAGTGAGCATTAGCAGGCTTATTGGTACAACTTGCACAGCTATTAGCTACCGTACCATCTGTTGTATACGTTCCAACTTCACATGTTGTACAGGTTCTTCCTACCTTTTTAAATCCTGCCTTACAACTAAAGTCACAGTCATTATTTTTACCATTACTTCTCCAATCTCGCTGATTTGTGATAGGAGAACAGGCTTTACAGTCAGTATTTTTCATTCCATCTGGAGTAGGATTTCCCATATGAAATCCTATACCACATCTATAGTCTCCGTTATCAAGAGGTCCTGTATGCTTATATATCCACGGATGATTAATCCATCCTCCATGATTATTATTCATACCACCAGACCATACCTGAGCAAGAAGTGTAGTTCCATTAGTTATTGCTGGTTGCCCTGAAAATTGCACTGCACCAGATATTGTGCTCGTTGCATGTTTTGGAGGTGTAGACTGTGTACTTGCTGTACAAAGTCCTTCTCTCTCAGCATTCAGCGTAAGTGGAACCCAAGTTGATCCATTATATCCACAGACTCCCTGCTTTCCATCTTTTTGAACTACGGTATGTACACCTGCAATATTTATATCAGAAATTTCAGAAAGCTGATAGACTTTATTGAACGCTAGTCCTCCATTTGCAATATCAAGTGCTGCTTGTGGATTATTAGTATTGAGACCGAAACCAGCAGTTGAGTTTACATAAAAAGCGCTTCCTTTCTGAGGAGTTAGCTCTGTGTCTCCATTTGACCATACAAAGATATTACTCTGATTTGAACGAATTTTTTTTCCAATAAGCACATTGTTTTGAGCATTTTGATCAGTTTGAATATTTTCTGATCCAGCGATAAAGTTGGTATTTCTTCCTCTCGCTACATGTCCCTTTCCTCAGACGATAAACATTGTATCTGTTGTATTATCAGAACCGATGATAGTTCCCTCAGCAGAAAAGATCGCACTGTCTTGAACATTTGTGATATGACTTCCTGTAGCTCCAGCAATAATTGAGGTTGTAGTATTTGTTACGGTATTTTTATTACCACCGATAATCGCCGCATTTTGTCAGTTTCACTTTACAACATTATTATTTCCTCCGATCACTGTCGATCCTGTAGCTCCCTCATTCGTACTACCGATTACAAGCGCATGCAGATTCATTGCTCCATTAAAGTTTAGAGCATTCGTATCCTCTTTATATTCAAACTTGATACGATCGCTGTTTGCTCAGCTGAGCGTCATACCGGTCAAGTATTGCACTCTACTTTGGATACCTCATACCTGAACTTTCTCATTATTTGAGCTAGCAGTATCCTGAAGTAAGAGGGCAAGGGCCATACTACTCATTACCACACCTCCAGTCACCAAAAGCGAGAGAGAAAGTACCTTTTTAACAGATGCTGATATAAAATTTGTTTTTGTTTTATTGCTCATCGTCTTGGAAAAAAAGACTAAAAAATCAGATTTCTTTGAACATTAGCTTAAACTATAGTCATTTCATCAATTTTGTCAAATTTTTATAGTTTTTGATCAGAGTTTTCTACTAGACATATTTGATTATTGGTTTCATGTTGTAGTTTTTTTGCTTGCTACAGGAATTCCAGCAAGCTTTGTCTGAGTAGCCCCACTCATGAGCGTACTTTTTTCAGTCTTGAGTGGCTCAGCTCAGGCATTTGCTTTTGCATTAGGATTTACTCCAGTTCTAAATGGGAAATCCTCAGGCACATAGTAAGCTTTAATCTTTGAGAGACATTTTTGAACATTACTCTGCCAATTGATTGGACTAGAGGCATAAATTTTTCCATCACTGTTTCCATATCTTGAGAGCTGTTTAATCGTATGGTAGTTTCCAAGATACTGGTTATTGAGTGTAAAAGGAATCAATCTTGCTCCATTATATGGGTTCTCATAAGCAATACGATCTCCTCTATCGTTATTTCCCACATTTCCGATATTATTATCTGTTGCGAGGAATTTTCCCAGTGTTGATTCAGCAAACCCAATACAGATAACCATATCTCTATCAATATTTGTTCCTGCTACTACTTGATCCCAAAATGCGAGGTCTTTATAGACTCCTACCGCATAATTATTCAAAAAAGTCTGAGCTCTTTGATCTACTGTATCCCCTTTGATAAAGGTCAGATTTTCTACATTGATTGGCCTCACATAGTGATCATTAAAATATTTGAGTCTATATTCCTCAGGCAATACTTTTTCTTTGTCCTGAACGACACTGAGATCAAGAACCGTTAGCGGATCTATTGCAACCCCATCTTTGAAAAGTTGGAAGGTCAGATTTGCAGACTTTGAGAGGAATCCCGCACCTTCTGTACCAGGTTCACCACCGCTAGTTCCGATAAATTGTCCTCTACGAACGATATCTCCCTTTTTCACAGCAATAGAACTCATATATGCATATGTTGAAATATAGCCATCTGAATGCATAATCATTAACCAGCTAATCGCTCCAGAGCCAGTATCAGTATGATATACCACACCGTCCCTCATCGCATATACTGGCGTTCACTGTTCAACTGACAACTCAATACCTAAATTTTTATACCCATTTTCCTTCTCAAAACTTGGATCCTTGAAAATAGTCAAAATCTGACGAACAGGATAACTTGGCCATGCTACTGGAGATTTTTCATTTTCAGAGGAGTCTGTTTTTTCATTGAGAGTTTTGATTGCTTCTGGGATACCACTTGTCTGATCAATATTTTTTGAAACTATTGTAGAAACCATTTCATTGATTGCCTCGTGGAGTCACTTACCTTCAGCAGCCGCTCAGGTAAGAAGAGCAATCGCTAGTTTTTTTTCTTTATACAGTTGCATAAATGTTGCGAGATATTCCTTTTTTTGTTTAAGCTTTTGAATCTCGGAACTGTAGTGAAGTAGTGCTTTTTGTGAATCAGTTTTGAGTTTTACGAGAGAAGAAATAAGTTCAGTTTTTTCTTTTTCTTTTACTGTCGCTTGCTTGAGGAGTTCGTTGATCTGAACAAGCAAGATTTGAAGCGTATCATTTCCAGCCAAGAGCTGAGGAATTTGGCTAGTCTTTGCAAAAACCTTGAGCTCATCAATATGATCTCAGCTTTCATCATAAATCTCTCTCTGCATCTTGTATGCAATATACAAGAGCTGATTGAGATATTGCTTTCAAACCTCCAAGTGCCCTTTGGTTTCAGTGAGCTGTTGGATCTGCTCTGTTAATTTTAACTTGTATTCATACAGACGCTGAAGCAGCTTAGTAATTCTCAAACTTGAATTATCCAAGTCATGAATCACTTTAATCATCTCAACTCTGGCTTCTTTATATTGTTGATCAAGTTTTCCCTGATTTTTTTCTCTCTCTGCGGCATCCATTTGTTTGAGACTCTGCCTAAAATCAAAAAGACTTAGCCTCAAATAAGTGACTTCATCTACTGCAGATTTGAATGCAGTATCCTGACTGAGCTCTGAACCGAGCAATGCAACGTCTCCTGAAAGGGCTTGTTCCTCCTGCGCAAAGGCTCCTCCTTGCAAGAGCGAAGTTCCTCATAGGACGATCAAAGTTCCAAGTAAAAATTTCTGAATATTCATAGTTTTTTCTCTTTATATAAAGATAAAAATCATTTCTAAGTATAGCCATTTTTAGATAAAAAAGGAAAAATCTGGTTTATTTTCATTCTTTTGTATCCTGACATTTTTATTTTTTGTGATGTGAGATATATTCTGAAAGAGCTCTTAGCCATCATTGGAGAGAATGAGATGATTTTCAGTGCTATAAAGCAAGTTTCTCTACGAAGAAATATACATTGAGAACTGAGGAAAATCAAAAGGCCTTTTAGGGGTTGATTTTTGAAAAAATATTTTTATTATTAAGATAACTTTCCCCACTCAAAAATATTGAGTAACGCAATTACCAATTCAGTTTTTTATATTCTATTTCTAATATTATGAAAAAACTCGTTTCTGTAGTTGCATTTGCTGTTGGAGCATCACTTGTTCTCGCAGGATGTGGACCTACAACACAAAACACTCCAGATGTAGCTCAAACTTCTGGAACAACAACATCTTCACAGTACAATGAAGACAGTTGGAAAACGCTAATCCCAGAAAGTTGTCAGAGCTTTTCTGATGGATGTAACACTTGTACAAGAGCTTTAGGTGGAGAACCTGCTTGTACACAGATGTTGTGTGAGACTTATACAGAACCTAAGTGTCTTGATAATGAAAACACTAACTCTCAAACAGGAACTGAGACAGAAACTCAGATTGCAAGCCCAGCAAGCGAATACTGTGTAGCTCAGTGAGGAACTAGCGAGATCAAAAAAGATGAAGACTGATCTGAATACGGAGTTTGTAAACTCGCAAACGGAGAAGAAAAAGACGAGTGGGAATTTTATAGAGCATCTCAGGGAGCTGAATATCTAGGTCTTAGCGTTGCAGAGGCTCAAGCTAAAGCAAAAGAAAATGGAGTAGATTTCCGTATTGCTGAAGAAGATGGTAAAGCTAATGCACTAACTGCAGACCTTAGACCTGGTCGCGTAAATGCAACAGTTAAGAATGGTAAAGTAACTAGTGTAGATATTGAATAAAACGAAAGAAAAAAATCTGAAAGCAGATCTCCTGATGGGATCTGCTTTTTATTTTCCCATTTTAGATGGAGACAGACTTTTGCTTGATTTTCCAATCAGAAAAGATACGATAAGAGCGTTTTACTCATTTAGATGAAAGTGCTGATGGCAATCCTCTTTCAAATATTAAGACGAGTTTTCTATTTTACCACGCTGATCATGGGAGTATTTCTCATTAGGTGAGAACTATTCTTTTGAGAGTATCTCTTTACGACAATTGGGATGATTTTGATGCCAGGATACTTATTGTTTTGTGGGTGTATGGTAGGATATTTGATCTCACTGATTTGGGCTGGGAAAAGTATTGATGCACAGATGAGTGAGGTAAAGGAAAATATCTTAAAAAAATCATTTCTCATTGGGATTATCGTTGGACTTGCACTAGCAATGCTCTTCATCTTTATCTAAAAGAGCAGAAAAGATGTGGAAAACTTTGAAATGAACACTCATCACAGTAATAAGTCTGTTTTTGATCTGATGTGGAGTTACCACCCATCAATTATCTATCAAAACACTAGATTTTAGCTGGGAGGCAGAGTTGGTTCCAGAAATGAGAAGGATCAAAACCTTGGATCAGCGCGCTACCTATCAGGAAATCAATCAGGATAAAAATGCAATTCTTGATAGTATGATTATTGATCAGTTTAGTATTGAGGTTCCGCTTGTCTCCTATATGCAACAATCACTCAATCAGCTCAGACTCTACTGATATACTATCAGCCAAGAAACGACAAAAAAATCTGGAATTCAGACTCCAACTTCTCGTTATTCAACTATTCTAAAAACCTATTCTATCACGGATCCTAGGGGACTTGGACTGTATGCAGCACAATACGCTATTGATATGGAGGGGAAAATTCTCCTCATCTCCTATACCAGCACCAATAAAAGAAATAGGTCAACCTTTATCCAAAGTCTAGAAAAAATCAGTTTTATTCGCTAGTTATTAGTTTTGATGAATGAACTTACACCAGGAATGCAATTTGAGATTCCATGAATTGATGGCGGGAAAATGAATTTTCGTCCACAAAATATCGCTCAAGAAGAAAGGAGCAAGCTTGATAAAATTATAAACACTCCGTCAAATATTTCTGGACGAAGTTTGCTTGGAAAGACGCTTCTTGGAGTCGTAGTTGGGGCGATGATGAGCATTATCTTGCTTGTTGTAATGTCTGCATTTGGAGTTGCGGTAAAGACTGATACCGTATCAACTGGAGTTGCGATGACAGCTGAGGCTCATCCGTTAGCATGGCTGATTCTCCTCTTTCTTGGTTTTATGATCACCTTCTTTGGAAGTCAGATTTTAGTGCTTTTATACTGAGTTTTCTTTTCACAGAAATATATTCATCAGTGAAAAGTGAGTGGACTCCTTCTCCTCACAAACGGAATCCTCTTTGCTATTATGATGGGGCTTTTCGTGATTTTGAAGGATACGGCAGGTGCTGATGTGGTACTTTTTGCACTCTATGTTGCAATCGCTGTTTTCATCTCGTTTTGTCAGATAGAATTTGCTGTAAATCCTAACTATGCTGCATCATCATTAGCTGGATGTACAGTGGGATTAGCTGTTGCACTTGTGGTTCTAGGGATTATTTGGAAGTGAACATTTGGTAGCGTCGATGTTTCAGCTCGTTATATGCTGGCATATCAATCGACTTTGGTTGTATTTCCGATTATGATTTTTGGACAAGGGCTCTGGGAAATTATCTATCACAAGATCTATGAAACCTGAGCAAATCCATTCTATCTCCCTTCTCAAGCGGAACTTGATACTCAGACTATCCTAGAAAATCAAAAACAAGCTGCTGAAAAAGAAACTGTAAATGTTGAATTTTAATCGTTAGCTTTATACTATTCTTTTAATTTTCCCTCCTAACTCCCCTCCTCATGCGTATTCCGAAACTCTGATCAGTAAATATGTATGCTCTTGCCTCTGGGATCAAGATTATTTTTTGAGGAGTTATTTTGGCTATTACCCTTACTCAACTTAATATCAAGGAAGATCCTGAGATTGCTTTGGCATTATTGCTCATTGGGATTTTTGTATGTACATGGGGGATTTCGTATTTCCTTTTCTATGGATGAGAGGTCCTCTTTGGGCTCGATATCCCTGAGGAAAAAATGCAGAAAGATGCATATAAAAGCTCATTTCTCTTTTGACTCTACGCTTTGATCAATGTCCTCTTGATCATAGGAGAGCTATGGAACAAAGCGATCTGAATTCTGTTTTTAGGACTCTTTGTCTTGATGCAGCGATTTATTTTTACCTGACAGAAAAAAACTCAGCATGACGAATAATCCAGTACTTTTTGAGAAAATAGAGCAAGCACTCCAGACTGTTTATGATCCAGACTTTCCACTTGTAGATATCTACACACTTGGTCTCATCTATGAAGTCAAGGTTGATGAGGAAGAGGAAAGGGTTGATATCTTGATGAGTTTTACCACGCCAGCATGTCCTATGGCCGACTATATTATTGAAAGCACAAGGAATGCTGTTCTGCTTGTAGTGCCTGACTATGAGGTTAAGATTGAGGTTACCTTTGATCCGATGCGAGGACCACAGATGATTAGAGATGAGGATCTCCAAAGAATGTTTGAATAAATTTCAAAAAAATAAAATAAAGTCTGACTTTTAGTGTTTTTATATTGAAAGATGAGAGTTAGTATTGATATTTCCTCAGATCATATTGCTATTTATCACTGAACTAATGAAAAGATTCTCCTCGAAAGAAGCTGAGTAGATAAAGAACTAGGGAAAGTCTTGGTAAATCTTGACCATGAACAAGCGATCTCAGAATGTCTAGTGCTGAACTGACCTTGAGGATTCACAAATCTGAGGGTGTGAACCTTGGCTCTCAATCTTTTGAAAACACTCAAGAATAATCAGCTTTCTTTTTTTTCTTTATCAAAACTTGAACTGTATACTCTTTTTTATCAGAGAGGCTGGATTGGAAGCAAGATATTAGTTTATATTGGGCAGAGACTGAATGTTTGGCTCTGGGATTTAGAATGATGAAAGCTCATTTCAACAGTTAAGAAATCTGAAATCGATCAATTATCATCTCAGTATCCAGATCTTACGCTGGATCAGGTATATGATGAGACATATTTTGAATCCACAATACCGCAACTCAGCTATGAGTTTAGAACAGATTGATGCTACCTAAAAAGGGACAATACACAGCATTTTTTGAGCCGAGATGAACTCACAATTCATCCTGTTGAGAGGCTAGAGCCCAACTATATGATCGAACCAAATGTAAGTTAATTCACCTTTGAATAAACAAAAAACCTGAATTACATTCAGGTTTTTCCTATTTTTTACTCTCAAATGTATTGATAAAGTCCTTTATCTACTCTCTTAAAGAGTTTTTTATGCTTTTGGAGATTGAGAACTACAGTATTTGGATTGATCATTTTCTCCTTGAGCACTTCTTTGATAAGATCCTGGATTTTCATTGGCTTATCAAATTTTTTGAATACTCTAGTAATAATTTCTTTAACACTTCCTCACTGATATCCCCACTCCTTGAGCCCATAGATACCAAGCCCAAGATTAACAAACATATCTCCATTTTTTACCAATTCATTGTGAACGGTATTGAGTTTAATATTTTCATTAGGGAACCACTCAAGAATCTTGCTTGGCAAATCCTGAAAGTGCATTGGTTTATTAAGCCTTCTCATAGTATAAAGCACCTTGAGCTTCATTGTCTTTGGATTGATATCTGAGAAGTCTCTTAGTCAGATTTTTCAGTCTAGGACTGTGATTGACCTCACAACTTGGAAAAAGTTGATATAGAAGAGATCATTTCTAAGGAAACTAATATCTCTGAAGTCATCAAGGAATTCTTCCTTTAGGAGACTAATAAATTCGTACAAGTCCTGACTTGTTCCTCTCTGCTTGAAATGATCCAAGGTAAAGAGTACGATCTTGGTTAGAAGATCTTCGTAAAGCGGCTCTACATAGAATGCCTTATCAATATATTTATTTCTCTTGAGATAAGTGATATCAAAATCCGATACAAGAATCAGTTTTAATTCTGATTTTGAGAATTTGAACAGGTTTTTATTGATCACCTTTGCAATAAGCGCATCTTCACCCAGTATTCCCCCATGCACCTCAAGGATTTTCTTGCACTCCTCTAGAACATTGGTATAAAGTTCATTTCCAATGATAAGCCTTCTAAATCTCATCAAAGCCTGTGTTTCGATTTGTCTTACTCTCTCTCTAGTTAGAGAATATTCTTTACCAATCTTTTGGAGAGCGAGCTCTTTACTTCCATCAAGTCCGTACTTTTTCATGAGGATAAGCCTCTCTTTTGGCTTACAATAGATCAAGATATCCTTGAGATTTGTTCACTCCAAATCTACCTTAATCTTTTTATCGTCCATCTTTACAGAAAATCCCATCTTGCTGTTTGATTAGTTGAGAATTAAATTTTTGAGAGTATTTTCATCTCTTCTAGCATCTATAATATAATGAAGAGTAAGACAATGTCAAGTACTTTATCAATAAAAATATACTTTATTTTTTACCAGAGATGAAAGCTGATTTTTTATGTTTTTCTGAGGTTGTCAGCTGTTTATCCAATATCGTTTTAAACTCAGATAGTTCAATAGAAAGATTTACTCCCTGTAAATGGAGAAATTAACAAGATTTTGTTGCTGATTTTTTGACAAATAAAAAAATCTGACTATACTTAAGGGGATTTATTTATCTCAGAGTTTGGCAAAAGGATGCTAGAAAAGCTTCAGAATATCGTATACGACATCAACTATACAGCTCAGGTTCCTTGAGGAGGTTTTGTCGTTGCTGAAGTTTCTCCGACTAATAGCCAATTTTCAATCTGAAATCAGATTTCTCCTTCTATTCAGACCCCAATTACTTCCCAGGATAATCCTCAAAAAAAGAAGTCATGGATTGATAAGTTACTAGAAAAGCTCTGACTTGCACCTACTCCTAAGAATACATCTGAAAATAAAGAGCTTCCCAACAATCTATGAGGTGATGAAAACTCTCCTGCCAAGCAACATCCAAGCCTTGCAGAACAGGTAAGAGCAATGCTCCAGCTCCCAGATAGTGAATATTCTGATAAAAAACTGACTTCTGAGCTGAGGCAATATATTAAGGAAGTTGATACGCACTATACTTCACTTCTATCAGACTACAAGTCACATATTGCTCCATCATACTGGGAGTTTTCTATGCAACAGTTCAATGTTTCTGGAATCTTAGGTAAGACCTACTATACTCAAGATTACCCAAGCTATATTGATATGCTCTGGACCAGAGATATTATGGGGCTTCACTGCAAGTGGGACATGAGTTTTTATATTTATCCAGAAGACGATAGTGCGATTCAGTCTATGCTCAAGCAGAAAACTACGCAGCTCAAGGCAGAACTTTCAGATGCTATGCAGAAAGGAATCACCATTGATAAAGAGGTTGAACAGCAATATCGTGATGTAGAAATGATCAGAGAAAAGCTGACCACGAAGGAGGAAAGATATTTTGAACTCTGAAATTATACAACAATCTACGATACTTCTGAGGAAAAGCTTAGAGAAACTGGGAAAAAATTTGAACAAAAAATCGCTGGATATGGGATCAGGGTTAAAAACGCGATCCATAGAATGGATGAAGGATTCTGAGCAAATTTACCGATTTGTCAGGATAATTTAGGAATCGTTAGAAGTGCTGTAACCTCTTCACTTGCAGCCAGCTTTCCTTTTATTTCTAGTGATCTGATTACCAATACAGGAATTATGTATGGAATCAACTCTCATACTGGAGGATTAGTGATTTTTGATAGGTTCAACTCTCAGCTTCCAAACATGAATAGTGTGATTTTAGCGACATCCGGAGCTGGAAAATCGTTTACAGTAAAGCTTGAGATCTTGAGATATTTGCTCAATGGTGTAGATATTATCGTCATTGATCCAGAAAACGAATATCAAGCATTATGTGAAAAAGTAGGTGGTACCTATGTAAATATCGCCACTTCATCACAACAGTTTTTGAATCCATTTGATATGCCGCCATTGATTGAAGATATTGAATATGGAAAGGGAGATCTTTTGAGAAGTCAGATCATGAATCTCGTAAGTTTGATTCAGATTTTGATTGGTAAGTTGAGCCCTGAGGAAGAAGCTTTGCTAGACAAAGCCCTCCAAAACACTTATGCTCTCAAGGGATTTAGCTTTGAGATGGATGATTATGCAGGGAAACAGCCACCATTGATGGAAGACCTCATGAATGTGCTCAATGGAATGCATGGTTGAGAACAAATTGCACTTAAACTCAGTAAATACGTAACTGGAACTTTTGGAAAACTCTTTAATAACTATACTAATATTGATATCAATAATGCGATCACAGTTTTCAGTATTAGAGATGTGGAAGAAGCGCTCAAGACACCAGCGATGTTCAATGTTCTGAATTTTATCTGGTCTAAGGTAAGATCTGTAAAGAAGCAAAGACTTCTTGTCTGTGATGAAGCTTGGATTATGCTTCAGAATGATATTTCAGCGAATTTTCTTTTTGGACTGATCAAAAGAGCAAGAAAATACTGACTAGGAATCACGACAATCTCACAGGATATTGAAGATTTTATCCGTAGTCCATACGGAAAACCAATTGTCTCAAACTCATCAATGCAACTTTTGCTCAAGCAATCGGTTACTTCCATTGCCTCACTCAATCAGCTTTTGTGACTATCAGAGGCTGAGCAACAGAGACTGATCTCAGTTTGAGTGTGAGAAGGACTAATGTTTGTTGGAAATCAGCATGTTTGAGTTCAAATACTGGCTTCTCCTTATGAAAAACAGTTTATCACAACTGATGTAAAAAAGAGAAACTAACATACTCAAAAATCTGACTTTTTACCTTTTATTTTACAAGCAAGGATGCAAGAACAACTCCACTACAAAAACAATGTAATGGTGACGGCCTATTCTGGACTGATGTTTTTCTGATTGCTTGTAGAAAAACAACTCTCCTCTCATACCTATACCCAAGAGGAGCAAAATTTTATCCGCTGATGGTGCCAAGTTGGGAACTTCTCACTTGGGCTACTGATATTTATCCTCATATTGACTGGTATATTGGTAGCTGGAGAGGCTCAGCGAATACAAGGATTGCTGATTTTGATGAGCGGAATATTGATCAGTATTCAGATCCTAGGAATGGGACTGATTGGCTATGAAATCCCTTTTGAAAGTACAAAACTCTCGCTCACTAGCGGGCAAAAGATTCAGCTTTTTAAGGCTTTTTTACCATGAGTTGCGAGTTTTGCGTGGTTTTGTAAGCATAACTATCAGGCTCCAACCTGGCGATACAAAGAGGGACAGCTACGATGGGCTTTGATCTTCATTGCTCTTGTGATTGGCAATACACGATACATTCCTGGGGTAATGCTTGGGCTCTTGACTCTTAGGGTTTGACTCCTGATGATAGGTCGAGATTGTATTTCACAGAGATGGAAACAAAGTCTTCACCTGACTTACAAGATTTATGTAGAAGAAATCCTCTTGAGCATTCCCCTTTTGTACCAAAAGATGAAGAATCCTCAGATAAATAGCAAAGAAGCACTCTCTCTGAGCCAAAATTCTATGATCTCATCAGGTTTCTTTAGGTCTTGGAAGTGGAGAAGCGTCGTACTGATTGTGCTCTGATTGGTAGGTCGATGGTTACGAGCCTATGCACTACGATGGAAGGGACTTGCGGTCCTCTGAGGGATTTGGAGACTCCTACTCATTGGCTCCTCACCTCTTATATTAAACAGTTCTAAGGTATAATTTTTATCTTTATGCATAAAAATAAAATGAAAAAACTGATCAGATTTCTTTTTGGTTGATTAGTCAGTGGTGGACTATTATTTTTACTCTTTAGTGGAAATCCAACATCTGCAAACAATGATGTGGTGACTAATAACTTTTGACAGGCAATCTCTCAGTCAACAACTAGCATAAGTAAGCATCTTGATGAGGGTCCAACCAATGCTGACATGAAAGCTGGAGCGAGCGACTATATCATCAATAAGGTGATCAATATTCTTTTCCCTGTAATTATTGTAATCTGAATCTTGATTGCGATGGTTGGGCTGTATACGATACTTACCAATCCAGACAAGATGAAGGAAGGGATGACGATGATTATTTCTGGTATGATTGGAATTGTATTTATGTATAGTGCCAGATATATTAGTTATGAAGTTTTTAATACGCTATGGAAGACTGGCTCTCCTGATCCTCAGGGTATAAAGGTGATGGAGCTGATCAAAAATATGTATGATAAGATTCTCTATCCATTTATTAAAATTGCAGTCTATTTTTCACTCGGAATTTTGGTTATTATTATGATGTCCCGTGTGTTTACCTATATCACCTCACAAGATGAGGGCGTGAAAAAGAAGGCAATCGGAGTGATTTCTTGGACGACAATTGGGATTGTTATCATCTCCGCTGCCAAGCAAATCGTAGAAGCTGTCTATGGTAAGCAGGAGCAAGTACTCAAGGATGGAACTACTGTACAAAACCTCTCTCAGGTTTGATCAAATATTCTCAATCCAAAATCGATTCCAATTCTCTTTCAGGTTATCAACTGGTCACTATGAATCATCTCACTGGTATTACTGATTATCATTATTATGCAGACCTATACTATGCTGACTAAACCTGATGATGAAGCAACCTTCAAAAACCTCAAACAAACTATCGTATACGCATTACTCGGATTATTACTAATTGGAGCTGCATATTTGATAGCAAATCTTCTGATCTTGAACTAAAAATAGAGAGAAAAATTGACAAAATTCAGATTTTTGATTATACTTAAACTGAAACTTTAATTTGTAGTAGCTAAAAATACAAATGAATAATAAAATCCTCCTTAGTACTGATACTATGAGTAGTTATGGACTAGATATGATCTTTGAAATGGCAAAAAAATGCTGATTTGATGGGATTGATCTAGCGGTATGGAAATGATTTGATGCATGGAATGAAGGTTATGTCCGCTCTCTTGTGAAAAAACATGAACTACCAGTCTACTCTATCCAGACTTCATCCTCTTTGAATAGCAAAGAACTGAATAAGGTCTTGGATATCTGTATGGCTACAGACTGTGATCTGATTACTATCAATGCACCAAAGTATTTTGACTTTAAGTCGTATTCCTTTATCAAATACAATATCTGAGAATATCAGGCTCAAAATCCCGCACTCAACTTTGCTATTATCAATCCAGAAGACAATAATATTTTCGCATTGCCAATTCCAGCATATCGTTTTAGCAATGTCGTTGATATTGTCAAAAAGTATAACTGTGCATTAGCGCTTGACGTCGCGAATATGGATACAGAAGACTTGGAGGGCAATTTCACTAATAAGCTTGATGATTTCTCAGCATATTTTGCTCTCGTATATATCTCTGATAAATCAAAAGGAGGAAAACCTCACCTCCTCCCAGGAGAATGAATCCTTAAGCTCCCAAGCTTTATCAAAAAACTAAAAAAAGCTGGATATACTCGTCCATTTAGTGTAAAGCTTGATCTGACAAAAGAGGAACTCGCAGATGCAGATAAGATTGAGATTTTACTTACAAAAGCTAGAGAATTTATCGAGAAATATATGCTCGAGTGAGAATAAGAAGTTGAGCATAAGAAATAATAAAAAAGAAAACTGACAATTGAGGTCAGTTTTTTTATTTTATCTGACTAAGAAGAGTATTTATCCTCTCAGGCGAACAAGCTCCCAACATAAGAACACTTGAAAAAAAATTGGGCTTTCCTATACTCAAGGCAGTTTTATCCCGATCAGAGACCATGCTCCTTGCCTGCAAAAAGCCTTGTTGAATTTCTAGTTTTGATGTTGTGAAGATTATTAGAACGCACTTTCAAGAGAAGGTCTGACATAGTGGTACTCTAGACCCTATGGCGAGTGGGCTTATGCTTTTGTGAGTTGGGAAGGGAACTAAAAAACTGACTTCGCTGATTGGACTGGATAAGAGCTATGAAACTACGATAGACTTTTCACTGCTCACTGATACGCGAGATGCCAGCTACCGAGAAAAGGAAGAAAGATTTGAGGTTATTACTGATCAAGCTACAGGGGCACTTTTTCTCAAAAAAGATGAGAAACTAATTCCAGCACCAGGATTAGATCAGATTTCTGCTCTTTTGGATTGAATTATCTATACTGATGGGGACTGCCCTCTTCTACCATTACCGACTTTTAGTGCGAAAAAGCAAAATGGGAAGAGACTCTATAAAGATGCAAGAAAAGGGAAAGCTGAAATACAAGAAAAACCGATGAAAGTCTATAGCTACAAGATAATTGAGTATAATTTTCCACTTCTCAAGCTAGAACTCCATGTATGATCTGGGACCTATATTAGAAGTATCGGGTATCGACTAGGAAGAGAACTCTGAGTTTGAGGAAGCTTGATTCAACTGGAAAGGACAGCAATTGAAAAGATTCAGATTTCTGATATATCAGAGAATCAATTTGCTCAGGGGAATATCAAAGGAGAACTGAGAACTATATTTTTCAAAGAAGTTTGACTTGAGGAGGTTTCCGAGAAACTTTTATCAGCTGAGGAGAAAAAAGATGATTAGACTGGATAAATATTTGGCGAATCTCGGACTGGTCAGTAGAAGAGAGGCATCTGAAGCCTGCAAATCTGGAGCGATCCTCGTAAATGGAGAAGTGATCAAAAAATCAGACTTCAGACTTTTTGGCCATGAAATACTAAGGGTTTATGATCAAGAGATTGAGGTTCTGGAGAAGGTATATGCTATTCTCTACAAATCTGCCGGCTACATTTCGTCTGATGAGGATGAATTTTGATATCTGAGCTACAAAAAGCAAATGCTTGACTGCTCTTATGTAAATTTATTGCATGTGGCTGGGAGGCTCGATACAGATACCGAGTGACTTTTGCTCCTTTCCAATGATGGCCAGTTTATTCATCAGACCATCAGTCCAAAACGAGAAAAAGAAAAAGAGTATGAAGTCTGGTTAAGCTCTCCCATTTCTCCTGAGGAGTGTGAGTCCCTCAGACATGGAGTCAAACTTGATGATGGCTACCTGACAAAACCAGCAAAAGTTGCACACATCGAGGAGAAAAAAATTCTTTTGACAATTACTGAGGGGAAATATCATCAGGTGAAAAGAATGCTCCAAGCTGTTGGGAATGAGGTGATTTACCTCAAGAGACTGAGGATCTGAGCATGGACGCTTGATGGGTTAGAAAAATGAGAGTGGAAGCTAATCAATATTGATTGATAAAAAAATAATAATCAAAAGTTTCAGAAGGCTCTCTTAGGATATCTAAAAGACTGTAAAGAAGTTGGATACGAACCATCGGCACACTGTAAAAAACTGCTTGCATCAATCAAAAAATAAGTATTCTCTATGAGAATATCAAATAAAAAAAAACTCTGACCTTTCTCAGAGTTTTTATCTTTTTGCGAGTAAGCCTGCCACACCAATCATCGCTCAGTTGTCTGTTGAGTAGAGCTTCTTGACTGGCGAGAGAAAGGAGATTTTGAGCTTTTTTTTATCAAGAAGCTGGCGGATAACCTCCGATATTCTCTCATTTGCTGAAACTCCACCTGCTAGACCCAAGGTTTGTGCTCAGTATTCCTCTGCTGCTTGGACTAGTTTTTTTGCCAAAACCTCAACTACAGCCTCCTGAAAATCATAGGCGATATCGCAAATCAGCTCCTCAGTAAGCTCTACTCAGTCTTTTTTGAGCTTTTCCAAAAGAAAAGAAACCTGACTCTTCATCCCTGAAAAGCTAAATTCATATTTTTCATGAGCGAGGAATATCCTTTTGAAACTTACAAGCGGATTTGGCTTTCACAAGCGGGCTTTTTCTGATATCCAGACTCCTCATGGGTAGGGACCTCAGAGCATTCTTGATACCTTATCAAAACACTCCCCTGCTGCATCATCTAATGTCCATCAGAGTTTTGTGATCTTGAAGCCTGCATACTCCCACTGAGGGAAATCAGATTTTTTTGGTGTTTGCTGTGAGTGATCTTCTATCAAGTAAATATCATTATGCCCTCCTGAGGCGGTCAATATTACCATAGGTAGCTTGAGATCCTGGATATTTCTCTCAAGCAAAATCGAAAATACATGCCCCCAAATATGATAAACAGGAACCACCTCCTTCTGATAAAACTCTCCAAGCAAGGAAGCAACCGTCTTCCCAACAACTAATGATCCTGGGAGTCCAGGCTCAGTTGTAACTGAGATAAAGTCAACTTCTTTGATACGCTCTAACCCTAAACTCTGGAGGATTGCGATAATTTTTTCGCTATGGAGCCTGGAAGCGAGTTCAGGAACCACTCCTCCAAATTTTTGATGCTCCTGAATCTGAGAATAGGCAAGAATATCTTCCACCTGAAAATTTCCATTTTCCTCGGATACAATCGCTAAAGAAGTATCATCACAACTCGTTTCTATCGCTAAGGTTTTCATCAGTTATCTTTAAAATAAAGCACTTAGAATATAGTTTTTTGATCTCTAAAAGAAAGAAAAAATCTGATTTTTTATTTTTTGAATAAGGTAATTTCATAAGGTTTATGCACAATAATGCGCAGATCTGCTCAAGAGCTTGGAAGATGCTCATAGAGCCACTTTTGATAGATTCCAGGCACCCTAACACATCCATGAGAGCGGTAGGTCCCATCACTCTCCCCTCGATGAAGAAAATATGGTCCAGAATAGCGCAACGCATACGGCATTGGCTCCCCATTAAACATGCGTGAACGATAAAAGATACTATCATGCCTGAGTGAGAAAATTCCTTCTTTTGATCTCATATTTTTCTTGCCTATTGAGATGAAGGTTGCAAGCGTAAGTTTCCCATCATAGTAAAATCCTAGTGCTGTCCTCTCTAAATCTGTATGTGCAATGACAAGCAAATACTGACTCTTGAGCACTTTTTTTTCCTTTTGAGTGAGATCAAGGCGAATTGGAAGTTCTATCGTAGTATACGGGAAATACTCCTCCAGCTCTGGATAAATCAGTGGGAAACGGAAACTCTCGATCTCATTAAAGTTCCCCGTCTCACTCAAAGCTAGATCAGGATTATATTTTTTGAGAATAGTAGGCGCCTGATACTCACCAAAGAGTGTAGTAAAAGTTGAAGGAACACCTTTCATTTTCACATAGGGAGAAGATTGTAACTCTGCAGTATACACTTGCTCAACTGATGGCTGATTTGGCTCCAATAGTGAGAGCTTAAGCTCCTGGAATCCTAGTATCCCATAGAGTAAAAATGAAAGCATTGATTGCACCTATAACATTTAAAAAAATCAGATTTTATGTGTTTTAGTTTATTTGAAAAGCATAAGCTTTACATCATCTGGTTTAGCCCAGAAGATGATCTTATCATAAAAATGCTTGAGCAAGTACATCAGCAAGAAAAACCCAAGACAAGCAAAACCTAGAACCAGTATTTTCGCTTGTTTATCTTGGAAAAAATAGAGCAGAAATACAACGACTGAAGCTAACAAAGAAACATTAGAAACAAAGTTAAACACTAGAAAGAAAATCCCTCTAAACGCCAAGAACAGATGATAAATCACTTTTTTCAAAAATCTCATAGGTCTCACTACTGATATACTAAAACTCCTATCCGATCAAAAAATAGATTCCCAAAGTAGAGATTCCTAATATCCACTTAAGAACAGTTCAAAATGCTGATGTGAAGTGATAGCTTTTCACCTCTTTTGCAAGAGCCTGTTCACTTTCTAGCGAAATCACCTTTCTTCAGAGAACTTGTTCAACCTTGTGAATATTCATAAGGATCACCTCCCAACTCTGGATATAATCGTATTTTCCTTCTCAGAAGATAGTTTTCATCAAAGCAATATTTGGATTTCATCAGAGTTTTTCAAGATCAAGATTGAGCAAGTGCTGATGCTTTGCCAAAAGATAGATCATCTCATCAATCTGCATTACCAAAGATTTTTGGAGTCAGAGTTTTTTTCTAGTAAAATAGCGATGTAGCGGTAAGACTAGTAAAAAAAGCACCGCATAAGCGAGAAGAACCCAGCCAATAATCTGCAAGGTTTCAGCAGAAAGTCCAGTAAAGGTCTGTATCTCTGCAAAGGCCTTAGTCTGAAAAGAGAGATACTGCGACCAATAATTTTGGAGTTGCTCCATTAGTTAGAATATTAAAAGCTAAAGCTCAAAGAATCAAAAACAACTATAATGTTTCCGCCCTTTTCTACAAGAGGAACTGAATTTCTAAAAAAAATCGGGATTTTCCTATTGATCATTCGTTTTTTGAGCGTTTTCTCTCTAAAGTGATCATTTTCCCTAGGGAATCTTAGTATTCCTCACAGCATATCTTCCTTGATCTCAAGAGAAAAAGGTCAAAAATTCTGAATTCAAACTTTTGTAAGTTCTCGCTCTTGATTGAGCATTTTTTCCCAGAACTTTGTTTCTGCTTGGAAAAAATACATATCTCCATAGCTGAGAAATACTGTCCATCACGGATATTGACGATACCCTTGAACCTTATCAGCATATCGCTTCTCTCGAAGTTCTAGTTCTCATTTGGAAATATGGATTTGTAATGAAGCGAATAGCTCAGCAATCTCAGATTTTCCAATCTTTCCTACTTTTTCTCTCTGCCAAAGAAAGGCTTTTTTGACCTGTAAAAGTGGATTGAGAGTAAGAGGGATCAATTCAGATTTTTGATTTCTCTCTTCTAATGCCACATAGATTTGCCTCCGACTTTGAAAAAGCTGATTTTTTCTCTCTCTTCCATTTTTTTTATCTTCAAATTTCAGCTCTCAAAGTGGAAAAAGAAATTGAGTTCTAACTAAATTCCTCAAGCTCATATCTGGATCAAAATTGCTCTGGTCCACAAAATAGGGAATTGATAACTCAGTGCAAAGCCTAAGAATCTCTTGCTTCGTCAAATCTAAAAGTGGCCTCACAACAGTTTTTCATCAAAGGAGATGATGAGAACACGTCTTTTGCATACTCAAAAATCATTTAATTCCACAACCGCGGATCATATTTAGCAGGCTCGACTCTATTCTATCAGTGAGATTATGTCAGAGAAACAGGACTTCTAGTTCCTTTTCTTCCATCTTTTTTTGAAAAATAGCATATCTTCGGTTCCTCAAATTTTCCTCGGTTGGATCAGCTTTTTCTTGTCTTTTGATGATTTCAAAGTGCCATCAGTGGAAGAGTTTTTGGAGCTCCTGAGCTTCATATTCACTTTCTGGTCTCACCGCATGATTGCAGTGCAAAAAATGCAAAAAATCTGAATTCCGCCCTTTTTTCGCAAAAAAGCTCACTAAAAGATAGCTCAAAAACATACTATCGCTCCCTCCTGATACAGCGACTCCAGCCTTTTTAGGATACGGGAAAACCTGCTCTAGCTCCAAGAAAAGCTGATCAATCTCTGGCGAAGAAGATACAAAAGGACAAAGCTGTTGTAGCATACCTTGAGGAGAATAAAACATTTAAGTTGTTATATTCAAAATACCTGTATTGTAAAGGCTTTTTTAAGTTTTTTTGGTCAGGATAAAATCCTTATCATAAAATATTAAACATTTCCTCTTGACTTATAAATCGTTTTCTATATATTATAGATACGATGATTTTTTCATGTAAAATGTGATTTTTTTAATGATTCCATTCAATGAAAAAGCCCTGGTTTGTATTCAAATCAGGGTTCTTTTTTTATTTTAGATTATTCACTTTTAAAAAAATCTCTTGCATTTTTTAAAAAAAAGAATATAACTATTACACCACCACCATAGGTGGTGGTATATTTATATTTTATAGACTATATCAATGACAGAAAAAACAAATTGTTCATGTAACTGTGGGAACACTTGCTCTTGCGGATCTAGCTGCACATGTGCACACTGCAAAACAGAAAATTCTCAAACTTGCTCTTGCAATAAGTAGCAGTAACTATAGACTCTCTTTAAACTCTTAAAGAGAGTCTTTTAATATTTTTGCGTCTAAAATGCTCCATAGTGATCCATCTACTCATCATACACTTACACTCAATCTCAAAAAGGTCCAGTGAATGATCAGAAAAATTGACACCTTGATCAAGGAAGACACTTATTGCTGAGATATCGTTCAGCAGATCAACGCAACCATTGGACTTTTGAAAAAGATGAATACTACATTACTTGGCTCTCATCTCATGACATGTGGAAAAGACAAGCTTTCCTCTCCTAGTGAAGCCGAAGCATTTGTTCAAGAATTTTTAAGACTAACCGATTTAAATAAAAAATAAAAATCTGATCCCAAAATAAAATCAGATTTCCTCTTCTTTTCCTTCAAATAAAAAACTCAATAAGTATTACTTATTGAGTTTTTATTTCACATTTTAGGAAGCTGATGGACTATTCCCCATAAAAGCAATGATCTATTCCACCAACACCGAAAACTCGAAACTCTGATTCTTCCTCATCTTCATCATCAGAGAACCAAAGCATAATTTCTTTCTCAGCCTCTTCAAGCGTAGCTGAGGAATGAACAACATTCAGAAGTGGACCATTTGGATCTTTGGATCCAAAATCAGCACGGATCGTGCCCTTTTCTGCCTCCCAAGGCTTTGTCGCACCATTTATCTTACGAACCACCTCAACAGCATTTGAACCACCAACGATTGCCTTAATCAGAGCCCCAGACATCATATAACGCAAGGTCTCCTCAAAGACCTTCTCACCCTTTCTAGTCTTCAGCTTACCAATCGTCTCGTAGTGCTCAACAAGCTGCTCACGAGTAGCTTTTATAGGTTCCCACTTGTAAAGCATTGTAAGACCAGCATCTGCATATCGAGAAAATATATCTCGGGTTAACAATCTTTTTACGCCGTCTGGCTTAATCAGGACAAGCGTACATTGAAAATCTTTATCCATTGTATATTTTTTTATTTAGTGGGAATACTATACTTTTCTCAGCAAAAAAGTCAAGTCTTGAAACAAAAAATATGTAAAAAACGAAACCATTACATATCCTACTAACTTTTCCCTTGACTTTTACTAGCATATATTTATTATAGCAACACAAGTAAAATAAAAATTTAATTAACAGTCTTACACTATGGAAAATTGGATCGCTGCTTTGGTAAGTGTTATCGTGATTTCGCTTGCCTCTCTGATAGGAATCATCTTCCTCGGAATGAAAAAAAATCTCGGACAAAAGACAATGGTCTGCATGGTATCATTTGCTGCAGCAACAATGCTCGCAAATGCTTGCTTTCACTTTCTACCAGAAATCATTGAACATCATCATGATATGGACGAACATGTGATCGGACTTTGGATCTTTTTTGGGGTCGCTATTGGGTTTATAACAGAGAAAATTCTGAATTGGAATCACTGTCATCAAACAACCTGTGCATCTCATCCTCATACTTTTGCAAAGATGAATCTTGTTGGAGATTTTGTGCATAATATGATTGATGGGATGGTGATTGGTGCAAGTTTTCTAGTAAGTATTCCAGCTGGAATCGCCACCTCTTTAGCAATTCTTCTGCATGAAATTCCACAAGAGATCGGTGATTATGCCGTATTGGTACACGGAGGCTATAGCAAGAAACAAGCTTTACTGCTTAACTTTTTGACAGCACTCAGTGCACTACTTGGTGTAGTAGCTGTACTTTTGATCGGACATTGGGCACACGATTTACAGCTCATTCTGATCCCAATCTCATTTGGAATGTTTATGTATATTGCAGGTGCTGATCTTATTCCGCAGCTCAATAAGCATAATGACGACCGAAAATTCTCAATGCTTCAGGTGTTGATTTTCCTCACTGGAGCTGGACTCATGTATTTCCTCTCACTTGTAGGAGGACATAGTCATTAAAAAATGATGACTCTATCTTTGATTTTTCAAGGTAGAGTTTTTCTTTTCTCGCATTTTTTGCATTTTTAGAATCTTTTTTTGATATGGGAAAACCTTGGTCTCTACTCATAAATATGAAGCAATCAAGAAAAGATGAAGTCTGGCAGTAACTACCAAATCAGCATTTTTTACCTCTTGAACAAAGGCTCAAAAATCTGACTCTCGATCAACACTTTCCAGAGCAAGTCCAAGTCTGCTTTCTAACTGTTTTTTGTAATATTCATCGTTATACACAGAGTTTCTCCCTTTACTTACAGAAACATATTTCAAAGTATATCAATCCTGAAGTAGCTTTTTACACTCCTCTAGCAAATCATCAAAAAAGCGTTCCCCATTTTTATTGAGGTTAATCAATGCTGTTTTTGAAGTTGTCTCGGTCTTTTTTATATTTTGCCAAGGATAGGCTTCCCAGCTTGTATCCATAAAAAATTCTACATTTTCAAATCAGAAGTTTTTCAATGCCTGAACTGATTCCTCATCTCTCAGGTAAGCATATTTAGTATGCGACAAGAGCCATCTAAAATATGAAATATTCAGCTTTTTTAGAGGTGTTTGGACTCCTCACATGAGATAAACAGGCACTCCATCGCCCTTTTTTTTAGATCGCAATTTTCATATCAAAGGAGCAAGTCCCAGATTCCAATATCGATAGGCATCTTTGCTTTCCTCAGTTAGGATCTCACCTCATCAGATAATAACAGCATCAGCCGAGCGATAGAGCGAGAGTTCTCTAATTGATGAAGAGAAAAAATACTTCAAACCTGATCTAATTCATTTTGGAAACTCAGAAATGTAAGTAATATCCTCCATATTTTCAAACTGAGAAAAAAATCCCTTGAGCCATGTCGGATCATAGGCTGAAATCAGAATTTTTTTTCCTTGTGCCTGAAGCAATCTGATCGTTCCAAGAAGTATGAGTTCATCACCCATATTTTTATAAGATCGATTCCCCAAGATAAGGACTCTTTCTCACTGAATCTGTAAATGCCGCATCTCACTAGGAAATATAAAATTATTTTTTTAGATATCCGTTTTTAAAACTAGCAAAATCCATTGCTTTCTTTCATTCTAGCTTGAAATAAAGCTCTTTTATTGCTAGATTAGGAGAAAAATCTGATGTAATAAGCGGAAATTCTTTATATTGTTGATATTTTTCCTTGTCTAGAATGAGCTTTTCTATCAAAACATGCTTCCCATCAAGTTCAAAACTAATCTTTGGCCAGAGAAAATAGCCTCTATACTTAGCATACACGCTTTCCAAACTTTCATTGAAAAGATCAATCAGACCATCCTCTTTGATAATTTTTTGAGAAGAAGTAACCTCACTTTCTATCTGCTTTTTGCGTGAGATATGGTCTTTCGCATAGTTCCAAAGTGTAGCATTAAGAAACTTTGGTCAGATTTTTTTCATATGTTCTATACAATCAAGACAAGTTCGTTCAAATGGCAGCTCAAAACTCACTTGGTCCACGATATCTCAGGTATCCATACCCGCATCCATATGCATGATGGTAATTCATGTTTTAGGCTCCTGATTGAGAAAAACGCTTTGGATTGGGCTTGCTCAGCGGTATTTTGGTAGAAGTGAGCCGTGAACATTGATCGGACCAAAGGGAGGAATATCAAGCAGGATCTGAGGAATTAGTTTTCCGTATGCGATAACAACAAAAAAGTCTGGTTTCTTTTCTTGGAGTCGATCAAAAAAGTTTTTTCATTCTATCGACTTCTCAGGATTGATCCTGTTTGGTGTCTGGATATCTTCAGTAGGAATTCCAAGTTCAAGAGCTTGAGATTTGATTATATTTGGCTGCAGTTTTAATCCTCTTCCAACTGGCTTATCAGGCTGAGTAACTACACCTACGACCTCAAATCTGGGATCTTGCATAAGTTCTTGCATAAAAGGAACTCCAATCGGAGCTGAGGAGAAAAAGACAACTTTGTAAAATTCTGGATCATAAATTTTTTGCATACTTGGGAGACAATGTAAAACTCTATCACTAACTTTTGATATTCAATTGATAAAACCGTATCTAGCTAAGGTCCTCACTCAATATTCACTACAATGAGGTTCATGAGAGCACACCTTACCTTTGAAATAAAAGGAGAGAAGTCCCTTATCTGGAGAGAGTGTTCGCTGATAGCCACGAATAAGGATAATAAGAAACCTTGCTAACATACGATCTATTTTTTTAATCAGCTTTTTCATTCGTATTTCTTCCAATTAAAGCCTGGAGCGCTCACAAGATCAGTCCATATCCTGAAAAGAATAAATAATTGACCATACTATCTTCAAAAACATGAAGGAAAAGTCCCATTACTAAAAGTGCTAGCAATCAGATCTGAAATGGTCTTAAATAGTATAAAAATTCTGATTTTTGATCTTTTTTTTCAGCCCTTACAATGAGAGATTTTTGCATACGGAGAAAAACATACATTACCCCTAGCCAAATCAAGAATCCAACAGTTCAGAGATCAAGCATTAGTTGAAGATAGAAATTTTCAGGCAAAAAGCTTCCAGTATGATGCACTGCAGGTCCAGAACTTCCAAGTCCGTATCAGAACGGCTGATGAATCACTTGCAAGACTCAGCTTAATTTTTGCTGAATATGTACGAGCGTAGATTCCCACTTAAAGATACTAAGTCCAAGTAGGAGAATCGCGACTCAAACTGCAGATCAGATCAGGATTTTTTTATGTTTTTTGATGTGAGAAAAATATACACAAAAAAGCACAACTCCAGCACCTATCATTGCAGCTCTAGAAAGCGTAGCTCAAAGCGTAATCAACCAAAGTCCAACTACCAAAAATCCGATCCAATCAGATTTTTTTCGTGATTTAATTTTTAAGATATTTTGGAATGAAAAATATTGCAAAATCAAAGGCAAAAAGACTACGAGAAAATAGCCATAATTATTTGGTCATGAGAATAGCCCCTGCCATCTGAGCGTTCCTTCATATCAAGTAAGATAATACAATGGCGGCTTTAGTCAAAAATGATAGTCATCAAGCTTTCCATATCAGATTGCCATAAACCGATCTGGAAAGAGTAATTTTGCGATCTGCCAAGCTCGACCTAAGATGACAACACTCACAAGTCCCCATTTTAATATATTTTGCCATTTTGCCAAAGATGAAAAATCTGATTTCTCTGATTTTTTTTGTATTTTTAGCTCACTTGAGAGGAAATATCAGATACTACCAGCAGAGATCAAAATACATAGATACCAAAGCCCATATTTGATCCCAATGAGGATCTCGCTGAGCGTCTTGCCAAACATAAAGCGAGAAAGAAGAACTGAGAAGACAAGCAGCCCACCAAACACGATAATTATCTTCCACCGATGATGAAAGAAATCTCTCCATGCTTTCCAGTTGAGCAGAAAAATAGCTCCAACAAGCAGCATCCATACTCCATCTCTGAAAATCGCAATCGCCTCTGGAGAGAATAGTCCAGCCCCATATCCTAGCACAGTTACGAAAATATGATATAATATCTGGAAAACGAAAAATCCTCAGATAATAATTGCCATCCCAGGATAATAGTAAAATAAAAAACGCTGATTATTATGCAAAAGCTGGCTTAAATTTCAAGGAGAAATCATAGCTGAGCTTATATTTCCATTAAGCGATCGATAAAAAAGATAAAATGTCAATAGTTATAAAAAACAAGAAATCTGATTTTTTTTGATTTTATTTTTTTTTGAGTATACTTAGAATATGATTTATATTGTTAGGTAGCGATGAGTTTAAAAGGATTTGCAGTCCTCTATGGAGATCAAATGTCTGAACTTGGAATAACAACTGATGAACTTTTTCAGCAGAAATCACTTTTTGATTTTGCAGTAAACTGAGAAATCGTAGTTGAAAAAAAAGAAAAAAAACTGATCGAAAATTCAGTTCAGGATTTTTCTTCTTTACCACAAGAAAATTTTATAAAAGAAAAATCAAACCAAATTACATCTCCTATGACACTAAAAATTGAGGTTCCAGTGACAAAAATTACAACTCCTCAAGTACAATCTCAGGTTCAAATAAAGAATCCTCAGACTACTCCCCTACAAACTCAAGCACAAAAAGCTCCTCAAATCTCTGAAAGAAAAGTTCAAGCAGCGCAAAAGCCGGCCACTCAGTTGAAGAATCCTACTGCCCCTTCACAAACTCTAACAATAAATAAGCCACTTATTAAAAAACCTGAAAATCCATTAATTATACCACAGATTTTAAAGACTCCAGTAGTTAGAACTACTCCAACGCCAATTGAAGAAAAAATGCAGATTCAGACTACCTCAAAAGCACTAGAAAAGCCTACCATTATAAAGACACAGCAAACATATAGACCAACTCCAATATCACAGGCACAGCAGACAACTCCAGCAGAGCTAAAGGTAAAAACGACAATTACTACCTCAGGATTTATATCTATCGAAAAAAACTTTAAATCACTATTTACATGAAATACCAAGAACTGGCTCAAAGAGGCGAAAATCTTTTCTATCCTCTTGGTCAGTGTATTGACAATCTTTTTCTTCTTTACAAATGCACAACTAGTGATGGTGATGGCACAGGACTTGTTCAGCTCAAATGGAAGCTGAGACCATCAACTTTTGCTAGAGGAGAATACAATGCATCAAAGTGCTGAGCTCAAGCCTGAGACAGCAGAAGAACTTCAAGAGCTTGAGACACAGTTTGCAAAAATTAAGCAAAATAAGTTGGAAAGCCAGACTCTTTCAACTACAATGGAAGAATTCCTAGACAAAAAATGAGAACAACATACCATTGATTTTAACACCTTACCTCCTGGAAATAGATTGATCATTCCTGATTTGAATATCGATGCTCCATTGATTGATACTGAAGAAAATGGTGTAATTGACTTTTCTAAGGAAAACTTTGATGAAGAATTGACAAAAGGTGTCGTAAAATATCCAACAACGCCGACTCCAGGTAATAAAGGAAATACTCTCATCTTTGGACATACTTCTAGTGAGTGGTGGAAGAAAAATGAGTATGGAGTTATCTTTAGAAATATTCCAAAGCTCAAAGCTGGACAAAAATTTTATGTGATTTGGAATGGGAAGAAGACAGCATACGAAATGGTTGAAAGAAAGGTTGTTCGACCTAAGGATGTTGAGAACTACTATCACGAGTTTTCTGACAAGAATGAGAGCTATCTAACACTCATGGGATGCTACCCTATCTGAACTGCTGATAAAAGAATGATGGTTGTGGCTAAGAAGATAGAAGAATAAACAAAATAAAAAAACTGACTCAAAAGTCAGCTTTTTTCTCCTTGATCAAACAAGTAGCGGTAATTTCACTGATCAAGTATTTTTGGAACTAATCGAGAATTGTTATTTTCTTCAATAACTCTTCTTTGATTTTCATATTTTGAGCATACGTTGCTCTATATTCCTTGATACCAAAATACTCAGCAAGAGCCTTTTTTTCTTTCTCAAAGTTGATTCAAAAATGCTGTGCCACAACAAGTAGCGGTTGATTTTTGAGAGCAAGAAAATCTTTTTTCTTCATTTGAGAGCTAAGATTTCGAGATATTGTCTCGCTTGAAAGTTCTGATGGAGTAATTACTTGGTCAGAATTTTGAATCTTTTCAACTGAGAATTCTAATCCCTGATTTGTAGATTCATTTTCAACATTTTTTACGCTAGGAGTTTCTGAGGTAGTAGTTTCTACATTTTTCCGATACTCCTTAATGATTTTTTCGATAGTTGCTTCTGGATTTTTGAGAGCATTAAGAAGCGTCTCTGTAAAGATTTTTGTCTCTTTCTCATTATCAAGGCTGTTAAGCTCTCTCGTGTAAGCGTGGAATACTGATGAGAGAATATAGTTTACATTGTCTGGATTTTTCTTTCCCTGTTCTATAAAGTGAGCAAGAAGGTCAAAGAACTGTTTTTGTTCCTTACCAGTTCCGAGGTTATCAAGACTCACCTCATAAGAATCCACGAAAAACTCTTTTGCTGATTCAATAATTTCTGGCGTCTTATCAACCTCTAGAAATTTACAACTCTTCATAGTTGATGACTGAGTAAATGAAGTTTCTGTCTCATTTTCCCAATCTCCCTGCACGAGCTGATAAAACTTTTTTGTACTTGGGTCAAAAAAGTTTGGAATCTGATTTCCTTCATCATCAGCTCCTCAAACTGGAAGGAGTTTCTCTTCTCCCTCTCTAGTTTGCAACATATAGTAAACATCAGAACTATCTTCTGCTCCTTCAGAAATATAGAGATTTAGCTTAAGGTCTCAAAGCTGGAAAGGATACACACCTTCACTGATTTCTCACTGAGCAGAGAGTTTTTCAATAAACTCATCGATTTTAGCATTTACAGAAAACATCTTGCTAAAGTCGAAATTATTCAGTTTTTGTCCTGTTGCGAACTGTATGCTTTTTGCCCAAGCATTAGGAGTATTATTAGCGTAAGACTTAAAACCTGAGATGAAGTCGTCTCCCTCCTGATATCCCACTGGATATCGCATATCACCTTGTTTAGTATAAGGAATCTCAAAGCTAAAAGCATCATCAGCACAACGAAATTGATAGTCAGCACTAGCTGTATTGAGAAGCGTAAGACTCATAATTCCAGCTCCTATGAGGGAAAGAAGTTTTTTATTCATCGCAAAATCCATAAAATATAAAATAGCTACCTTATAGCGTAGTGTTTTTTTTAAGAAAATCAAGCTTTTCTCTTAGAGGTTGAAAACTGAAAGCAATTCTCTATAGTAGGTAGGAAGCTTTTATTTTCTCTTGTGATCATGCTGCGTCATATCCCAGTTTTAGCGTCTGAAATCTACCAGCAAATACCTGAGGGATTTTCCTTGAGTTTTGATGGAACATTTTGACATTGAGGACATGCAGAATATTTTCTCTCACAAGAACAAGAAAAAAGAGACATTAGTCATATTCAGATCATTTGAACTGATGTTGATGAAGCAATGATACAGAAAGCTCAATCATTAACTAGAGCTTACGAAAAAAATATTCAGATTTTTCATTCTTCTTATGCAAGAATTGATGAAATCAGTAAAGAAGTCTGACTTTTTGACTTTGAGTTATTGGATCTATGAGTTAATTTAGAGCATTTTAAGGATGGAAGTCGCGGATTCTCTATCAAGACTGATGCGCCATTAGATATGAGATTTGACCAATGAAAAACAATTCAGACCGCATCTGAGTGGCTTCAAAAAGTGAAACCTGAGATCCTGGAGAAAGCATTGATCCAATATGGAGATTTCTCAGAAAAAACTGCCGAATACTTAACAAAGCTCTTGATAGAACAGAGAAAAAAGTCAGCATTCTCTACTACCTTTGAGCTCAAGGACTTTCTGATGAATGCACATTTTAATCAGAAAAAAGTTGCCGTAATCTTTCAAGTGATCAGAATCATGGTCAATCAGGAGCTTGAACAGCTAGAATACTTTTTAGAGAGATTTCCACAGACACTGAAATCTGGCTGAAGATGTGCGATTATCACCTATCACAGTATTGAGGATAGAATGGTAAAAACGATATTCAAAAATCTCGCTGAACAAGGAGGTTTTCACCTTGTGAATAAGAAAGTAATTATTCCTCACTATACTGAGGTGATGAGAAATAAAGCTGCTAGAAGCGCAAAGCTCAGAGTCATTGAAAAAAACTAAAAAAATCTGATAAGTATTTTACTTTTTGAAAGTATGATGCCAGAATCGGCTTTTCAAACAACTCAAAAGAGAATCAAAACATTCGCCTATCAATCACTCCAATCTTTCCATAAATCCTATAAATGATGGCTTACTACCTATAGAGATAAAAAGGATCTTTGGGATATTATCAAGGTGTGTGGCATTTTCAGTTTGATGATAATGTTTTTGATGGCGTATTTATATTTTATCAATTTGTCATCTACA
Source organism: uncultured bacterium (assembly GCA_963552955.1). Taxonomy (GTDB): domain Bacteria; phylum Patescibacteriota; class Gracilibacteria; order Absconditabacterales; family Absconditicoccaceae; genus HOT-345. The sequence continues at coordinate 160,050 of CAUVLQ010000001.1, forward strand.
AGAGGATTTTTTATGAGAATGGCACAAGAAGAACTTAATACAGCAAATGCACAAAGCGATATTATCAAACTTGAAATCGTAAAAGAAAAAAGAGAAAACTGGAATAATCTCACAGTTCCCAAAGACTTTAGTCTCAAAAAGAATGTATATATCCTAGAAATTAATGAATTAACTCCGCAATAAGCGGAGTTTTTTATAACTACTCTTTTGTAGATATGTGAATCAATTTAGAATGAAAACCAAGATTCCATTTTAAAGAGATTATTGTTATTTATGTTGATTATCTTTTTCTCTAGAGCAGAGAGCTCATTTCCTTTTCTAAAAGAGCATCTAATGGATCTGATTTCTTTTCTCCTCAAAGAAGTGGCTGATCAAAGCTTCTGATCACTCAAAGCGCATAATATGAAATTGTTCCTTGTACTCCAAGGTAAAAGAAAATCAAGGAGAAGACAAGCTGACCAGAGATTTCTAATCTTAACAAGAGCACAATATTTAAAAGCATCGCAACAAGGCTCGTCAAAAGCCAGAAAATAAGATCAGCTTTCTTGAGATATTTTTTGATACCTGGACTTGTAGTATAGAGAATCAGCAGTCCACAGAAGATATTCCGTGCAATCAATCGTGAGATCATGCTTTCTGCTCCATTCGTAGCAAGCATCAGTGAAATGTAGAGAGAAAAATTGATAATGAGAACTGTTGCGAATCTAGAAACGAGCGTAAAAATCTGATTTTTTTTGAGAAAGAAGGTATTAAAAAGGAAAAGAAGAATACCCGTCCAATACCGAAGCTGTCCAACCAGTTGCCCCTGGAAAAGAGGAACCAAATAGCTAGCTAAAAGTCAAATAAGAAGAATAACATTGAGATACTCTAGCCCATAAGCAAGATATTTTGGAGTTTCTGAAAGTTCTAGGAAAAAAGTTTTTAGCTTTAAGAATGGATCAACCTTGGTCGGAGTCAGTATTTTTTCTCCTGCAAGAAGCCTCCTGAGAGAAAGCTGTTTTTGTCTCATTGGCGTTGAAGAGGCAAACTGTGGAGCATAAGTGATTAATGCAAGGGCACCTGCGTAGACAAGGAGGTCTATATTGAGCATAACCAGGAGATTCTCATCAATCTTAAGAATCAGAAATAATCCAAAAAGTAGCGTAAAATAGATAAAATTGTAATAATGTTTTTTTTCTATTTGGGTAAAATACCCAAGTCCATAATAGACAATTCAAAAACCAATTGCCCAGAGAAAAATAGTATGTCCAACAGCCTTAAAAAATCCATCTCCTCCGATTGTAAAAAGCTGATTTGCCCAAGATAGCACTCCCAAAAACAAAAACCCATGCATAAAAAGTGTCTTTCCATCTTCATATGGGATGAAATACGATATTCACCACAAAAACAAAGAAAGAAGAGTTAATAATAGAAGCGTTGTGCTATTATCATATCCTAGAAAGCTTAAAATTCAGAATAACCCAAAGAATACCAAGAGTCAAAGAATATACAGTCAGTATCTTTCTGCTACGAAGTTTTGTGATATCTCAAGTTTAAAATCATTAAATCCCTGAGAAAAGAAAAATATCAAAAAAGCCAGTGGAAGTAGTCCAAAGTACCAAAGCCCCAAAAGCGAGAAAAAAGCGATGAAAACTGCCGTCACCAGCAGAATGACTACATAGGCCACGATAGCTTATTTTTAAAAGATTAAAAGGATTTTCAGAAAGTACATAATTACTGAGTAAACAAGAAGGATAAGAATCAACCAACCAAGATAGGCTCGCGAAGTTTGGGGTCTAATTTTATGATTAAAAAATGAGAAAAGCAGTGCAAATACTGCAATATAAATAAAAACAACTCATACCCTCTCGAGTGAAAGAGAAAGTTTTAAAACTGGATTTAAGACAGTGAGAATAATCAATTCAACAAGTACAAAAAGACTCACAATTTCAATTCCTTTGAAAACTTGCTTAAGAAAGAGTGGCTTATTTGAAAGGACAAAGTTAAAATCTCTAGTTAGGTACTGTGTGAAAATTTTCAGATGACCAAGTGAGGCATACATTGTTTCCTCTCTTGACATTTGTGCACCAAGGACCTGCAAGAGATTGGCTTTTGCCAGTCTTGTTTGTTCTCTAATGACATCTACATTAGTGATCTTGGTCTCAGTATTAATCGCAAATATTTTGTCGTTTTCTAGAAGATTTAAGAGAAAATCCTGAGTTTCAACGATCAGATTCATTGCACTATGAAGCTCTTCAATAATTTTATCATAGTTAGTAGCAAGCCTCAGTTTCCCCATCTCACCTCTTGTATCATCTAGTTTCTTTCTCGTAATAGGCTGAATTTTTGAACCTCAGATTTCCATGAGCTGATCAATTTGATTGACTATATCATCAATGGCTTGATAGGCTTTTTGGAGTTTCTTATCATTGAAATTAATCTTTTCAGCAGCTTGTGCAGCCTTTAATCTTTCCTGATGCGCTTTTTTGAACGCTATTTGTTTTTCTCTTGCTGAATTGATAAGCTCTTGAACTTGGGTTTCTGAAAGTTGATTTCCAACAACATAGTTTGCGTCAATCACTTCTAGTTCAAGCTGAAAGACATATTCAACAAATTGTTCTAGATCTTCAAAATTTCAGATAATTTTTACTAAAGTATCTCAGTATTTTACGACAATATAACTTTTCCCAAAATTTGCAATATCTCACTGGTATATTTCTAGTCAGATGATAATTACCTTTTGATCTCCAAGAAATTTTTTGACTGTGGCAACATCCTCTGCCTCAATAAGCAATTCAAGAGTATAATTTTTGTCTGATATATCTTTTATTCCTGTTAGACGAAAAAACATCGGTTCAAAATACAGTTAAAAACTGGAAAGATTTTCCGTATCTTCCACTTTATATTGAAAAAATAATAAAAATCAATATATAACTCTCCGTTTGTTTTGATTTTTTGATACTTTCTCTTCAAAAAAGTAAAAAAAGAAAAAAGTCTGATTTTTTGTGTTTTTTTCTCAAAAATATATAATTAAGAGGATTTTATCCTTAACTACAAAAACATAATGGAAACAATTTTGTGAAATTCAGTATTAGACAAATATTTTGACGAACAGACAATGTCGCTTCATCTCAAGGCTGACAGACCTGTCCTTAGAAAGAAGTGAACTCCTGGAAACTGGCAACCTGTAGTGGATCCAAATGAGATTATGACCAAAGAGAATTTCAATCAACTCGTAGATGCACTATTTAAGGAGGTTGAAACAAGAGATGACGCCTTTCTAGAGATCAATAGAGAACTCTCAAAGGTTATGCAAGTAGGTCCATATAGAATCGTAATTGTATACGCTCCACTTTCTGATGGGATGGAAATGACCGTTGTAAAGCCTGTAAAAAAGATGAGTATGGAAGAATATCAGCTTGATCCAGAATTATTTGATCTTTTGAGAAATAAAGCGAAGGGTATCTTGATTTCTGGAGCTCCTGGTAGTGGAAAATCAACCTTTGCTGGAGCACTTATTGATGTCTACCATAAAGATAATCATATCATCAAAACAATTGAGTCACCAAGAGATTTGATGCTCAATGACGATATTGTACAGTATAGCTTTACCTACGGAAGCCATGATGAGGTGAGAGATATTCTCTTGCTTTCTAGACCAGACTACACCATCTATGATGAAGTGAGAAATAAGCCAGATTTTGAGCTCTATAAAGATCTGAGACTTACTGGAATTGGTCTTGTTGGAGTTATTCATGCAACAAAACCAGTAGATAGTATTCAGAGATTTATTGGAAGTATTGAAATGGGAATTATCCCACAAGTGATTGATACTGTACTTTTCATCGACAAAGGACAGGTAAGTGAAGTACTTCAGCTTGAGCTTACTGCTAAGGTACCAGACGGAATGATGTCGGAGGAACTTGCTAGACCAGTAATCGTCGTTTCAAGCTTCCTACAAAAGAGACCACTCTATGAGATTTATACCTTTGGTGAGCAGGTCGTAGTGATGCCTATTTCTACTGATGCAGAAGGGAATAGCAAAACACCGACAAAAACTCAAGTCGTATCTCAATATGCAAAAGAGGGAATTCAGAGAAAATTAACCCAGATTTTGCCTTGTGATTTCTTGATTGAGATCAAGGGAAGTGAACTCGAGCTCTATATCCCTGAATATTATAAAGGAAAGGTCATTGGAAAATGAGGAGCTGCAATCAATGAACTGGAAAAAGAGATCTGACTTAGAATTCATGTTAAAACCTTTAATGATCTACCTTTGCTTGATGCAAAGATTGATATTGCAGGTGGGGATAGGAAAAATGATCCGCTTATCATTTCTCTACCTGAGGAATATAGAAATAAAACAATCTGCCTACTTGTAGATGATGGGCTTATCTATGCAAAGAGTAATGATCAAGCCAATATCCTCATCAACAATAGAGAGACTTGTAATTTGATCAAGAAGAAAGGATTTGTAATCGTAAAAACACAAAACTAAAAAATAAAAAGAAAGAAAAAATCAGATTTTTTACCTTTTTTTCTCGTGTATGAATAACTTTAGATTTACAAAAATTATCCCAGGAGTAAGTCCAACTTTAGCAAAGGAAACAGTTCTTTCAAAAATCATCAATATGGTTGATGTCTTTAGGATTACCCTCTCAAAGGGGTTTGATGATAACAATAAAAAATATATTGATACTATCATGAAACTTGATAATAGTAAAACAATCCTTATTGAGACGAAGGGAATTGATCTAAGAGTAAAAAATACTAGCAGTCTTCCTATGAAAAAGTGAGATCAATGGACATTTGAATACTCTGAATATGCACAAGAAAGTGATACGAAGATCTATGTTGACTATCCACAACTTGGAGAAATCGAGGTAGGAACTCTCATCTATGCTCAGCAAAGCTGAGTTGTATTCAAGGTTTTGAAAGCATATGAAGATATCGTTGAAACTGAAGTTATTGAAGCGAAAGGCGATGAATTGATTCACTTTGATAGAATTTGGTTTGATGGACTGGACTCTGAGGCTCACGAACTAAGCGAAAGAGACAAGAAAGATATCCTCTGGGGATTAGAATATGGAGCTCATGTTTTGGCGCTGGCTTGTGCAAACTCAGCTGAGCATATCCAAAATACTAGAGAATTCCTCGAAGCTAGCAATGCAAGAAATATGAAAATCTTTGCAAAGATTGAAACCAGTCAAGGACTAAAGAATCTTGAAGAAATTACAAAAGCTGCTGATGGAATTGTTTTGGTTCCAGATGAAGGTGCTGATCTTGCTGATGAAAAGAAGCTTTTAGATGCACTTCATAGAGTAAAAAAGCTTGGTAAGCCGGTACTAATTGCATATGCGAAGACCACTTATGGAGCTGGGTATTCTGAGCTTGTAGAAAAACAGCTAGGAGCTCTTTGCAATGAAGGAGTAGATGGTGTGATGATGGAGACTTTTGTAGTTGAGGATGAGGTATTCCCTGCAATTGAACAGCTTTGAGATCTCCTTTCTAAATACGAAGAGGATTTTTCATCTAGGCCTGTTGAGAGATTTGAAGAAGAGGGAGATTTTGAGGTTAGGGACTACATTATTTATAATTCATATAGAAGTACAGAGGAACTTAATATCAGAGCCATCATCTGCTTTACAGAAAATGGATATACCGCGTCTAGACTTTCTTCTCTCGTTCCTAAAGTACCGATCATCACCTTTACCCAGTCTACAGATACCTATAGATATTTGAGCTTGGTTTGGGGAGTGAAGGGGTATAAAATCTCTCAATCGTTTAATTACGAGAATCTGAAAAGAATCTGAAAAGAAATGATCAGAATTATCTTTAAGTGAAATATCTCGCTTGATGATAAGATCCTGATCCTTCAAGCAAATGAAACAATTGGAGGCGATAAGTCTGACATGATCAATGGAACAGAAATCTACAACTTCAAAAATATTTAATAAAAAACTGACTTGAACGTCAGTTTTTTCTTTATTTGATTTTTTAGAAGAGTATTAATACATTCCCATACCTCACATATCAGGATGATGATGTGCAGAAGGTTCCTCTTTGGCTGGATTCTCGGTAATTACTGTCTCAGTTGTAAGGAACATTGCAGCAGTTGAAACTGCATTTTCTAAAGCTACCCTGAGCACTTTTGCTGGGTCGATGATCCCCGCATGAAAGAGATCTTTGAATGTTCATTCTTTAGCATCAAAACCGTAGTTAATTTCGTCAGATTCTTTTACCTTTTCTACTACTCGATCCCCCTTAAATCCAGCATTATCAGCGATTTGTTTTACTGGATATTGAATGGCATTTTTTACAATTTCAATAGCAACCTGCTCATCTGCATCCTCAAACTTTACGGTATCAAGCATTTTAGAAAGCTGAAGAAGCACGCTACCACCTCCAGCAACGATTCCTTCTTCAATCGCAGCTCTAGTTGCATTGAGAGCATCTTCGATTTTATATTTCTTATTTTTCATCTCCATCTCGGTTGCAGCTCACACCTGGATTACTGCCACTCCACCAACGAGTTTTGCAAGCCTCTCAGCGAGTTTTTCTCTATCATAATCTGAAGTCGTATGAGCAAGCTGGGCTTTGATTTGATCTGCCCTTGCATTGATTTCATCAGGATTTCATTTTCCATCCACGATTACAGTTGTATCTTTAGTTGAAATAACTTTATCAGCTTTTCCAAGCATATCAACTGTAGTATCTTCGAGTTTTAGACCAAGTTCCTCAGTAATTAGTGTCGCTCAGGTAACAACTGCGATATCTCTAAGCATTTCCTTTTTCCTATCTCAGAATCCTGGAGCCTTAATAGTGAGAATATTGAGCATACCTCTGATTTTATTAAGCACAAGAGAGGCTAATGCTTCCCCATCTACATCATCAGCGATAATTACGATATCTTTTTTCCCACTCGCAGCAATAGCTTCTAGAGTTGTCAGAATTTCCTTGATAGAAGAGATCTTTTTGTCAGTAACGAGAATATATGGTTTTTCGATAACTGCCTCCATTCTCTGAGGATCAGTTACGAGATAAGGACTAGAATATCCTTGATCAAATTGCATACCTGTTTTAATTTCCTTGGTTAGACCAATTGATTTTCATTCTTCCACAGTAATTGTTCAGTCTTTTCCGATTTCTTCAAAGATGTCTGCAATCAGATTTCCAACTTCTTCATCTTGTGCTGAAATAGTTGCTACTTGCTTAATTTTTTCCTTGCTATCTCAGATCTGCTGTGCATTTTGAGCAATATGATGTGTCAAAAGCTCAACAGTTTTGTGAAGCCCCTTTCCAAGAGAGAAAGGATTTACTCCAGATCTAATATATCTGAGTCCTTCCTTTGCCATAGCGTGAGAGAGCACAACAGTTGAAGTCGTTCCATCTCCAGCTTCTTTATTAGTTTTTTCAGCAGCTTCTTTTAGCATAGATGCTCCAATATTTTCAATTTTTTCCTCGAGTTCGATTTCTTTGGCTACAGTTACTCCATCATTAGTAACGATAGGTCCTCAATAAGTTCTCTCTAGAATTACATTTCTACCCTTTGGTCCCATAGTGACTTTAACTGCATTTGCGACTGCTTCAATTCCAGCGAAAAGTCCTTTTCTTGCATCATCTGCATAGTGTAATGTTTTTGCCATAATTTTGATTATAAAAAGTAAATAAAGTCTGGTTTTAAATTCTTTTGTATTGTTCCTCTAGTGGAATACGGAAACGAGGACCATGTATACCTCATTCTTCGCGGATTCCACATGTTATAACTATAGAAATCTTTGCTCATCTCGGAAGATTCAATAGTTTTTTAATTTTCCAAGCATCAAATCCCTCAAGAGGACAAGTATCATATTTTTCCTCTGCCATTGCGAGCATAAAAGTCTGAGCAACAAGAGCACAACTTTTGTGGACTACAGTATTCATATCTGACTCTGAAACATCGCGAACGGTTGGTCTAAACAGTCCAGTGATTCGAGAAAACACAACTCTTAAGCATCCTCGGATTCAAAAGAACTTGGAATATAGGAAAGGAACTAGTTTATTATAATATTGATCAACTTTTTGAATTCTTGATTCAATTTTCTCCTTTGGAGTATTTTTTCTAATATCTGCTACGTTGTTATCAAAGACTTGCTTTGCTCTTTTTTTGTAAAGGTCTTGGCGAGTAACGAAGACAACGATTTCTTGCGCTGTAGTTGCTGATCACTGATCCAAACAAGCATGTCCAATTTCTTTAAGAACTTTGGGATTTGTAATATGGTAAGCTTCCCAGAGCTGAAGATTTGAACTTGTTGGTGCGAGCTGAGCAAGCTCAATACATTTTTTTACTTTTTCTGTATCTATCAGATTTGTTTTTGAGTATCTACGCACTGCACGGCGATAATTTAGTAGATTATCTAGTGTCATATTTATTTTAGACTATGTAGTAAAGGAATCTAAATTCAGATTTTTATACTTTGGGAATTTTTCCTTTGATTATTTAGTCATGATTTCTGCAAGTTTCTTTAGAGCATCTTCTGCTGAGCGAAACTCCTCAGATGAAAGTTTATTTTCTGATGGTCTAATAATTTCCTTTGGATACTGAGTAGAATAGAGAAAATTAATCAGATTTTCATAGGTTATAGGTTCATTTTTCTTGTATGAGAGTGGCCCAACATAGTATCAAAGCTGACTTGCTCTATCATAATATCATTGAGCCCAATGCCTACCTCAGAGAATACTCTCATCTTGAGTGCCGTCTAAGACTCTCATAATCAATGCAACTGCCTGTCCATTGGTAAGTTTCCAGAGCGGATAGAGACTCCCCTTTTCCCCATTGAGAATATGATACGAGCAAAGTTTTTCCACCGCTGACTGGTACTGGATATCTGCATTGTTTACATCTCTAGCCGTGCAACCGCGAGCTTGATAGTCTTTTTTAGCGATTTTTTCGATAAATCGGAGCAAGGTCGGTGCAAACTGCTGCCTCTCAAGCTTCGACTCACCATAGATACCCGCTTTAAGGTCAATACCTCAGTTATCATATGCCCACTTGAATGTGTCAGTACTCGTCACTGCAGCTGAAGTCGCATTCACAATCATAAAAAGACTGAGAATTCAGGTTGTAATCAGTTTTTTCATCTTTTTTTACTCTAAAAAAGTAAATTATCCCTGCTTTGCCATAATATAACTCTGCTTCATTACAAGATACTTTTCTGTCTTCCCATCCTCCTCAAGCTCAAGCTCATCAAGTGCATACTTTGCAAAATAGACAATATCACCAACCTGTACATCAATAGGAGCTCTTGTCCCATTTTCTAGGATCTTTCCTGCCCCAACTGCGATGACTTCTCATTTACTCGGTTTTTCTTTACTTTCTGGGAGAATAATTCCAGACTTTGTAGTAGTTTCCTGAGCTAGAGGCTTTACCACAATATGATCTTCTAAAGGAATAAGCTTTGTCATTTGATTTTACATAGTAAGATAAAATATTATTTTGATCATTGTCACCCATCTAATATAAGTGCTATATATTTATATAATTTTATTGGGGAAAATCAAGAGAAAGAAAAAGTCTGATTTTTGTTTTTTATAAAAAATAAGAGGGAAAAATTGACAAATTAGAATTTTATCAGTATACTTGATATGAAGTATATTTTATATTCTTAGTTAGGAGAAAAATGGTTAATACTCCTCAGTCTTCATCTAATAATTTGAGTATTTCTCTTGAAGAAAGGCGAAATGGAATGACTAAAGCCTGACTCTATCAGGAGCTTTCCGATTATTATAAGCAAAATACCGCAGACTCACTCAAAAAGGCTCAACAGCTTGAAGATTTTCTCAAAAAACAAAGCGCTCCTAGCCAGCATGAACTCTGAGAAAAATCGTATCTTGACTGGAAGAAGAAGCTAGATACGATGAAAACTGATCAAGAAGCTGAACTTGCCAAGCCTGGACTTAGTGATGCAGATAAAGCGAAACTTGAAGCGAAACATGAAAAGGCTAGAAGTGATATGCTTAAGGCTTTTTTTAAGGCAGACATTCAGAGTTATATGTGAGATATTCAGAATTCTCTTGAGCAAATGAAAAAAGAGAAAGATAGTGAAATCGATAAACTAAAAGGACAACTTACAGATATTGTTACTGAGTGAGGACCTACTCTCAAGGAATACTTCTCACTCTCTAGGAGAAGACTTCTAAATATACATACGAATATCAAAAAGCTTAAAGAAAATACTGACGAATACCCAAAGAATGTCCTTGTATATCTCATGATTCTGATGAAATTAAGGATTCCTTGGATAAGTAAGGAAATAAAAAGATTTTGGGTCAAAAGGACTTGGAGCAAAAGGGCTGAAAATCTAAATGCTCAGTTTGAGCTCTTTGATGAATGGACAAAGGATGAGAACTGAGATAGCCAATGGAAACTTGCACTTAAGCAGCTCTTGAGAACAGAATTAGCAGAAGCAAAGAAAGCATATGTTGATAAAATCAGTGAAGGAGCTGGAGTTCAATAATATAACAAAAAAGAAATCTGATTTTTTATCCGTATTTAGCTATATATACTAATGATTACGACACTTAGCGAGGCAAAAAAATATGCCATTGAGCAAGTAAAGAAGTTCTCGGAAGATGGACTCTTCCCAGATGAGGAATTAATTATTGAGATATGAGTTGAAGAGGAGTTTTTCTCCAAAATTGAGTGACTTGTCTCTGAGACGGAATTTGCACAAGCTCAAGCAAAAAATTCTGAGGAATTAGAAAGTTATCTCTTTCACCGCATTCCAAATTATGTAACGCTTTTACAAGAGGCGACCGCTGATTTTTTAGCAGAATATTTAAGTTAAGTTCAGATTTTTAAACCTTTTTTGACTACAATCATGAATAGCAGGAATAATAGCCCTAAAAGTATTAATGAGCTTGTAAAAACAGCAACAAATAAGCTAGATACTACAACTGAAAAAGTAAAAAATAACCTTCTTCAGATTATCTCTAATGAACTAAAACATGCATCAAAGAAGGAGAGGGAACTTATGGAGTGAGAAATGATGTTTCATATTTGAGCCCTTTTTGAGGCAATACTATCAGATAAGGCTAGCAAAAAAGAAAAAACTGAATTTAAGAAACAATATAAACTTTATGCCCATCTAGCGAAAGAACTCAATTTTGAGAGGGCTTTGAATCAACTTAAGATTCATGAAAATCTCAGAAAAGAAAAGGAAAATAAAAAGGGAATACAAGCAGAAGAACAGACAGAGAAAATAACCAATAAAAAAACTAATCAAGTCATAGGAAAGGGAAATAATACAAGGAATAATAAAGCCATTCAGGAAGGGACTTGAATTCAAGTCAATGGAAATGGGAATATAGTTATTTTATGAGGGAATTATAAAGATTGAGGAAAAAATTTTCCTAATATTCCTGAATTATCAATTGAGAAACCAGTTGAAGAAAATCCAGTTGAAAAGAAGCCAGTTGAAAAGAAGCCTGCTGAAGAAAAGCCGGTTGAAAAGAAGCCTGCTGAAGAAAAGCCCGTTGAAGAGAAATCGGTTGAAAAGAAGCCTGCTGAAGAAAAGCCCGTTGAAGAGAAA
>CAUVLQ010000002.1:0-140678 GCA_963552955.1 uncultured bacterium
CGTTAGAGTCAGATTTTTCTCTTCTAATCCTGGATTATGGGGCTCTCAGATGTCAGAAGCGCTCTTCTTACCTATCAATAACAAGTTGAAAAAACATATTAAAAAACAAGAAGAAGCTGAGCTAAAAAAAGAAGAAGATGAACTAAAAACAAAAAAAGAAGCCATAAACAATGAAAAGAAAAGAGAAGAAATAACAAAGTTTTTCTTAAAAAACTACGGTACTAAAATTGAAATCACGAAAGAGAATGAAAAAGACTACACCTTTCCAGAAGAAGAGAGTAAAGGACTCAATATCTTCACAGGAGAAAAGAATGAACAGCTCTATATCTTCACAGAGGGAGAGGAAAGGAACGTCTATACCTTCACAGAAGAAGACAAAGAAAAACTCATTATGATGTCTCAAAAAGAAAGAAGCGAACTCAAAATTACCGTCTGAGGGGAATCTCAAAGTCTAAACAAAATAGCTACGGCTTTCTGACTCAAGGAAGGAGACCCAAGAAGCATCCAAAAAGATCGAGAAAAACTGCTCTCTGAAATCATCTGAGAAAAGATTAAGTCTAGAAAAGAGATCCTCAAAACAAAGTTCATAGAATGTCTCGAAAATAAATTCGGAAAAAATATAGAATCCTTCACAGAAGAAGATAAAGAGAAACTCATTGTGATGCCTCAAAGAGAAAGAAGAGAATCATTTGAGATTACCGTCTGAGGGGAATCTCAAAGTCTAAACAAAATAGCTACAGCTTGTTGAGTAGAAGGGCTGCCCGCCAACATCCAAAAAGATCGAGAAAAATTGCTCTCTGAAATCATCTGAGAAAAGATTAAATCTAAAGAAGAAATCTTCAAAACAAAGTTCATAGAACGTCTCGAAAATAAATTTGGGAAGAATATAGAATCCTTCACAGATGAAGACTTAGAAAAGCTCATTATAATGACAGTAGAGGAAAGAAATAAAGCATTTGAAATCACCGTCTGAGGAGAATCTCAAGGATTATGGACAACAGCAAAGACTTTCTGACTCAAGGGAAGAGACCCAAGAAGCATCCAAAAAGACCGAGAAGAACTGATTTCTGAAGTCATCTGAAAAAAGATTAAATCTAAAAAAGAGATCTTCAAAGCAAAGTTCATAGAATGTCTCGAAAGTAAATTCGGAAAGAATGTAAAGTCCTTCACAGATGAAGATAAAGAAAAGCTCGTTATTATGACAATAGAGGAAAGAAATAAAGCATTTGAAATCACCGTCTGAGGGGAATCTCAAAGTCTAAACAAAATAGCTACGGCTTTCTGACTTGAGAAGGGAATGCCCGCACAAAACCAAGAAGATCGAGAAAAACTGCTCTCTGAAATCTTTAAAGAAGGGATTAAATCTAAAAAAGAGATCCTCAAAACAAAGTTCATAGAACGTCTCGAAAGTAAGTTCGGAAAGAATATAGAATCCTTCACAGAAGAAGACAAAGAAAAGCTCGTTATGATGACAGTAGGAGAAAGGAATAAAGCATTTGAAATTACCGTCTGAGGAGAATCTCAAAGTCTAGACAAAATAGCTACAGCTTACTGACTTGAGAAGGAACAGCCCGCCCGAATCCAAGGAGATCGAGAAAAACTGCTCTCTGAAATCATCTGAGCAAAGATTAAATCCAAAAAGGAACTCATCAAAAAATACTTCACAAAAGACTTTCCTACCGCTAAAGAAGCCAAAGAGAAACTGTCTGCTATGATAGAATACAAAAGGGAAAACTACAAGATCTCAATCCAAGGAAGGAAGCTAGGACTAAGAGGAATGACGAAGGACTTTTGAATCGAAGGAAATCCTGTCAAAGATCTAAAAGTCCTAGAACAACTCATCGATATGATCTGGACCTATGAACCTCCTGAAGAGAAATCTCTCTCATTAGCAAAGGATAGCCTTCAAGCTCATCACTGTGAACTCAATAAAGAAGCTCTCATAGAAGAAGTCAGCAGCACAAATACCAATGAAGTAGCTAAAACCTTAGAATAAAATATACTCTATCTATTATCGGAGAACACTGCGAAGCAATACAGCTTCGTAATCTTCACCTCACGATGATAGAATTCACAGATATCTAATTCAACGAAAATCTAAAACACCTCAATCAAAAAAAGCTGACCATAGGATCAGCTTTCTTTTTTCTTTCTTTATTTTTCTATCTTACTGACTCACCAAACTTCAGTTGCACTTTCCTCATAGAGCTTGCTCGCTGGAAGCTGAAACTGCCCAGCAAATGACTTAATAGCAGGAATACTAAACGTACAGAGTTGACCAGCCCTCATCGTTCCATAGCGAAGAACCACGCGATCAAATCTAAATTCATAACTATCTGGATAACACTCCCAGTCCTGAGTAAATTGCATGTTTGGACCATCTTCTCCCTGGACCGAAGCCGCCAACTTCAAATAAGAAGGAATACTGAACTCAACTACCATATTTTGAGCCTCTTTCATAGCCTTAAACTGTCCTTTGAGCTCGAGCTTTTGTCCGATTTCTCCGTCCTGAGGCACGGCAAAACTAAATCTCTCCAACTGATGAAGTTCAGCTTTCTTTTTACTGATATCCTTGAGCAGATAATCAACCTGCATATCTAGGAATGCAGCTCACTCACACTTCCATTCCACTGGCAAATCTTTACGTGCTTCAAACTGCAAACTCGTCTCAGTACAAGCTTTCTGTGTCTGAATATTCAAATCCTGATCTCAAACCTTGAGCGTACACTTGGTAGATTGAGATTGATGAATATAATACTGATCTAAAGCATGATTCAATGCCTCAAGCACCAAATAGTTCGTTGTCTCTGACCAGCTCCATAGTCCATATGCAGACCTTGACTTAAGCAAAGACACAATCTGAGCTACAATCAGCTTCTCAACTTCCTTTTTATCAGCTGTATTTCTCGCATAGAGTGACAAAAGTCCCTGTAAATAATAAGCTTGAAGTCCTTTGAGATCAATCAACTTATGATCAAAATATTTTCCCTGAGCAAAGGCCTGATCAAAAAGCTCCTGAAGCCTCTGTGCCTGAGCAAAGACTTCATCAGCCTTTCCACTCTTAGCCAAGAGAGCAAAACTCATCGCCTGAACAGCTATATTATTTGGATACTCAGCCTGAATTTGTCTTACCAATTGCAAATTCACAGGATATGCTTTCGTCTTTTTCTGCATTTGATAGTACAAATAGAACTCTAACTGATCCGCTCCAAGTGTATTCAAATACCCATCCAATCTCTTAGCAAAAGTTGGAGAAATCAGGTTTCCATATCCTTGTTGTCTCATCTCCTCAAGCAACCCAAATGCTGCCACTGCAAGCGAGCGACCATCAAATTTATCATTAAAAGTATCACGCACTGCAAACGATCCAATTTTTCCATTTGCTGGAGCCTGCCTAAATACCAAGGTCTGAACAACATCCTGAAGCAGTCCAGTCATACTCATCACCCTTCCATCTGAGAGCTTAATCTCTCAGTTCTCTAGTACATTTCCAGTCAGAGCCCCCATCTTCTGCAGCCTCTGAGCCTGCAAGGCAGCCTGTGCAGTACGAATCAATCATTCACTACTTCCCTTCGGATAATAATAGAGCAAATACTCAAGAGGTTCCGCAAAGACTACGGTTGGGAATGGTGCCAAACGAGCCGTAAATTTCACACGATCAGCCTCATCTTCAAAGGTAAATACCTTCTTTCCTTCTCTTTTTTGTTCAAGTGCAAACGCTTTACTCACTAGCCCCTCAGTTCTAACAGGGATTTTCCATTGCACTGCATCTACATAGTCTCCAGCTTTCGCCTCAATTTCTATCATTACTTCCTTCTGATCAAAAAGTTCACTACCAAAAGAAAGCTGACTAAGAATCTTTGAATTTACAACCCCACTTTCTGCAAAACTTTGAATCACGGTTCCATCAAGTTTCTTTACCTGTCCATTCAGCGTAACCTTTGTTCACGCTGAGATCTTTGAGCTATCAGCAATCACCTTAAATGGGAAAGAAATCTGATCTCCCACCGTTACAAATGTCGGCAAATTCGCCTCCAAGAGGAACGGCTGATTCACTCTAAATTCAGCTCTCTGAGTACCAAGCTGCGCTTTTTGAGAGACAGCAACTGCATCAATCATCCAAGTAGTCAAATTATCTGGCAAGCTAAACTTAACCTCTGCCTCTCATCATTCAGTTATCACCGCAGCATTTCGGAATGCAAGATCATAAAACTTCTTTCTCAGATTTTTCAAGCTTCCATCAGCTCCACCTCATCACTTCTCCCCATTGGCAAAGAATGTTCTAAGCGCATAATACAAATTCTTCCAGTTTGAATAGTTCACAACCGCACTTCCAATTCTATTAAAGAAATAAGGAATCGGTTTTTTAATCTCATCATACAAATCCACAAGCGCCTTATCTACAACACTAAGAGAAACCCTAGCTCTTACAGGCTTTCCTGCATGATCGGTTGCTTGGATCTTTACTTTCACCTGTTCTCATGGACGATAGTCTGTCTTATCAGGTGTGAGCTTAAGATATACCGTCTTCAAATCTTCCTGAATCATTGCCTCAGCATATCAGGCAAAAAAAGCTGGCTCAGATCTCTTTTGGTCTCAACTTCCTCCCAGCTGACGATTCACCTCTTCTCCGACAAACTCAACCACACTAATCTGTACATTTGGATAAAAATCCTCCCTTACCTTGACAGAAAGCGGACTTCCATCCAGAGTTACTATCTTCTTTTCTAAAATCTCTTTTCCCCTCTCTACTGTAATCAATGCAGTAGCACCCTTAATATACGGATCTATTGTGATTGGAATCTCAGCACCAAGAGTATAATTTTCTCTAGGGATATTCACATGCAAGGTATAGTTATTCTCCATATTTCACTGAAATCCCTTATCAAATGAGTCATCATAGTAATAGATTGATTTATCCACTTCCCCATTAATTACAGCATTCTTATCTTTTGTAATCACCTTCAAAAAATAGCTTCCACCTCCATATTTAGCAAAGAAGACAGGAATACTGAATGTTTTCGCTGATTGGATTGATCAGCTTTCAACTAATTTCATCTCCTCCCCATTAACATAATAGTAAGTACCTTGAGTATCAACCTGTTGCGTAAACCCATAAGGTTTAAAGTACCACTCGTAGCTAAGCTCCTTCACTTTATCTAAACCATCAGCAATCTCAGATTTCACCTGATAGTTTTTTACTAGTTTGGTATTAATCCAATCATTCGCATAGCCATCAAGCCCGATCTTTACCTCTGGATCAATATCGAGATATTCATAGTTAACACGGGTCTCATCTGAGAGATTATCCTTTACTGAGATCTCAAGTTTGAGTTGAAGTTTATCTCCCTTATACCCAAGCTTGCTCAAATCTCAAATCTGATATACAATAGCATTTCCTGAGAGATTCTTCTGAACATATTCTCCTCCTAGAGAAAATGAACCATTCACCACATGATTATAGTAATACTCTCAACTCTCTCTCCATCGACAATCCTCACAACTCTCAGCTCTACTAAGCGAATAATTGAGCTTAAGATCATAGTCTTTGAGCAGATCTCACATATAGTATGTAGGCGTCAACTGCAAATAAAGCTGATTATTTTCAACAGTTTTCTTTACCTTAGTAGTAAAAGTCAGCTTTTGAAACTCCTCCACATGAATAGCTGTCCAATATCTACTAATTGGATGCGTATCCCTATACTTCTCCCATGCAGAATAATCACCCTCAAAATCCTCAACAGAAACCTTATTCTGGTCTAAAGCATAAATAAACTCCAATCCAATTCCTCCTAAACTCTCATTTTCTGAAAGCTGAAAACTGCCCTCAAATCCTCAAAATTCATCAAGTTTTGTAATAACAATCCTATTCTCATCACCATATTTTACCACAACAGCTCCCGTCTGCACTCAGCTTGTCTCCTTGCTCATCTTACTCAAATCTTGTACAAAACCAGCAAAATGCACAGTATCTCCAGGTCTATACAACACTCTATCAGTATATCCATAAACCTTGATAGAATCAAACCTATCACTTCCCCATGCAGAGTTTTGATTGGTCTGTTCTGAGTTAACAAGAGAACGAATTCTCGCATTTTTATCACCGAGCCAGCCATCTTCCTGAATTCATACCAAGATAAAAGTCTGACCTTCTTCACTCTGATACTTAACTTGGACATACTTTCCATCTACTCCCTGAAGATCGAACTTTAATTCATCTTTTCAAACACTAAATTTTTTAAGCAGCTTTCCATTTTCATCCAAAACTTGAATTTCTCATGCAGTCGCAGGTCTCCCTGTCACATAATCAAAAGTCCACAAATGAACTTCTTTATATGGAATCGCCTTACTATAAAGTCAAACTGGACTTCTCATATAGTATCTAGCATCCTTCATCGTTTTATCAAAGCTCAAGCGGAAATACGCAGCATCTCTCACCTCCTGAGGCAACTGCCAGTCGCGATCTATTCTCTTTCGGTATTGAAAATTCTCAACTGGAACACTATGCTCCTGAATCTTCGCATCTCCACAGTCAAAAAACGCTAACTCGGCAGTCATCACTCTATAGTCATCATACCAGTCATATGCCTTACGAGGACCAAAAATCTCTTCTCTCTTCTTATCTGAAAAATCTCCAATATCTAACCTCTTACACACCTGAGAATAAATTTTAAGCTCTTTAGCATTCTTAGATCAAATTCTGATCTTATCAGCCCAATATCCCTTTGCTGGAAGGACATTTACCTCCTGAGAAAACAAATCACGAGAAACTCTCGCCTCAGGAATCTCCTCTGCCATAATATCAATAGAATACTTGTTACTTCTACCATCAATATCTAACACTTCCAAGTCACCAGTATAGCGTACCTTTGGCATTACAAAATAGTTAATAAGCAAGGTCTTACCCATTCAGTCATTAGCATACACCTCATTAGCTTCCTCCTGATTATTGGCAAGAATCGGATCCTCCTGATTCCAATTCTGCCTGATAAAATACGCATAATTTCCACTTCCAAAGATCTTATCAAGCTGTCCGCTAAGTCCAGCACCAGTTAGAAACGAATCCTGAACGATCTTAATCCTCATCTTATCTTGCTGATAAGTAAGCTTTCCATCCACCTTATCTTGCACTACAAATTTCCAAGTATATACCTGATTAAGTTCATCAGTCACAAAAATCTGGTAATCTCCAGTGCTTAAGCCAGAAAGCTTCACTGAAGGAGTCTTCCCATCAGTAATTTGCAAAGGAGCTTCTCTATATCATGGGTTTCCATAGTGATCCACCCATTCTAACCAATCAAAATTAAAATGAAAACCATCAAAGGATTTTTTAAGTTCACCAAGGGGGAATTGTTGAGGATTCTCAATACTCTTTTTTAACTTATCAATAGGATCTAGTTTCTCATCAGCTATTCCTTGTGGATTAGGAATAAACTTTATAAGTTTCGCCTCCTTAAGCTGCGCACCAGAAAACAAAGGATAAAAGTCAATCTCATATTCTTTTCCAGATCTTAAGAGATAAGAAGAGAGACGATCTTTAGTATCTGCTCTTTGCTGGAACTCGACTGAACAACTACTACGATCTGAATACATAGCCGGAAAATCATAGATCTTTTCCCCTAGTTCATACTTTACTCCAACCTGCGCAAAGATATTCCCTCTCTGCACAAGCTCTATCAAAAGATAGTCTGAATAATAGATGAACGTACGACCCAAATTATCAAAACGAGAAGAGTCCGATGGAAGTTTCTGCGTTTGCAAAGTATTTTCAAGTCCTAGTGAAAAATTCTCATCCTGATACATTGCTAGATAGCTCGGCTTTGTTGGATCCGTTTTCCCAGTAATAACTGTAGTATTTCCAGAAGCAACAGTATTCAGATTTACAAAACTAATCTTTCCAGAAAAGAGCCCATCATCTTTGAATGTTAAAGGAAAATCAAGAAAAGAAAGCTGAACTCTATCAAATCTCACCTCTCTTTCTCCAGTCCCTAACTTAGAAATATCGTATTCATTATACCGATTTCCATCTTCTGAAATCTGATCCTGAAGCTTAGCAATATTTTTCTCCCAGCTCTTATTTTCAGAAAGGACAAAATGCCTCCTCTCACAGTGGCCAACCCAAGGAGCAATAAACTTCCCCTCCAAATATCCACGCACATCATCAGGAACATAGCCATCAAAACTTCCTCTCTTCTCAGAGAAAGCATCTAGCTTCACAACCTGTTTCCCAGCGAGATCAAGTTTTGAGTTTTCATCAGAAGAAACTCCAGACTTCTGCTGACATCCAGCAAAAAAAGCCAAACTTAATACTCACAAAACCAAAAGAAATCTGATTTTTTTCATCTTTTTTTTCTATATAAAGAGATAAAAAATACACCTACTCCTCTAAAAAAGAAATGAAGCCTGATTTTTTTCAGACTCCATCAAAAATAAAGAACTATTTCTTTTCTTTCTCATAGCTAGCAATCACTTCATCAATTCCAGCCTTGTAAAGGAAATGATGCTCTGGAATATGATCACACTCTCCATTAAGAATCATATTCACCCCTTCGATTGTTTGCTCAAGTTTTACATATTGTCATGCTGTTCCTGTAAACTGCTCAGCTACATGGAGATTCTGAGAAAAGAATCTCTCAATTTTTCTAGCTCTATATACCGTCAACTTATCCTCCTCAGACAACTCCTCCATACCAAGAATCGCAATAATATCAATCAATTCCTTGTGTCTCTGAAGAATTTTCTGCACCTTTTCAGCAGTCTGCACATGCAATTCTCATACTGCATCAGCCGTCAAGATCAGTGAAGTACTATCAAGAGGATCTACTGCTGGATAAATTCCTTTTTCAGCAATCGCTCTATTCAATACCACCTTTCCATCTAGATGTGCAAACGTATTTGCTGGAGCAGGATCTGTTAGATCATCAGCCGGAACATATACTGCCTGAAACGAAGTAATTGAACCATTCTTAGTTGAAGTAATTCTTTCCTGAAGCGTTCCCATCTCTGTTGCCAAAGTTGGCTGATATCCAGCCTGAGAAGGTACTCTTCCAAGCAAAGCCGAAATTTCAGCTCCAGCTTGTGTAAAACGGAAAATATTATCAATAAATACAAGCACATCTTTATTCTCCTTATCACGGAAATATTCAGCCATTGTAAGTCCTGTCATCGCAACTCTAGCTCTTGGACCTGGAGTTTCATTCATCTGTCCAAAAACCATCGCTGTCTTGTCCATTACTCCCGCATCAGTCATTTCGTGGAAAAGATCATTTCCTTCTCTTGTCCTCTCTCATACTCCACAAAAAACTGATACTCCACTATGGAACTTCGCAATATTATTGATCAATTCCTGAATAATAACTGTCTTTCCTACACCAGCTCCACCAAAAAGTCAGACTTTACCTCCTTTTAGAATTGGAGCCATCAAATCCACAACCTTAATACCCGTCTCTAATCTTTCTATACCAGTCGCCAACTCATGAAATGCAGGTGGCTTACGATAAATAGACCAACGCTGTTTTGTTTTTACCTCTCCAGCATTATCCACAGGCTCTCAAAGCACGTTCATAATACGTCCTAAAACCTCAGGTCCTACTGGAACAGAGATCGGAGCTCCAGTATCAGAAACTTCACATCCTCTCTTGAGTCCATCAGTCGTCTGCATAGCAATTCCTCTAACGGCCCCTCAGTCCAAATGTTGCAAAACCTCAATAACAACCTCTTCTCCTGCTCCATTTTTCTGCGCAGTTACAACTGCATTACTCAGTGCAGGCATACTCTGTGCATCAAACTGCATATCTACGACGATTCCTCTAATCGCGATAATTTTTCCTTTCATAATCCTCAAACATAAAGTAAAAATTTAATCTCTATCAGTCAAAAGACAAAATTCTGACTACTTTTTTTTTGCAGCGATCTCATCACTTGTCTCTTCAATCAGAGTCCTCATCTGTTGTTCAATCGCTTCTGTCAGCTTTTTCTCTTTTAAGATCTGCTCTACCAACCCTTTATGTGTTGTTTCAAGCTTATCATAGAGCATCGCTTCAAACGTAGAAATCTGATTCAACGCAAGTCCATCCAAATATCACTTAATACCTGCATACAAAAGCACTGCTTGCTTGTAAAATGGCAATGGACTATTCTCCTTTTGTTTGAGCATTTCTACAAGTCTCTGTCCTCTGGCTAGTTTCGCCTGAGTTGATTTATCAAGATCAGAACCAAATTTTGCAAAGGTCTCAAGTTCTCTAAATGCTGCCAACTCAAGTTTGAGCGTTCCAGCAACTTTTTTCATAATTCCAGTCTGTGCAGATCCTCCCACACGAGACACAGAAAGTCCAACGTTAATCGCAGGCTTGATACCAGCATTAAAGAGATCTGACTCAAGATAAATCTGTCCATCAGTAATAGAAATTACATTGGTTGGAATATACGCTGCTACATCACCCGCCTGTGTTTCAATAATTGGCAACGCAGTAAGTGATCCTCCACCATAATCTTTATTAAGTCTACAAGCTCTTTCAAGCAATCTTGAATGCAAGTAAAACACATCTCCTGGATATGCCTCTCTTCCTGGAGGCCTTCTAAGCAAAAGCGACATCTCTCTATAAGCAGCAGCATGCTTTGTCAAATCATCATAGATAATCAAAGCATCTTTCCCCTTACTCATAATATACTCTCCAAAAGTAGCTCCCACATATGGTGCAATATACTGCATTACAGCTGGAGTATTAATCGGAGCATTAATCACGATAGTATAGTCCATAGCTCCAGCTTTTTTCAAAGCTTCTACAATACGAACTACCTTAGATTCCTTCTGTCCAATAGCAACATAAATACAGATCACATCTTCTCATTTTTGGTTGATGATAGTATCAATAGCAACGGCAGTTTTACCAGTCTGTCTATCTCCAATAATCAATTCTCTCTGTCCTCTTCCAATTGGCACCAACGCATCAACGGCCTTAATACCAGTCTGCAAAGGCTGATCAACTGACTTTCTCGTAATCACTCCAGGAGCAACCTTCTCCACCGGGAAAAATTGCTGAGCTTTCAATTCCTTTCCTCCATCAACTGGATCTCCAAGAGCGTTCAATACTCTACCAATATATTCATCTCCTACACCAACAGAAAAAAGCTGACCGGTAGTCTTCACAGTTTCTCACTGAGAAAGTCCCATATATTCTCCCAAAACAAGCACTCCAACATAATCCTCCATCAAATCCAGCACAAGCCCCTTTTGACCTCACTGAAATACAACAATTTCGGAATACTGAGCATTATGGAGACCAGACACGGTAGCCACTCCATCTTTAATATCAATGATCGTTCCTTGCTCAGTAAAAGCCTCAGCAAGATTCACTTCATTGATCTGTTGTTCTATCTTTTGAATAAGTGTAAGAGCAGACATAATCTAAAGAAATAAGAATAAAAAACTGATTTTTTCTCCTTTTGACCTCCAAATCCAGAGAGCTCAAAAGGATTTTTATAAACTAACTATGAAATATTTTATGAAGATCATCATTAAGTGATCTCTTATACACCTTAAAAGGTGATTTAATCATTAAGGCAGGACTTGACTCATCTCCTCAATCCACAATCACTAAATCCTTCTGACCAAGCTCTTTTTCAAGCAAAATATCATCAGTAGTCAAAGCAACTAAGGCATCTTCACCGAGCTGTTCATACAAATTCTGCTGAAGTGTCAAACAGTCCTTGATTCCCAAGCGAATTCCTCAGAGCAACTGATACAAGGCATACTCTTGAGGATAATGCTCCTGTGCAAAAGCACTTACAGGTTGCTGAGAAAGCTGTTTTCCAAATTTTCTAAGCAAAACTAAAAGCGACTGTAAAATCTCCAAAGCCTGCTTAACAGCTCATGGATCTCATAAAGAAGCAATAAATTTTTTACGAAGAGATGGTGTCATTATTTTTTATATGATTCACTAAATTCATCTACAAGAGTAGATAAATACTGCTCTTGAACATCTTTTTTTGAAGCAAAAAGCTTTCTAACAATAGAAAGAGCAACAGTTTTTACTCACTGCTCAAACTGTTCATCTAAATCACGCCCCTTAAGATCAGCATCTTGATTTGCTCTATCCAAAACCATTTGTGCCTCACGATGTGCCTTTTCAAGAATTTTCTGATATTCCTGATCAGCCAAAGCCTTTCCTTCAGCAACAATCTGATTTTTATGAGCCAATGCTTCATCCAAAAGAACCCTCTTTTGCTCATGAGCATCTGCAATCAATCTCTCATATTCAACATCTGCATTTGCCAAAACCTTTTCCTTTTCTATCTTTGACTGAATTGCTTTAGTGAGAGCATTTCCAGCAAACTTAATAAAAAAGAAGAAAAAGATTCCAACATTCAAAAGCTGAACGAGTACATTGATTAGAATATCACTAGATGATACTTCATGTCCCATAATATAGTTTTCACAAAATACTAAAGTACAAATTAACGATTTTATTTTCGTGATCAAACAAACTACTTAATAAGCGCGATCACAAATGAGAGCAATGCTACGAATTCTGCCAACGCTAGTGCAATAATTCCAGGTGTAAACATCTCCTTTGATGCTTCTGGATTTCTTGATATTCCTGTCAACCATGAATATCCAATCACTGCCATTGCTAATGCTGCAAATGATCCAGCTGTTACTAATGCTAATACTCAACTCATTTTTTCTATATTCTTAAAGATTAAAAACTTTTTTGATAATAATTACTTAATAAGTGCGATCACAAATGAGAGCAACGCTACGAATTCTGCCAACGCTAATGCAATAATCCCAGGTGTAAACATCTCCTTTGATGCCTCTGGATTTCTTGATATTCCTGTCAACCATGAATATCCAATCACTGCCATTGCTAATGCTGCAAATGATCCAGCTGTTACTAATGCTAATACTCAACTCATTTTTCTATATTCTTAAAGATTAAAAACTTTTTTGATAACCAATAACAATAAACAATGTTAAAGGTTTAAATTCTGATTTTTATGTTTCTTTTTTCACTAATGACTATCTGCCGCCAACTTAAAGTAAATTGTCGTCAACAAAGCAAAGATAAATGCCTGCAAAAGCGAAACCGCAAACTCATAAGCGAAAATCGCAAGTGGTCCCACTATTGGATAATGGAGCAGAAGCTGTGTCGCATAGAGTAAAAGCGTCAAGAGAATCATTCAGACAAACATATTTCCAAAAAGTCTGAGCGCAAGAGAAAGCATTCTTCCAAATTCTCCAAGCAATTCAATAATTCCGATCAGCAATCCAAGCACAATATCTAAGAACTTTGTAATATAGTCATACCAATGCTTAACTTCCTTCACGATCCCCATTCAATTAACAGGAAGATATTTTTTGATGAACCCAAATCCATGCGAAGCAAATCCATAAGCAAG
This sequence comes from uncultured bacterium, assembly GCA_963552955.1. Taxonomy (GTDB): domain Bacteria; phylum Patescibacteriota; class Gracilibacteria; order Absconditabacterales; family Absconditicoccaceae; genus HOT-345. Next base: position 13,402 of record CAUVLQ010000002.1, read on the forward strand.
ACTAGCAATAATAGAAATAACCGCAAGCGTTCCATTAGAAACAATATCAGTCGTCAGAGGTCTAAAAACATGGTGAGCAGCAGGCCAAACGAGCACAATCATATCTCCTATCAACCCAAATAAGTTATGCCACACCACAAAGAGAAACAAGGTCGTAGTAAACAATATCGCCTTACGCCCAACATGTTCTCAACCAATCTGCGCAAGCATACTATACACTCCCTCTACAATAAGATCAACCCCTTGAACAAAACGATTATACGGATTCCTCTTTTTGAGATGTGAATAGACTAAAACCAGAATTACAAACACGGACGTTCCCAAAAGCCCAGCAATCAGCGACTGAAAGAGCGACACCGTCCCAACAGCGACCTGATGTGGAAATATATCTGGTATAAGTGTAGATAAATCCATCCAATATAAAACAAATATAAACCTGAATATCACGAATATTTCAGCATTCTTTTTTTAATTTTCAATTACAGCTTTAGCACTTACAATTTCAAGAACCTCCTTAGTAATTGCATCCTGACGAGCCTTATTATAAGCAAGCGTCAAGTCATCTATGATTGTTGTCGCATTATCCTTTGCTCACTTCATAGCAAGCATACGAGCTGCAAATTCACCTGTTTTATTATGAAGCACCGCACCATAGACGATTACATTCATCATAATATCATACGCCTTTTTAACAATTGCCTGCTTCGTTGGTTCAAGCTTCATATAATTGGTATTTCTCACCTGTTCAGGCTTTGGTATTTTGATCTCAAGCGTATCCATAAATTCACTGAACTTTTCAGAAGATAATGGGAAGAGCTGAAATCCAGCTGGAATCTGCTTCATAGTATTCTTAAAAAAGTTATACCAAACCCTGATCTCCATATACTTTCCATTTTTCTGAGCCTGACTCAAGAAAGTATAAAGCTCACCTAAATCCTTCGCAGTAAAAATATCATGCAACGAACTTGTAGCAACAACATGGTATCCGCGACGAGCACAAAATTCTCTACCCTTCTTACCGATCACATAAACATCTAATTCATCTTTATGATTAGCATACTCACTTTCAAACTGCTTGAAAAGAGAAGTATTTAGCGAACCACAAAGCCCCTTTTCAGAAGAAATTAGAATCGCCAATTTTCTCTTTGCCTGATCTGATGGCTGAGGGAAAATATTTGTATATGCATTTACACTTGACAACATACCAAGAAAGGTATTCATATATTCTCTCAAATGTTCAGCATTTTTTTTAACTTTTTGAAGCTTAATTGTTGAGATCACCTCCATTGCACTAGTAATCTTTTTAATATTCTTAGTTGAGGCAATCTTAATTTTTAGCTGTTTTATATCTGCCATTGCTCGTAAAACAAAAGATTAGAAAGGTAAAAAATCTGAAATTATTCGGCTGCTATTGTAATAACATTATCCTCAACGAGAGCAAGCCCTCACTTAATGTCTATTTTTTTCGACTTTTCTGTGAACTCCTCTAGCGAGGTCATTTCTCAAGCTTCCGGCAAATAAGCAATCCTACCAGCACTAAGTAACGTCATCAAGTTGATGTGCCCCGGCAAAATTCCAACCAATCCCTGATCTGTCGGAAATACGACTTTCTTTACTTTCCCAGAATAGAGTTCACCCTCAATACTCACAATACGAAGCAACATTTAGAACCTACCATATAAATAAAACCTCACTTTCTCCAAACAAACACCTAGAAAATAATCATTTGCCGAAGACAATCAAGAGAAAGCAGTTAGTTTTTTTATTTTTTTGTAAATATTTTAATATAGATAAAACAATTTTAACAGTAAAAAAGTATAATATAGATATATTTTACACAAAACATTGATATTCATAAGCTTTTAATTATAAAAAGAGACATTTATTACCCCACGATCAAATGCTTATTTTCCGTCCCTATTATCTCAAAAAAATCAAAGACATCCTCAAAAAAGGAGAGAAAAAGCTGATTTTTCTGCACGGAAGCAGAGGAGTTGGGAAAACTACACTCCTGAAAACGCTCCAATTAGACATCGAAATCTGAGTTAAAAAGTACTATTTCTCTTTTGAAGACGACATTGTCGCCAAAAAATTTCTCAACGCAGATGATTTTAGAGGCTATATGCAGATCAAGTATGGAATCAACTTTCAAGAGTCAAGTCTGCTCCTTCTTAATGAAATCCAGTACAGCAAAAATATCATTAGTGTACTTGGCGAACTGATTCAAGACACAACAATAAAAACAACAATTATCGTAACAGGTATTGCACAAACCCAAAGTGAGGAATATCAAAATCTCCAAAAATCTGAACTCACACAAACTATCAGTATTCATCCTTTGTCATTTTTTGATTTTCTCTATTATAGAGGAATCCACACAACCTACCTTACTATAGATAATCCAAGCCCAATTATGTTCAGAGAACTTCAAGATCTCCTCGAAGAATATCTTACCCGATGAGGATATCCAGAGGTTATTAAAGCTACAACAAAAGAAAAGAAAATACAGCATCTGAGAGCAATTTTGCAAAAAGTATACGACAAAGATGTTGGATTTTCATTTCATAGAGAAGAAATCTTGATGTTTCAAGAGGTAGTAGAATATCTTTGTAAAAGAAACATGCAAGGTTTTAAATACAAATCTGCAGCAGAAGAACTCGAACTTTCTATCCCACTTCTCAGAAAATACATCCTCCTACTCAAAGACACCTATATCATCAGAACAATACCTCACTTTTTCACAGACAAAACCAAGGAACTCTCTCATCAAAAAATGATAGCCATAGAAGACATGGGACTTTTGAGTTACATGACAGAAAATTTCGGCTCAAAAACGAATAGCATTACAGCTATAAAAAACTTTGTCTACAATGAGATCATCAAAAACCTTCCAGAAAACTACAAATGTTTTACCTATCAAAAAATCAATAACTCAGCGATTGATTTTATCATCCGTGATGCTGAAGGAATGCTAATCCCTATAGTAATCTCCGAAAGCAACAGTGACAAAGCGCCTAAAATCTTCAAAAGTTTTGAAGAACGCTATGGTCACCAAGTCAAAAAATATATCAAAACAACTCCTCTCACCGCAAAAAAAACAGAAATTTTTGGGAAGGAACTGACTATTCTACCACATTTTATGATCTCAACAGAGTTTTGAGCCTTCCCTTATGAATAACCATTCAAAAAAACAAAAAGCCTGAATTTCTTCAGACTTTTTTCTATTTTTCTGCAAATGTTTTAATTTCCTCAGCAAACATCTCGATCTCAGGACTCTCTCTAAAAACATAACTCGCCTGATCATCGACAACCGAGCTCCAAACAACCTCATTTCGCTCTAAACTACGAGGGACATCAATTACTCTCTGATTTTTTGATCCTCTAAATTTCAACTTCAGATCAAGCAAATCCTGCTCAAATCTTCCATCAATAAGGATATCAATATTCTGCAAAATCTGCTGAGTGTAAGGCAAATATTGACACATATATTCTGTAATAAATTCATACGTATATCCAGAATAACACAAAATAGAAGTCTCTGGATAATGCTTTCTCACCTGAGAGATTAGATTTCGAACTTCTGGCTGATTTTCAGGAACCAGCGGCTCTCATCATAAAATACTTAAACCTGAAACATATTCCTTGCCTAATTCCTGTAAAATATCGTCAATCACCTCCTGATCAAACACTCTCCCAAACTTAAAATTCCACGAGAGTGCATTGAAACACCCTGGACACGCATGACGACATCCGCTTACAAACAGCGAAATCCTTAACCCAGGGCCATTTGCAGAATCCAGTTTTTTAATAGTTCAATAGTACATTTCTCAGAAAAATTTAGGCAAATAGATTTTGTATATCCCTCTTTCGAGATGCCGAATGAATAATCCTCCTAAATGACGTCATTCATGTTATAATCTCTCACTTTGTTAGTTGAGATAATGCTTCTCGATTCTCATCAAAAATATAAGTTGCATTTCCATATTTTATACTTTCACACAGAAAGTAATTTCTATCTGTATATCAAAAAATTGTATATCAATGAAATCCATGAAGTCCTCTTGCAATAAAATCCGGGTGAAAGCTAGAAAGATATTCAATTCTATCAGAAAAAATTTTCATTTTAGGAGTTATTCTCATTCACGAAAGAATTGCATCCTTAATACTACACCAAGGATTTTCCCCAACGGGAAGTATTTCCCAATTGAGCTTTATATAATTATCAACATCAAAATTTTCCTCAGCTACGTCACACTCTCAAAATAGCTCCAAAAACATATTAACTGTGTTTTTTATTTTTTCTTTATTGCCTTCTATTTTTTGAATCGGGGAGCTTACAATAAAGCTTCTACCACCTCTTTCCAATATCTGAATATAAACCTCAAAAGGTGGCATAAATTCTCTTGGATATCTTTGCCTCTCGATATAATTCACACCATAATGTCGATTACCTCATCGATCTTGTAGCTCATACGGCAACTCCAAGATATATGATTCCATGGGTAAATCTTTCCTTTTCTTTATCTTTCCCTCCGCATTATAAAAACAAGCGTTCCCAAATGAAGTTTTAGGAAGTACAGATGAGAACTGATTTGTAATTTCAAGAGCATTGATTATGGCTTCATGTTGCTCCCTGACTCCTACCATTACAACCAACATAGCATGCTCTTGAAAATCAGCAAGGTACTTTTCAACATTATTAATACGTTTTTTCTTAATTGTCATTGGAACTTTAAACTTCACATAAAAAAGATAATTAATTAATATGTAAAACTCTCTTTGAAATCTCTTTCGTCTTCCCAAGATTCCAAAAATTTTCCCCTAGATATCCACAAGTTCTTCTCGTCACATTCATCTTTTTCTGATCAGTATTCTTACACTGCGGACATTCTCGTTGTATATCCTGATTAACTACGATCTCTCACTCAAATCCACATACCTGACAATAATCAGATTTCGTATTAAACTCAGCATACTGAATATTATCATAGATAAACCTGACTAAAGTCTCAAGAGCTGTCAGATTTTTCTGAATATTTGGAATTTCAACATACGAAATCGCTCCTCCAGTAGAAATGGACTGAAACTGAGACTCAAAAGCCAATTTCGCAATCGCATCAATATGCTCTCTAACATCTACATGATAGGAATTGGTATAATACCCTTTGTCAGTTACATTTTCAATCTCTCAAAACTGCTTTTTATCAATTCTTGCAAATCTATAGCAAAGAGATTCCGCAGGAGTCCCATAAAGTGAAAATCAGATTCCACTTTCCTCTCTCCATTTAGCGCATGCATCCGTCATCCTCTGAAGCACCTTACGAGCAAACGCCTCTCCCTTAGGCTGAGTGTGAGAAGCACCAGTAATCAACATTGAAGCCTCATAAAGTCCAATATATCCAAGACTAATAGTCGAATAACCATTCATCAAATAACGATCAATCTTTTCTCCCTTTTTTAGCCTCGCAATTGCCCCATACTGCCAGTGAATAGGACTAATATCTGAAAGTGTTCCTTTTAAGTTCTCATGTCTGCACATCAATGCTTTACGACAAAGTTCCAACCTCTCATCTAAAAGATTAAAAAATCAGACTTCATCTCCTTTCGTCAAAATCGCAATCTGTGGAATATTGAGTGTAACCACTCCTTGATTGAACCTTCATTCATATTTATAGTTTCCATTCTCATCTTTCCAGTCAGAGAGGAATGAGCGGCATCCCATCGGAGCGAACACATTTCCATCATGAAGCTCCCTCATTTTCTTGGCTGAGATATAGTCAGGATACATTCTCTTTGCAGAACATTTCACAGCTAATTTAGTCAAATAGTCATATTTTCCTCACTTGAGTGCATTACACTCATCCAATACATAAACAAGTTTTGGAAACGCCGGAGTAATATATACTCCTGATTCATTTTTGATCCCCTGAAGCCTCTGAGCCAAAATTTCCTCAATAATCTGAGCCGTTTCCTCCAAATATTCATCCTTCTCATCAAGTTCAAGAAACAAAGTAACAAACGGAGACTGCCCATTCGTTGTCATCAAAGTATTGATCTGATATTGAATAGTCTGCACTCCAGATGCAAGTTCATCTTTGATTCTCATGGCAACGAGCTGAGCAATCTGTTCATCAGAAAGCTGAGATCAGAATTGTTCCTGATATTTTTTCTGATATTTTTTTCTCGTTACTGCAAGATATTTCCCGAGATGTTTGATATTTACAGACTGTCCACCAAACTGCCCACTAGCAACAGAAGCAATAATCTGCGTCATAACTGTACATGCGACCTGAAAACTCTTTGGTGTTTCAATCAATTTCCCATTCATCACAGTCCCATTTTCAAACATATCCTTGATATTTACCAAACAACAATTAAACATAGGTTGAATAAAATAATCCATATCGTGAAAATGCAAAATTCCTTGATCATGAGCAGCCCTAATTTCTTCTGGCAAAAGCAATCTACGAGAAATATCTTTTGACACCTCACCAGCAATCAAATCTCTCTGAGTTGAAGCTAAAGCAGAATCTTTGTTTGAATTTTCTTTTCCTACCTCAACATTATTATTTCTAATCAGTGACAAAACCGAATCATCAGTAGTATTCGCTTTTCTAATCAAAGCTCTCTGATAACGATAAATAATATATTTCTTAGCCAACTCAGACTTATCAGCATGAATAAGCTCAGATTCAATAAAATCCTGAATCTCTTCAATACCGATTGTTCCAGCCTTTTCCTGTTGTAAATGCTCAAGAATCTGATTAATTAGTACTTCATCAGCTTGCATTGGTTCAGAAACTTCCTTATTTGCCTTTTGAAGAGCAATACGGATCTTTTCTGGCTGAAATACAACTTCTTCCCCACTTCTCTTGATTACTTTCTGAATACTCATCCCACCTCAAAAATTAGGAAATAAAAAAAATAGAACTTCAAGATAGAAAGTTTTTACTACAATATCTTGTAGTAAAAACTTTTAACAAATACAAGATATTGTATTTAAAGAAAAAATCAAGAGAAAAGTCTGATTTTTTTTTTGATATATGATAACAGGTAGTTAGCAGTTTTTTAACATTTCAAGTGAAAATCAAACTTTTTCATACCTCATAAAACTCAGTTCCTATCAGAAATTCCAGTCACAAAGCCAATAAAGTATATTTAATATTTTTTGTCAAGTTTTTAACAATAGATTAAATATTATGTAAATAAACAAAAGAAAAGTCAGATTTTTTTGCTTTTATCAAAATTTAGAATATACTTATAAGGAGATTTATTTACTATGATTATACTATAATGAACACAAGCAATAAATTAAATGAGAATAAAGAATCACAGGCAAAGAAACCATGAAAAATAAAAGAGCGAATAGAAAATATCCAAACAAAAGCAAGAAAAGGAGTAACCGCAGCTTTAATCGGATTAAGCATAAGCTGAGGTTTTTCGAGTTGTGAAAATAAAGGCAAAGAAGATCCATATAAACTAGAAATAAATGAAGTCCCAAAAGCTCTTATAGGGAAAAAGATATCCGGTTTGTGTTCTTATTATGTAGGGTGAAACTGAAAAACAATCACTTTATGAAAGACCCAAAATTGGGATAAAAACGAAGCAATTAAAAATCTTTATGAAAAAAAATTCTCTAGAGAAAATATGAGAAAGTATGTCGTCGCTAAGCAACATTATGATAATGTAGTGTCTAAAATAAATTTCAACGACTACACTCCAATAACTTTACCAGAATATGAGGAACAAATCGACCAAACATTAAATAAAATAAAAAACAATATTGATCGGGATGGTCTCTGAAAAAAATTACTCTGAGGGGACAAAGAAAAACTAAGAACATTGCAGGATCTGAGTGATAACATTTCACCCAAAAGCCTAACATCATATAGCATGACAGAATTATTTCCTGGTACTGACGGAAATTTTAATAAAAATTTTCTAAATTTTCTGCTACAAAATGGAGGAACCCAATATCTAGAATATCTTCCAGCAATCTACGATGACTACACTTCTTTTTGACAATACCAATTCACATCGCTAGCTGTTAGAGAAACAGATAAAGGAAAAGAAGGAGCATCAAAAGTAAATGAATTTGTTGAAAAAGACCTTAGAATTCCTTGAAGTGTAAGTATTCTACAAGGAGAAGACCATCACAAAGCCGCATATCTTCTGATCATAAACAATCTCTCAAATTTACTCAGAAATTGAGACAATACCATTCAGAATGCACTTAAAAAACTAACAAAAATTGAAAATCAGTCAAACCTCTCACAATTAATAGCAATTATGCACAACAAGCCAATAAATTGAAAGAAATTTTTAGAAGAACGAGAAAAGTTAAATACCAACAAAACATACTTAGAGAAAAAACAGAACTGAAAAAATGGGAAATACAACTACGATACAAATCAAAACGGACAAATCGATATTTACGAATCATTCGTGGGAAACAAAAACGACATTGAATGGTCTCACAACTACTGAGAGAAAACATATAATAATTTCAAAGCTCTAAGTGAGTAATAAAAAAGTCTGAATATTCAGACTTTTATCTCTCCTTTTGGATCGCAAGTCCACAAGGGAGTTTTTTATAAATAAATAAATACCAATTCACTCCGAAAAATAACATCGCCATCATCACAAAAATCACAACCTTTGAAAATCTATTCGCTCATTGAAGCAACATCAGCACCATCATCATAAGCGACCAGATTCGAATAAATGCCCTTGTCTCACCTCTTGTCATCCCAAGCCCCAGAAGTCTATGATGGAAATGCGTATAATCTCCTTTCAGTGGATTTTTCCTCAAGATAAAAATCCTATACAATCCAACCCATATCGCATCAAAAATCGGAAGAGAAAGCGCGACAATTAGCGTTCAAATCTTGGCACCTCCAGCCACAGCCAAATAAGCGAGTGCGAAACCAAAAAACATAATCCCAACATCTCTTACCAACCCTAGAGGCTTAAACTCAATCACTGCATAAATCATGCTAGTTACAAACAAGAAAAAAGCCAGATTTTGAACCATAGTCAGCACCTCCAAGTTTGGAAATTCTGTATAACTCTGAAACACAATATACTTTATCAAAAGAAAAACTGTCAAAAATCCAATCGCTGAAACTCAACTCCCCTGTGCATAGATCCCATCAAATCGATTGATAGCATTGATACAAAACATCGTCCAAATCATAAACCCAATCGTGAAAATCCAGTTTGGAATCTGATAAACCTCAGCTCACAAAATCAATTCCTGATTACCAATTCCACCGATCCAAACAGCCAAAAAAGCTGAAACAAAGTGCACGATCAACCTAGCAAACGGAGGTATCTTAGGGAATCGTCCCAAATAACTAAGCTCCTCAATGAGTTCTACCACTCCTATCAAGAGCCCGGGAATCAATAATCATAAGAATAATCTAGAAGAGAAATATTCTGGATACAGCACTCCAACACCAATTATCAAACCCAAAATTACAAACACACCCTGTAAGGTAGGCACAGGTTTTCTTGTATTTTTTAGATCACTTCATGGCTTATCAAGTACGTGCAACTTCTTAAAAAGCAAAAGCCCACCTACAGAAACAAAAACCATAATCAGCCCAAACAGAAAATACTCCATCTTCATGATAAAAAGATTTAAAACCAGATTTTTCTCTTTACATTCCCAATGCTGTTTGTAGTGATTATGATCATAAAATCTAGAGGATTTCCTCTGATTTTTCCATCAAAAAAATAAAAAATCAGAAAAAAGCAAGCTAATCAGCTCACTTTTCTCTGGTATTCTAAGGGGACTATATTACTTTCTATAGACTTCAAGTACCTTATTGAATTCATTAGCTCCTGGAGGCAAATTTCCCCAAAGATCTGGATTATATTCTACAAGTACTGAAGCACCATTGATAACGATATCCTTCTTCTCAGTTCAAACCTTTCCTCAACCGGTTCATTTAAACCAAGTATAGAGTTCAGATCTTCTAGCAGCTACTACCTTTGAAAGATCTCAAATCGCAACTCATTTGATATGGAGATTTCCGTAGTTACACCACTGTCAGTTATTTAAGTTCTCGTTTGTGTTTTTGAGAGCATCGTGTCATGAAGACGCAAATCACTTTCCTGCATAGTAGATTCATCTGACAATTTGAGGAGCATGACCTCACTTTCTACCACCTCCATCATTACAAGAATTAGAAGCATCAAAAGTAATAGTTCATTGCGTCATAATCATAGCATTTGCATTAACATCTCCCTTTATAGAAATATTTGCGTCTGGATGTGTAGCAATTAAAGTGAAAGGCTTACTAGAATTAGAAATCAGACCATCAAGATCAATTTGCTTCTCTGATACAAGATAGATTGACTTTCAAGGAACTTTACTAAGTCACTTCTCAACATTCACAGACTTTGCAATCTTTGAGTATTTATTCTTAAAGGTTCTAAACAGATTTTCAGTACCCGCTGGAACCGAATAAGCAGTTGTAGAAATAGAAGATGTAGGGAAAACTGATTCCATAAAACTCTTTCCATTTTTAAGCTTATAATTATTAAGATCCTTTGTTGCTTTATTTCAAATTCCATATGGACTCTTCTGAATCAAATACGGATCCGTAACAGCAAAGTCTACCTCACAAACCCTATCAGTTTCTCAAGCAATATTAACACGATAAGTAGTAGCTCCTTTATCATTTACAACAGAAGTACAAGTTTTATACCTAATATTCTCAAGTGATAGCTTATACTCTCAAAATTCCTTAATACTAGTTTTTACTCCACTAAACTCTGCACGAGGGAATAATCCATTCCATCCACGAATCGATGTCTTATCTCATTCTCCAAAATTTGTCAAAATCAACTTTGAAGAAAATGGAAGCAATGTTGGATATTCCCAATTATCAAGAGTTTTAAAAACATCTTTAACTGTTCAAACTTGTAACAATTCACTACCACCAAACCAACCTTTTTTATTTTGCTCAACAAAGGATGCAATACGAGGCAATATCTTTCAATTTAAATCCCATCCATCCTGATTAACACAAGGCACCTTAAACTCGTAAATCTTATTAGCACCATTTTCCCCTGGACCATATACAACAAACGTACACTCCATTGTTCTCAGATCAATTTTTCACTGATCTTCAGGTTTACATGAATTATCCTGCTCAGAAACAAAGAAAGTATTTTTGATATACTTTATTTTCTCTTCATTCGGACGCTTTCCTAATTGCCCTTCAATATTCCAAAAGAACGGAAGAACTTCTCATTTCATAATAGAAATAGATCAATTCTGAACATCAAAACAGGCGGGAGATTCTTTCACTCATCAATTATTTACAAGAGTACAAGTTTCTGTACAGGTATAACCATTATAGAGGTCATTTTTAGGGTTCTCATCATACTTAAATAATTTCCCACCTCTAATCGTATCTCTTCATCCTAGATCACAAATCTCAAATCAGTTTTGTCTACCGTCTCAACAGCGTCCACCACCTCATCCAGATCGTCATCCTCATCATCCTCAACCACCTCATCATCCTCAACCACCTCCACCTGGAGTAGTTACAGCAGCAGGATCTTGACTATGTCCTGTACCACCTCATGGAAGTGGATATTCTACACGTCCAGTATTTACCTGATCTCCATTCTTTTTAGCCTTAAGAATAATATTCAAGACATCACCAGGCATAAAAGCACCTGTCCCCATATTCACATTCCACTGAATATCAGTTGGATGTGTTCCAGAAACTGTAGGCACAATAGTATATGCTGGATGTGTTGGATTATTAGGACCAAAAGTAATCACTCCAGTAAAAGCATTACCAGACAAATCAGTAGAATCCAAATACTGAAGATTTCCTTCTATTCTATCCTTTACAATAAACCCAGACAATGGTTTACTTGCATCTTTAATTTCAAGCTTAAAGAAAGCAGTTGATCCATTACTAAATTGCATAGAATTATCATCCCAAGCTGCACCAGTTTGAGCACTACTTACATATTTTTTGATGAGAAGTTTTACATCCACAACTCTAGGAGTTGCATCATCTTCATCTTCTCCATTTGGATGATCCGGAGTCACATATTTTACAACACCGATATTTTTTTGATCACCATTTACCTTTACTTTAAACTTAATCTTATATATATCACCAGGTAAAAACTGACCACTTGTCATATTTACCTTCCATTCAAGTTTTGTCTTATTTCCAGGCAAATTTTGAACATCAACATTAACAGTATACGTATATGCACCAGTATTAGCTGTCGCTCTGATAAATTCTCCAGTAAAAGCATTATTTGCTAAATCCTTTGAATCTAAGTACTGAAGATTTCATTCAATCACATCACTAACAACAAATCCTGTCAAACCTACTCTTGCATCTCTAACCTCAAGAGTAAAGTACCCAGTCTGTCATTGAGCAAATCCTGTCATCTCAATATCTTCTCTTCCTGCATCAGCTAGTACTTTATTTACATACTTTTTAATACTCAAATCACCTCCAGGTCTTTTAGGAACGACATCCTCAGGATCACAATACTCAGGAGGATTTCCATCTGGATTTTCTACACAAGCTTTATTGGTATAAACTGTCTTTGAACTCTCAGTAAGTTTAGTCTTCATCTCAATCTGGAAACTCTCACCTGTTTTAATAGTATCAGGGAACTTAAACTTCCATGTCAAAGTATCCAGATTTTGACTATTTTTACCAGTCGCAAAACTGATTGTTTCCATATTAGGTCTTGTTCCTGTGAGCTGCCAAGCATTATCATAGACAAGTCCAGCAGGCAAGGTATCCACAACAGTCAATCCTGTATAACTTCCAGTTGTTACTGAAACCTTAATTGTAAAGGTCGCAACTTCTCCAGTTGCTAAAACTCTCTTATCAACAACCTTTTCAATGGTAAGTGCTCTATCCTTAAGTGGATATCACTTAGTATCATGATCCACTACAATTTTATTCACAAGAATCTGAACAAGATTAATCCTCTGATCAAGATAATCAGCCTTTACCTTACCTGTTAAAAGCAAATATCCCTCTTGCAATGGAGCAAGATTAAAACCTGAATATTCTACAACTTGAACAGCTCCACTCATAAATTGTCCACTTACATATGGAGTAACACCATGGATTTCACTACTTACATATTCTAGATTTTGAGGCAAGTAATCTCTTACACTCACATTATTAATCTGAACATTATGAGGATTCTTAAATGGCATCTTAAATCCAACAAGTTCTCCTACAGCATACCTATGCCCAGCAGGTCCTGTAAGCTCTTTCTTAATATTTGGATTTTTTGGAGTTGTAAGAAGAATTTTTACTCCATCATGATCATCCTCATCTGTTGCATCAGAACATCCCTGTGCCTGAGCAAGCTTTCCATTTCCAGTCACTAAATGTCATTCTCTAAAACAATCATTCGTTGAATTATTATCTGGAGTACTATCTACATCTGTAGTATTATAATCTCCAGAGTTATCCTTACTAATTTCTGCATAATTAGTAATCTCAGTTCCTGTAAAATTCTCGGAAATCTTTACCTTAAGAATAAGGGTATAATCTTTATTAGGTAGAATAGTCTGAGTCACGGTCTGTGTAATTTTTCCACCTCCAGCATTCGTCCAAGTCGGATCATCAAGTTCAAGTCCATTTGGCAAATAATCAGTTACTTCGATATTTTTTGCCTCTTTATTCCCTTGGTTATACAAGGTAATTTCAAAACTCAAACGTTCTCCAGTAAGATAAGTCGCCTTTGGATTAAAAATCTTCTTTGTCAAAGCAAGATCATACTTTGCCTCTGGAACCTTAGGAGTAACTGTAAAGTCTACTCCATCATGATCATCCTCATCTGTTGCATCAGAACACCCCTGTGTCTGAGCAAGTTTTCCATTCCCAGTCACCAAATGTTCCTCTCTAAAACAGTCATTATTCACATCAGAATCTGGAGTACTATCCTTATCTGTAGTATTATAATCAGCAGAATTATCCTTACTAATTTCTGCCAGATTTCTAATCTTATTACCTGTAAAATTTGCCGAAATCTTAGCCTGTAAAGTTACAGCTACTGACTTCCCGGGAGCGATCTCCTGAGTCAGTGTTTTTACAACCTTTCCAGCTCCTGCATTCGTCCAACCTGCATCATCAAGTTCAAGCCCATTTAGCAAATAATCAGTCACCTGAATATTTTTTGCAATATAGTTTCCCTGGTTGATTACAGTAATTAAAAACTTCACTGTACTTCCTGTCTGATAAGGAGCAGGAGTCTCAGTACTAACCACTTTCGTCAATGCCAAATCATAAACTTTATCATTCTTGGTTGCGCTACAATCTACTGGAGTAGTTCCAGCTTGACCATTACATTTCCACGTCCATTTATTATTAGCGAACTTGAATTCTGAAACCGTCCCCTTTTCACAGAGATGATTTCCTTCTGTTAAATTATCAAGAGTTTTTCCATTGTAGTCACTCTTACATACTGGAGGTTCATTATTGATCGGTTGACAAGATGCATTACATCCGCCATTTCCCCAACCAACTTTATTTGGATCATTTGGATCACATTTTTCTCACTTATCAGCTTGCAAAACTCCATCTCAACACCAATTAGCATAGAAGTAGAAACATTCCGTATGCTTACGCAGATCTCAAACCTTACCAGCACCTAAGAATTGACGATAATTTGTATGAACTCTCAATAAAAATGCTGGAGAATCCTTATTTGTACCGGGAGCAACCGATCTTAACTGAATTCCTCTATCACTATCTGCCTGAAGATACTTATCTGTAAACTTAGGGTCAAAGATATGGTACAAATCTCCAGCCTTTGAGGTATACCAAAAATGAGATCTCCTACTATTATTTACATAGTTAAACAATGGACGAGACATATCCCAATTTGTAGTTGACTGAAGTTTCTCCCAAGTATAAGGATATTTATTCTCCTTATCATAATACAAGTAAGTATTATCTGAAGAATTCACAAATTCGTCATAAATACCTAGCCTAGACCATCATTCATAGATACTTCAAGCATTAAAACATTGAGAACAACTATTATTCGAAGGTTGATTACCACAAGAGACTTCCTGATATGGAGCAGCAAACGTATTACCGACTCACAAAATCAACAAAGGCAATGCAAATAACAAGAATTTAAAGCTTCTCATCTTTTTAAAATATAATTATAAAACCTCAAAACTATTTATAAATATCTATACATCTAAAGGATTTTCCTCAGTTGTTGAAGGGGTAGGAGCTGATGGAGGAACATTTGGAGCACCTGCAGGATTTATATTAGATGTATCCTTTTGGTCTTTTACTGTAACCTCCCCCTTACCCTCATTACCGGTATCTTCTGATCATGCAGGTTTATTAGACGGTGGAGTATCTCACTCATCTCCTCATTCAGTTTTCTCTCAATCACCTCCTTCCGTAGTCGGAGTACCAGGACTATCCGTGTGGAAACGTGCAACCTCTGCAGCGACAGCGAATCTTCTCGTAGTGTTATTATTCTGGATATCACTCTCCATACTTGCTACTACTTGAGCTGATCCAGCAATCTCGGCTTCAAATCTATTCTTACCTCCATCAGGATTACCTGGAGTTCCTTCAACATTAAAATGAAGATCTCCAATCATTACCATATGGTTCACACACTGAGCAAAATATCCAGTAGAGAAACTAACTCACATAGTAACCTTTTTTCATCAAATGTCAACAGCTTCTCACTTCAAAAGACTTCAAAGTTGAGCATAAACGATCTCTCTCATTTCCTCCAAAGTCTGAGTACTTCAAGTTCTCTCCTTAAGACTCTGAAGGATATTCGCAACAAGAATTGAATCTTCCTGGAAAAGCTGCTGTAGAACATGTAATTTTACTGCTTCAGGAATAGGAAGCTTATTCTTATTTTCTGTTCACTCAATAATATGTGGATTGATAATAGGTCTCATCATATCTGCAGGATTTCCATAGTTATAAGCAATAACCCCTTCCTTTACTACAGATGATACTTGAGATTCAATATTTTGAGTTCCTTCATTCATTGACTTAAATAAATTTGCATAGTCCTCATAACAATCAAATTGACCAGTTTTTTTAGCATTCAATTTCTTCATTTTAGCCACAATCTTTGTCGAAATATCTGTAGTAATCCGGTTAAATGTATTCTTATTAGATTCAGCACCATATTGTAGTTGATATTTATTATTTTCATTTGTTCCTCTTACATTTTGTGTTCTACTAAACATACCATCTAATGCTAGAAGTAACTGCTGCAATTTTACCTTACTAGCATAATCTGTTTTCTCCTTTAATGCATACAAACCTCAACTTCCTCCCAATATGTCTCTAAAAATTCCAGCTTTATTCGCACCGTCTGAATGCTGAATATATCCATCCATATCTAACAACAACGCAATCATCTTATCTGCCGCGAGATCTATCTTCGTATAATCTCACTCTTTCGGTAATTCACAACAAAAATCAGACAAAGCCTTTCTCCAAGCAACATATCCATTAGTTAAAGAAGCTCTACCTGTAGCTTTATGAGCTACATTTCTAATCGCGTTTGACTTCAAAAGACTCAAGTTTGCATAGACCCCATCAATAAGCCCCTGTATATCCGGATCTACATTCAAAACATCAGCAGATATAGGAGCAGATTTAGGAAGCCCCTCAAATTTTACTTTAAAATTTTCCTTACGAGTTTGAATATCTTCAAACTTAAACTCTACCTCACCACTCGTTGTATCAATCACAAGATGTTTTCCCTCAGGGATAATCACTGCATTCAAATCATCGCCTGTCACCAAAGAACCATTATTAAACAAGGCATAAACCATCTTCCCATCTTCAGTTGTGTTTTTTTCTATAGTCAAATTTGCATATTCTGCAGGGAATTCATAACCAGCCTTAACAACTTGGTCCTTCAATTCCTTAAATGCTCTAGCAAACTTCTGTTCATCCAAACTAGCAGCCAATTTTGGCAACTTTTCTGGAGCAATCTTAGCTTCTGGGTTAAGATTCCATTCATTCACTTGATTATTCAAAAAATCATTCACCGAATCCTTTGTAACAATCTGCGCTGACTTATCTGTCCTATGAGCCCCAATATCCAAGGTCATAGCTTTTGAATCAGCCAAATATCCACTTGAAGCTCTCAAAAGAGTATTTTTATGAACGACAATCGTCCTTTTTTCTTTATCAATTTTTATATTCTGCTTAATCGCCGGATTCAAAGCAATATTTGATTTCGCAAGCAACTTATCTAAAGAAATCTGAATATAATCAGCATCTTTTCACTCTTCAACGGCAGCTCCATCTTGATCAGCTACAAGCAAAAGTGTTCCTTTCTCAACCCCAAGTTGCTGCTCAAGAGCGATCAAATTATTGCTCAGGTTCTCATCCACAAGCTCTCTATTTCACTTTCATGTCTCTCTCATAGCAATAAAATTCTGAATTGATTCTTTTGTATCAGAAGACCCATGAAATCTATGCTTTGCAAACTTCAAAATTCCAACTACTGGGATCACTCCTTGGAAAAAGCTAACTGAAAGCCCAGCTCCAGAAATATACCATCCCTTATCAGCAAGTTTAAGCGCCTGCATATTTGACCAAGCCTGAGAATATGCACTCGAAATTTCCTCAGCAATCAAAGAAACATTAGCCTCATCCATTTCAACTCAGTCATAATATTGCAAAATCTGACCAAGGTTTTTAACAGCAACATCAAGAGTTTCTTTCTTAGTTTTCAGATATCTAGCCTCTAATTTCTCCTTAAGAACTTTCTCATCAAATTTATACTTTTCTCAAGTAAACTTTTTTTCAGGATTTTTTTCATCAGAAGAACTCATCAAATCCACAACTAAACTACCAACACTTGATTTAATCTTTTCCTGCATCTGCAATCTACCAGCATCAAGATCCCTATCTACACCAATATTAATATTCCATCCAATTACACTAGGAGCAATTAAACCTCAAACACCAAGTGTAAAGGTCTTTTCACTTCTAACATCAAGCGATTTATCTTGCTTAGAATTTTCAAAGGTATATCCAAGTCCAGCGCTTCCTCCTAAAATTGGGATAGACAAAAGATTAGTTCCAGCAGAAACTCCAGCAAATCCCTTAAATCTACCATTTGCAGAAAGATCTACACTACCATTCCATGCCAGATTCACTCCAGCATTGATAGATCCATCTTCGCTGTATCTAGCTCCAAAATTAAATGAAAGTCCCTTCAAAATCCTAGTAAGCGGAATATCTACTCCAGCACCAAGTCCAGACTGTCTAATCGCAGCCGCCTGTCCTTCCAACACCTCTCTGAGTCCTTCTCTAAGAAGCTTTGCATCCATATCTCTAAGTTTTTTAAGCTTTTCAGCAGCCTTCTGGTAATTTTCCGCATCTTTATCCCTTCCTTCTGCCTTAGCCTTTGCAGATTTAGCCTCAATTTCAGTTACTTTATCTCACACTTCTTTGATAATCTCTCTAGCACCTCCTTCAACCACTTGATCCCTCATATTTCTTTCCTCCAAAGTTAAAGGAAGATCTGTCGTCATTGCTTTCTTATACTCATCAAAAGCATTCTCTCCATACTTAAGGATATAATTCATATCCATCGGAGGATTCTTAAGAAAATTCTGAACTGCAGTAAAAGCTTGAAAATCCTGAATAACATCATCTACAGTCAGTTTTTTTTCTTGCAATTGAGACTTATTAGCCTTAGAAACAGCATTTAAAACATTCTCAAAAGCTTGCTTTTTCTCTTCTAGAGTACCAAATTTACTAAACATTTCCTTAATCTGATTTCCTCCCTTGATACCAGTATCGCCATAAGCGATCATCCCATCCAGGTTAAAATCTAGACAAAGATCCATCACCTTATCAATATCATCCTTAGTTACCTTTTTAGTTTCTTTCAACTTAGTAAATCTCTCATTTCTAGGCAATTTACGTAAATCCAGAGCCTTTTCCATTTCTGGATTAAAGGTATCTAAAGCTGATTGAAACGAACCGGTTTGTCTAATTAGATCAAAATACTTCCTCAAGTTTGAACCTGAATTATACGCGTCAACATCCTTAATATCGTGACTAGCATTATAAAAATCTGCAACCTCTCTCAAGTATACTACTCACCTCTGCCCAGCTCTCCTATCAAGCCAACTTTCTTTCTTAATTGTTAAACCATTATCTGAGAATTTTTTAATAATATCTTCGTCAGAAAAATCATTAAGTGAATAATTATGGATAAAATCAAGTACAAATTTTTCAATAAGGGTTCAATCTGTAGTCACTGATTTTCCAGAATCTCTAATAACATCACTCACTATACCAGCAAAATGCCTCATAATTTGAGTCTCTTTGGGTTGAAGTTTAAGAGAGATCTCAACATGCTTCGCCTTTGATTCAAGCTCCTGAGATGAAAGCTCCTTAAATACTTTTCTAGTTTCTCTAGCTATTTTATGTACTCTTTTTTTGTCATTTTTTGTCTCACTTCCCTTTACTGTAAGTTCATTCTGATCTGCTACATTATATGCTTCTATAATTCTAGACAAATTAGAAATCTGATCCGCCACCTCTGTAGTAAGATCCTTAAGCTCTTTCTGTAAACTATCTTGCAAATTTTCTAATTCAGTACGAAGTCCTCTAAGTTTTTCCTTAATCTGAGGAGACTGTTCTTGATCTAACTTCTTCTGCACATCAGACAAAGATTTTCTAATCTCATTTAAAGCAACATCATACTTAGCAGAAAGATGCTTTTGTTGAAAAATTACAGCCAATTCTGACTTCTCATCTTGAGTTTTCGCACTCTCAAACGCTTTCTTAATTAAAGAAACCTGATTCTTACCATTAAGAATTTCATTAATTTTAGGCTCATACTTAGAGAAATTTTCCTTAAGCATCTTTTTAGTAATTGCCTTATCACCATCCTTCTCCTCCAAGACAAATTTATTGAGTTCAGCAATAGCCTGATCATCAACGATATCTGAACCATACAGACCTTCTTTAATCTTATCAGCCGTCTGAATATTTTTCATTTCTGGATTACTCATCTTAATATACAATAAATCATAAAAATAGATATATACTTAGGGAATAATTATGCCTCAGTAAGGATCGCATCCAAATCTCTTTCAAAGTGGATTGATTCTGACTTCTTTTCCTTTCTTTTTATTGCTTCAATATTATCAATCGCAAGTTGGAGTTTCCTCTTTCTCTGCTGATCATTTGTCGAATGTACAACACTCTTAAATAGCTCAAAGAAAGTATCAATCTGCTGATCATTAAAAATATCATACCTCATCAGTACAGCAAATCCTCTTGCCGGCTCCCAGATATCTTTTACTTTATCTAGAAAGGTAATGATATACTCCTTTTTCGTCATCTTTCATAACCACTATGATATAAAATTCTTCATAGATAATTATACAGCAAAAAAAATATTTGTCATCTTTTTCAAAAAATCCCATACATTTAATACTTGCCTTTTCTATATTTTATGATATAATATATTTCAGTATAAAAAATAACAAAAAAAACTGACTCTAAGGTCAGTCTTTTCTATTTCAAAATCAAATTATTCGTAAGCTTCATACTTCTTCATAACAAGTTCTCCTTCAATCTTATTCACAATTTCTTGAACAACTCCTACAATAATAATCACTCCTGAACCAGTCACTACAGTTGGCAACGATCCAACAGCTTCAACGATAGTCTGAACAAAAGGAATCCACTTTAGAATATAACTATAGATACCAATCAAAGCAAGTCCTAAACCTCCCCAGAGGCAAAGATGCATCAAAACTTTATTAATATATTGAGCTGTAGCTTTTCCAGGCCTAATAGATGGGATAAAACCACCTCTTTTCTGAATATTATCAGAGATCTTATCTGGACTAAAGGTAATCATCGCATAAAAGAAAGTAAACAATACGATGAAGATCACATAAGCAAAGATAGCCCAAACCCCAGGATTTGCAGAGTAGATATTAAAATGAGTCTCTACCCACTGAGCAACTGCCACTAATTTCACATTTGCTGGATTAAATTGAGTAACTAACTTAGCCAAGAGGTATGGGAATGAAACAAATGCCATACCAAAGATAATAGGCACCATTCCTACTGGATTAAGAGGAATTGGCAAAGAAGAAGACTGCTGAGCTTTTCCTTGCTTAGCATAAATAATAGGGATCTCCTTCACAGACTTTAGAATAAAGATAGAAAGAATCACAAGTACCAATACAATCACCAACACGAACATAAGCATTCCCCAAACACTCTGAGCAGTAGCAAATGATGAATACAACTGCTGAGTAATTCCAGCTACGATTGAAGCAAAGATTAGCATTGAAATACCATTTGAGATTCCCTTACTTGTAATAAGTTCTCCAAGCCACATCAACATAATAGAACCAACCATCATAGTGAATCCAGCCAAAAGTACATTAACAAGAGAAGTATCAATCACAGCTCCACCAAGCATACTATTGATCAAATACACTGATCCTATTCCCTGCAAAAATGCAAGAGGAAGAGTCAAATATCTTGTATATTGGTTAATCTTAGCTTGTCCAACTTCACCTTGTTCACTAAGTTCCTCAACTGCAGGTATAACCACTCCAGCAAGCTGCATAATAATCGAAGCAGTAATATATGGAGAAATACCAATAGCAATAAAAGAAAACTGATCTAATGCCCCTCAAAGCAACATCACAAAATATCCATAGTCAGATGTCCCTCCTAAAGTATGAGAGAGGAGCGCTCCAATATCTGCAAATGGAACAGGAATAAATACCAAGAGTCTATATACCGCTAAAATAGCTAAAGTAAAGAGAATCTTGTTTCTAATAGTCTTATTCATAAAGACTTCACGAAGTTTTTTTGAAAAACTTTTAACACCCTTCATTCTCATGAAATAATAAGTTAAAGTATACCTGATAGTAATAATTATTTCCTCTAGTATGTCAAGCAAAACACCAAGAGTCACCAGTAAAGAAGAAAGCACGGTAACTCAGTACTCGTGCTTCTCATATTCTAGTGTATAATAGATTATTCTACGAATTATTTAATATTTCCACCAGCATTTTGAATTTTTTGCTTAGCAGAGTCTGAAAATTGCTCAATTCCTTCAAAAGACAATGCCTTAGTCAATTCTCCATTTCCAAGAATCTTAACTTTATCCTCAGTTGAATGAAGGTATCCTAATTCAACAAGAACTGGCTTACTTACAATATCTGTAACTCTAGTATCCTTTTCAAGAGTAGCCAAATTAAGTACTTCATAAAGTTCAACAAGCTTATAATATCTCTTGAATCCTCTATGTTTAGGCATTCTCTGTACTACAGAAGTCTGTCCTCCTTCAAAGAAAGGCTTCATAGAATGTCCACTTCTTGCCTTTTGACCATTACATCCTCTTCCAGAAAAATTTCCTCTTCCAGAAGCATTACCTCTACCTCTTCTATTAAGTTTGTCTTTTAGACCCTTACTTCTCACCAAACTATGAAGTTTCATGTGTATCATTATCATAAAGAGTAAAAACCTGACTATTCAGCTTTTTCAGCCTTCTTTGTAGTAGCCTTCTTAGCTGGAGCCTTTTTTGCAGCATCAGCTGTCTTCTTTGGAGCAGCCTTCTTAGCTGGAGCCTTTTCCTCAGTTGCTGAAGCTTCTACTTGAGCCTCTTTTGCTTCAGAAACAGCTTCCTCCTTCTTATCTCCCTTAAGTGCTGTAAAATAATCAGCATGCTTATATGCAGACAAAG
Source organism: uncultured bacterium (assembly GCA_963552955.1). Classification (GTDB taxonomy): domain Bacteria; phylum Patescibacteriota; class Gracilibacteria; order Absconditabacterales; family Absconditicoccaceae; genus HOT-345. The sequence continues at coordinate 36,160 of CAUVLQ010000002.1, forward strand.
CCTGAATAGTTGCTAGTGCATTATTAAGCTTATTATTTGAACCAACCATCTTTGAAAGGATATTTGAATATCCAGCAAGTTCCAATACAGATCTGATAGATGAACCAGCCTTAAGTCCAGTACCCTCTGAAGCTGGCAAAAGCTTTACAATACAAGCCTTATACTTCATAGAAATAGGATACGGAACAGTATCGTTCTTTGTCAATGGCACTTCAAAAATATTCTTGTAAGCTTCATGAGAAGCTTTTTGAACAGCGCTAGCCACATCATTTCCTTTAGAAATACCAAGTCCGATTTTCCCCTTTCTGTTTCCAATCAAAATTGTTGCTCTAAAAGAAAGCCTTCTACCTCCAGTAGTCACTCTCGTAACTCTTCTTACCTCCAAAAGCAATTCATCAAATTCCTTCTTTGGCTTTTCTCTTCTAGTATCTCTTTCTGGTCTCATAGACATAGTAATTTATATAGATAAATAGTATTTCAAAAGAAAACTTAAAACTGAATTCCTCCTTTTCTCAAACCATCAGCAAACGCCTTAATTCTTCCATGGTACAAATATCCATTCCTATCAAAAGCGATCTTTTCTACACCCTTTCCCTTAAGAACTTCTGCAAAACTTGCTCCTGCAGCTTCAGCTCTTTGAGTCTTAGTCGCTCCTGATGCAGTTTTATCTGAAGACACTGCAACTACATTTCCTTGTGCATCAAGTACCTGAGCAGACACATAGAGATTAGATCTCTCTACCAAAAGTCTATATTCAGGATGAAGATTCTTAATCTTAGTATTTACTTTATTTTTTCTTCTCAAATACTTTCTAATCTTCTCTTGAAGCTTATTCTTCAAATAACTCATAACAATAAACATATAATAATGTAAAATTACATTCAATAGCTATTATTTCTTAGCAGATTTTCCTGGCTTAATCTTAACATACTCATCAAAATATCTGATTCCCTTTCCTTTATATGGTTCAGGTTTCTTGTGAGATCTAATCTTAGCTGCAACCTCACCAACAAGTTCCTTACTAATACCTGAAACAAAGATAACAGTGTTTCCTTTAGGATCTTGTTCAACCTTCATATCAATTCCTTCTGGAAGTGGGAAGTTAACCTTATGAGCAAATCCAAGTGAAAGCACCAATGTTCTACCTTCTAATTTAGCAGAATATCCTACTCCAATAATAAGAAGTTTCTTTTCATATCCATTAGAAACTCATTCTACCATATTAGCAGTCAAAGTTCTTGCCAATCCCCAAAGATTTTTATACTCATCAGAAAGAATAGAAAAAGTCAATTCTGATTCATTTTTTTCGATTTTTACTCCGTGAGGAAAGTTCCAAGACAAAGTCCCTTTAGGACCTGTTACCTTAACTAATCCTTCAGCTAATTCAACCTCAACTCCTTGTGGAATATTTAGAGGTTTCTTACCAATTTTTGACATCGAATCGCAATTTTAAATAGTAAAGTAATCTATTAGGCATATATTAATAAATCTCAGCAATTAATTCACCTCCTAATTTCTTCTGTTTAGCCACATGCGCTGGCAAAAGTCCCTGATTTGTTGAAATAATTCCAAGTCCCTTTCCTCCAGCAACACTCTTTAGATCTTTATATCCAACATACCAAGGTCTAGATGGCCTAGAATAGAACTTTACAGAAGGAATATCATTTACAGGATTTACCACCTTTTTCAATTCAATAGAAATCTCCTTTTTAGAGTCAGTTCCCTGGATTGAAAAATCCTTAACAAACCCATATTGCTTCAAAAGATCAAGAATATTAGCCTTAAACTTTGAGTAAACAACTCCATCTACCGTAGTTCTTCTAGCCATATAAGCATTCTTTATCCTTATCAACAAATCATGAACTGGTGCATTAACATAACTCATTTTTATCAGTACAATTCATAAAATAAAACAAACTATTACCAACTAGCCTTCTTAAGTCCCATAATCAAACCGTCCCTTGCATATCTTCTAAGACATACTCTACAAATACCAAAATCTCTAATATAAGCCTTAGATCTTCCGCAAAGCCTACATCTATTGTAATACTTTGTTGGTTGTTCTAGTTTTTCTCCTTTAACAAACCTCTTTTCAAACATTTTTCATTGTTTAGCTTTTAATGCAGTTCTTGCCATCAGATAACAAATGATAAATATAAATAATTTTACTTAAAGATGAATCCAATCTCTTGAAGCAATGCTTGAGATGCCTCAGGAGTACCTGCAGTACTTACAATTGTAAGCTGAAGTCCCATTGGAAGATTTACATCATCAACTCCAAGTTCAGGAAAAATATTATAATTCTGAAGTCAAAGATTTAGATTCCCCTTAGGATCAAAATTCTTCTTAGAAACTCCACTAAAATCTCTAATTCTTGGCAAAACCATCTTTGCAAACCTATCCAAGAAATCGTAAGCTCTTACTCCTCTCAAAGTAACCTTAAGCATTACAGGCATTCCTTCTCTAAGTTTAAAGTTAGAGATAGCCTTCTTAGACTTAATCAATACAGGCTTCTGACCAGTAATTCTGATCAAATTCTTTTCAAATTCTTCAAAATCTTTATGTCCCTTTCTTGTCACCAAAGAACCGATTCCCATAGAAACGATTACCTTGTCAATCTTTGGAACCTGATTGATATTCTTAAGTTGCAAATGATCCTTAAGTTTTGCAAACAATTCAGATTTTTTCATACCTAAACAATCAAAAATATTTAAAACAACTAATCAATAACCTTTCCATTTTTCTTAGCCTTTCTTACCTTCTTTCCATCCTTATTTACTTCTACAGCAATTTTAGTAGCAACCTTTTGGTCTGCAAGATAGTAAGCCACATTTGATACATGCAAAGGCAAAGTCTTCTTTACAAATCCTTGTCATTTCACAGCCTTCTTTACAACATTTACATCCTTAAGGTAAACCATATCTCCATCTACAGCTTCAATTACAGAAACCGCACCTTTAGACTTACCTGAAATAACAATTACTGGATCAGATTTTCTAAGCTTTTTCATTAGATAATACAATTACAAATAAATTTAATACGCTATTACAAAACTTCTTCCGCCATATTAGTAATATTTCTATAATTTTCTCTAAGCTCTCTTGCAACAGGTCCGAAAACTCTCTTACCAATAGGATTCATATTTCCTTTAGCATCCTTTGTAAGAAGAACAATAGCATTATCAGCAAACCTGATATAAGTACCATCCTTTCTAGCAATTTCCTTTTTTGTCCTTACAACAACAGCTTGACAAACCTGTCCTTTCTTTACTGAAGCCGCAGGAGTTGCCTCCTTAATAGCAACAACAACTCTATCTCCAACTCTAGCGATTCTTCCAGAAGATCCTTTCAAAACTCTGATAATTTTTGCCTTTTTTGCTTGGGTGTTATCAGCAACCACAACCAAAGATTCTTGTTGCAACATTCTCAAAAACTAAACAATCTAAAACTATAATACCTCTATAATATTCCACTTCTTCATCTTAGAGATAGGTTTTACCAATCTAATCTTTACAGTGTTTCCTACCTGTGCCTTATTTTCAGCATTGTGTGCAAAATACTTCTTTCTTACAACAAATCTCTTCTTGTAAATAGGATGCATTTTTACAGACTTTACCAAAACAACACAAGTCTGGTTCATCTTATCACTTACAACCTCTCCAATCAATTCCTTAATATTTTTTTCACCGATAATTGTCATTATGCATTAATCTTAGATTGTAAAACAGTATTGATTCTAGCGATCTTAACTCTCAAGTCTCCGATTTTATGAGTTTCCTTAAGTGCTCTCACGCTATTTTTCATTCTTAGTTCAAAGAGTTCCTGCTTCAATTGTTTTCTCATAGCAACCAACCCCTTCACATCCTTAGAAATAAGTTCTTTCATAAACAAACCAGTTCCTTTCATCTCAAAAACACTTTAGTGGTATAAAAATATTACTTAATTTCTCCCTTCGCTACAAATCTTGCCTTAATTGGCAACTTTTTCGCAGCACTGATAATTACCTGTTCAGCTAACTCTCTAGAAAGTCCTGAAAGTTCAAATACAATCTTCCCCTTTCTTACTGGAGCTGCATAAATATCAACATCTCCCTTTCCAGATCCCATCGGCATTTCAAGTCCTTTTTTAGTAATAGGAGTATCAGGGAAAACTCTCATCCAAAGCTGACCAACCTTTCTTGTATGTCTAACAATAACCTTTCTGGCAGCCTCAAGTTGCTTATTAGTAAGGTATCCACTAGTAGTAGCCTTAAGCCCATATTCTCCAAATGCTACATAGTTTCCTCTAGCACTCTTTCCTTTCAATGATGGAACTATTTGCTTTCTATATTTCCATTTTTTTGGAGTCAACAACATGATAATAACAAATCTCAATTAAAAAATATACCAAATCTGAACCAATATCAACTGACTAAAAATTAGTCTAAATTCAGAGTTTTCTTTGCTTTCTTCTTTGTACCAGTAAGTACTCACTTTTCAATCCAAACCTTAATTCCAAGTACTCCGTACTTAGTCATAGCCTGAAGATAATGATAATCAATATCAGATCTAAAAGTCTGCAAAGATACTCTACCATCAATAAACTTTTCACTTCTAGCAATATCAGTACCTCCAAGTCTTCCTCCGATCTGAATCTTAATACCACTTGCACCCTTCTCCATAACCCTAGAAAGTACTTGTTTTACAACCTTTCTATATGGCATTCTAGCCTCAAGTTGAGAAGCAATATATTCAGCCATAATCTTAGCAGAAAGTTCAGGAGTTCTTACTTCTTTGATAGTAATCTTAAAAGGCTTACCAAACTTCTTTGTCAATTCCTCTTCCAAAGCCTTAATCTTTTCACCGTTTTTTCACATAATAACACCAACCTTTGATGCGAAAAGAATAATTTCACCTTCTTTGAGAGTCTTTCTAATCACAACCTTAGCCACACCAGATCTAGCAAGCTTCTTTTCCAAAAAATCTCTCACTTTAATATCTTCAACAAAGAAATCTGCAGATAGTCTTCTTGTCTTTGCGAACCATTCAGATGGTCGTGATTTCATAATTCCAACTCTCATTCCTATTGGATTTACCTTTTGTCACATATTCACAAACTACTTAGTATTTAAAACAACTTTTACATAAGATCTATATTTCTCATAATGACTAATTCTTGATCTAGAAACAAATCTAACTCTCTTAATCTTTGGACCTCTTCCAACATAAATTCTATCAATAACAAGAGTATCAAGCTCCATTTTATCATTATGTACCGCATTAGCTGCAGCTGACTTTACAAGCTTATAGAGTACCTTAGCTCCCTTCTTAGGCATATACTCCAACATATCCAATGCCTTAACAACAGATTTTCATCTCACAAGATCTGCTACAAGATTCATCTTTTTCTCTGAGCAAAGTGCATATCTCAACTCTGCTGTAACCTGTTTACTCATAATACCATAAGATTTAATAGTTAAATACACATTCAGAAAAACCTGAATTTAATTAGAAAGGATGCCCTCTAAAGAGTCTTGTAGGAACAAATTCACCCAATCTATGTCCGAGCATATCTTCAGTCACATAAACAGTCACAAATTGTTTCCCATTATGTACCGCAAAAGTATATCCAATCATTTCTGGCACGATATGACAAGCTCTATCCCAAACCTTAATTACTTTCTTATCTCCAGTTTCGTTCATCTTTAGAAGCTTATTCATCAATTTCTCATTTACATAGAAACCTTTTTTAAGAGATCTAGCCATTTAACAAAATATATACAAATAAAATTCTTTCCAAAAATTATTTTCTCTTTGAAACAATAAATCTATCAGACCATTTCTTTCCTTTTCTTGTCTTCATTCCAGAAGAAACAAGCTTTCCACTAAATGACTTAGGTCCTCTCTTTGAACCAATAGGAGAGTGAGCCTCTCATCCTCCAAGTGGATGATCTACTGGGTTCATGTTCTTTCCAAGAACTCTTGGCTTTCTACCAAGCCATCTTTGTCTACCAGCCTTACCAATAACAACATTTTTATGATCTCCATTAGAAATTTCTCCAATAGTAGCCCAACAATTCTCATTAAACTTTCTAACCTCTCCAGATGGCATTTTTACAAATACAACTTTCAAAGCTTCATCCCTACCAGCAATTGTAGCTACAGAACCAGCAGATTTAATAAGCTTACCTTCAGAAAAAGGAGTAATCTCAAGATTGAAAATATTCATACCTTCTGGAATATCCTTAAGTTGCTTTCTATTTCCAGGAGCAATTTCACTAGAAAGACCATTAGCAACCTTCTGCCCTACAGCAATACCCTTCCATGCTAACACATATCTCTTTTCTCCATCAACAAAGTTAAGAAGAGCAATTCTAGCTGTTCTATACGGATCATATTCAATAGAAGCTACCTTTGCAGGAATATCCAACTTATTATATCCCTTGAAATCAATGATTCTATAAAGCCTCTTATGACCTCCAGCCATAAATCTAGAAGTAATTCTTCATTGATTATTCCTACCTCCAGTTCTTCCAAGTGTTACTGTAAGAGATTTTTCAGGTCTCTTTGAAGTAATCTCTGAAAAATCATAACCAATCATGAACCTTCTAGAAGGAGTGTAGGGTTTATACTTTTTTACAGCCATCTAAATCACATACTTACAATACTAAATAATTCTTATACAGCAAATTCAATCTTTTGATCTTTTCCAAGAGTCACAATAGCCTTTTTGAAAGCTCTCTTTACAAGCTTTCTTCTCTCTCTCCCCTTGAATGCAGTATTCACAATATTGATCTTCACAGGATTAACCTTGTAAAGATATTGAATAGCTACATCAACATCATTCTTATTAGCATCATTATGTACCTTAAATACATATTTATTAGCTAATTCCTGCTGTCTGTAAGATTTTTCAGTCAAAACAGGAGCCAAAATAATGTCATAAGGACTAAACTTTACAAGAGCCTTAGTAGCAGTATTTTTTCTAGCTCTTCTCTGCAATTTCTCTTTAAATGTCATAATGTTGTAACAAAAAACATAAATATTTCAATAAAGTTAAGCCTGATTCACAATTTCTAATGCTGGTTTTAAGAACACAACAGCATCTGCATTCATAAGATCATAAGGATTAAGATAATCCACCAACAAATATTTCACACCTTCAATATTTCTAAATGACTTTACAATACCGTCCTCTTTCCTATCCAAAACAAGCAATACCTTCTTTCCACTCTGTCCCATAGTAGACAAAAGAGAGATAGCAGACTTAGTACTTGGAGCCATAGTATCAATATCTAATCCTGAAACAGCATTATCTTTCAACTTAAGAGTTAGCAGACCATTAAGCGCCAACTTTCTAGCCTTTTTTGTCATAGTCTTTTCAAAGTTTCTCTCAGAAGTAGGACCAAAAGCAACTCCTCCATGTCTTCTAATTGGAGAATTTTTATCTCCAACTCTAGCATTACCAGTACCCTTTTGCTTATAAAGTTTTCTACCAGACCCAGAAACCTCAGCCCTAGTCTTTGTACTAGCAATAACATTACGAGCATTAGCAGTCTGAAGCAAAAGATATTCATGAATTAGAGATTGATTTACCTTTTCATCAGCAAAAACATCTCCATTAAAATCAAACTTTGAAGCAACCTTTCCATTCTTATCATACACATCAACAGAATATACCATTTTAGATTAAGAATAATATCATAAAAACTACTCTACGAAGAATTTTAGTTTAGAATTCCTAGCACCCGGCAAAGATCCTTTAACTACCATAAGCTTTTCATCACCTCTATCAAGAACCTTCAAGAGTGGGATTCTCTTAATAGTAAGTTTCTCAGCACCCATATGCCCTGCATGTGGATGTCCTTTCATGGTTCTTCTAGGCTTTCTATTACCTTTTGAACCACCACTTCTTGTAAACTTATGTCCATGAGTAGCAGGACCTCACTTAATATTACATCTCTTCACCATTCCTTGATACCCCTTTCCCTTAGAATAAGCAGTTACAGAAATAGTAGCCACTCCATCAAAAAGAGCCCCATCCAAACTTTCACCAGCCTGATGAGCAGTAAGAAAACTATCATCTACAGGAAATTCAGTAACCATACTATAAGCAACTTTCTGCCCCTTTCCCTTGTTTAATTCTTTCTTCTCAACACCAACAACTGCTGCAACATATCCATCCTTCTCATGAGTCTTATATCTGATAATCTCCTGAGGAAGAAGCTTTACAAGAGTTACAGGAACAAACTTATCATCAATCCACATCTTTGTCATTTCTTGTTTTGAAACAACAATTCCTCCTTTAGTACTAGACATAATCATAAAAACCTGATCAATTAAAAACAAAGTACAAATTACCAATTACGAATAAGTATACCCACAATTCGTAATTCGTATTTTATAATACTTTAACTTAAAAAACCTTAACATCGACAAGAACTCCTACTGGAATAGATAGATTCTGTAGATATTCCATAGTCTTTGAACCACTTTCTACAACATCAACTACTCTTGTATAAGAAATTCTCTCAAACTGTTCTCTAGATTTCTTAAACTTAAAGTTTGATCTCAAAACAGTATACACCTTCCTTTTCTTTGGCAAAGGAATAGGTCCCTTAATCTGAGCACCTGATTTTACCAAAAGCCCTACAACTTTAGAAACAGAAGACTCCAACATTCTCACATCATAACTCTTCAATTTAATTCTCAACTTTGGACTCTGATCTTTTTTTACAGCAGACATATACACTCTCGATTAAAAATAAATATTAAGAAAACAGACCCCAGAAAACTGATTTTAAACCTTTTCCAAGGTCTGTCTTTTATTTTTTTTCTATAAACTATTCAAGTACTTTTGTAACAACTCCAGCACCTACAGTTCTACCCCCTTCTCTAATAGCAAATCTCATTCCATCTTCCATAGCAACTGGATAGATAAGTTCAACAATAATCTTTGCATTATCACCAGGCATAATCATTTCTACACCAGGAGCAAGTTCGATATTTCCTGTAATATCTGTAGTTCCCATAAAGAATTGAGGTCTATAACCACTCATAAATGGAGTGTGCCTTCCTCCTTCTTCCTTCTTAAGTACATACACCTCAGCTTCAAACTTCTTGAAAGTCTTTACAGTTCCTGGCTTTGCAAGAACCTGCCCTCTTTCAATAGCATCCTTATCTACACCTCTAAGCAAAAGTCCAACATTCATTCCAGCTTCTGCTTCATTCCAAGCCTTATGGAACATTTCAATACCTGTAACTACAGTCTTCAAAGGATCAGCACCAAGACCAAGAAGTTCAAGTTCATCATTCATCTTAACAATACCTCTTTCAATTCTTCCTGTTGCTACAGTACCTCTACCCTTAATAGAGAATACATCCTCAACTGGCATCAAGAAAGGCTTTTGATTATCTCTCTCAGGAACTGGAATATAAGTATCCAAAGCTTCAAAAAGTTCCCAAATAGGCTTTGCAGCAGCTTCATCATTAGGATTCTCAACAGCCTTAAGAGCAGAACCTCTAATAATAGGAGCATTCTCATCAAATCCGTTACTCTTCAAAAGTTCTCTAATTTCTTCTTCAACAAGGTCAATCATATCAGGATCATCAACCATATCACATTTGTTCAAGAATACAACAATCTTTGGAACATTTACCTGCTTAGCCAAAAGAATATGTTCTCTTGTCTGAGGCATTGGTCCATCAACAGCTGAACAAAGCAAAATAGCTCCATCCATCTGAGCAGCACCAACGATCATATTTTTTACGTAGTCAGCATGACCTGGACAATCAATATGAGCATAGTGTCTGTTATCAGTTTCATATTCTACATGTCTAGAAGCAATAGTAATACCTCTTGCCTTCTCTTCTGGAGCGTTATCAATCTGATCATACGCTGTAAATTTTGCATACCCTTTAGTTGAAGCAACAGCTGTAAGAGCAGCAGTCAATGTTGTCTTACCGTGATCAACGTGACCAATAGTTCCAACATTTACGTGTGGTTTAGTAGCCATAGTAATTTCTGTTTAATAAACTAAAATAATAAACATACCTACATACTATATGAATCTTCTTGACAATTGCAAGAGATTTTCAAAAAAAAAGTTGATTTTGATCATTTGACAGTCATACATCATAAAGACATAGCTATCAACCCTATCTCAAAACCACATCTCATTGTATCTGAACCTCGCAACAGCAAGAAGTATACAAAAAGATTTATACATACATAACCTCGGGAATGCGGGACTCGAACTCGCGACCTCTTGGTCCCAAACCAAGCGCTCTAGCCATCTGAGCTAATTCCCGAAATTTCACTTCTTTTTTAGAATGGTGGGCGTGGGTGGACTCGAACCACCGACCTCACCCTTATCAGAGGTGCGCTCTAACCGCCTGAGCTACACGCCCATTCTATATAATTATTTACAAAGTGGTGCCAAGAGGCAGAATCGAACTGCCGACACAAGGCTTTTCAGGCCTCTGCTCTACCACTGAGCTACCTTGGCTCAAAAAGAGCAAGTGAGTTTATATGAATTTGAACATAAAATGCAAGAGAAAAATCATTTTTTTAAAAACATCGGACAAAACAAAGCAAAAACACACACAAAAATCTGATTTTTCTCTCTTTTTTCACCTATTTCATAGACAGAAGATGACACAACTATATTAATAGCGAAAAAATCATACAACTATAAAAAAACACTAATTCAAAAATCCCTACTTCGGACATACTCAAACCACAAACTCCCCCTTCAAAACAAGTTTTCCCGCCTGATACAAATCCCAAAGCTTAAGAAACTCAAAAGTCTGATATTCTTCAAAAAGTTTACTCACCTCTCTAGCAATTGCAATTTTCCCATCAAAATTAAGCTCATGAAGCTCCTCAATCAATTTCCCCATCCTATGCACTGATTCATAAAAAAAAGTTGGAATATCTCTTGAAATCATAGTTTTCAGAGCAGTTTGACGTCCCTTTTTCTGAGGTAAAAAGCCAATATATATAAACTCTGAAGTATCAAAACCAGCCGCCACAATAGATGGAATAAGCGCATTTGCTCCAGGAAGAATAGAATACTTTAATCACTCACTTTGACAAATCTGAACAAGCATCTTTCCAGGATCTGAGAGTCCTGGAGTCCCAGCATCAGAAAGCATTCCTACCTCATTTTCTCTAATCAAATTAGCATAGTGAGCAAGCTTCCCCTTATCAGTAAAACTCGTAAGCGAGAAAAACTCTTTATCCAAATAATCAATCTCATACATTTGTAAAAGTTTTTTTGTCGTTCTCGTATCCTCACAAATTAAGTACTTCAATTCCTTCAAAAGCCTCAAAGCCCTAAGCGTAATATCCTCCTTATTACCAATTGGAGTAGGAATAAATGTAAGCATGATATCATCATATTACTCAATAAAAATCTGATTTTTTTGAACTTGCACCAGACCATCTTTTATCATTATATCAAGAATTTTAACTATATCTTTAGTCGGAAACTCATTCTGAACTTCAGCAATAGTCAATTTTTTCTTTTCTCTAGTCAAATACTTCAAAATCCATCACCTCACCTCTCTATCTGATCATTCAAATTTACTCTGTTTTCAGAGAGATTTGATCTTAGTTTTTCTCGCAGTAAGATGAACCGCCCCATAATCCATCAATGCATTGTGCCAATCTCTACTTCTTCATTCTGGAATCAACCCTCTTGCAAGAACCTCAAGCTCTCTTAAACTCATCTCTTCATCTAACCCAAGCAAGAAAATCAAAACTCTTCTAATATTAGTATCAATCACTGGCTCAGGCTGATTCCATGCAAATGCACAAATCGCACTTGCAGTATAGGGACCAATTCATGGCAAATCTAATAACCTCTCTCTACTCTGAGGTAAAACACCTCAATACTTCTCAACAACAGCCTGTGCACAACTTTGCAACCTCAAAGCCCTAGAATTAAATCCAAGTCCAGACCAAAGAGTTAATAAATCAGACTTACTAACCTGGGCTAAACTTTGATAGTCTGGCAAGACTTTTCTCCACTTCTCCCAGTAAGGAATCACGCGATCCACCTGCGTTTGCTGACTCATTACCTCAGAAATATGTATCAAATAAGGATCCTGAGTCAACCTCCAAGGCAATTTTCTCCCATATTGAGCATACCAATCCAAAATTTTATCCTGCAATTGCTGAATCTCCAGAGCACTGAGCTTCATTATTTCGCTTTTTTATCAACTAAATCCTGCAACTGTTCAAGTCCATCATGATATCCCTGCAAAAAAATTTTATGTAATTTCTCTTTTTTCATCTCTAAAACACCAGAATTCAGCTTTCTACAGATAAAGGTATCCGCATGTGCTCCCTGAACGAGAATATCTCTCCTCATGAGCAACTCAAATCAAAGAATAATTGAGTCAACCAAACTTTTTAATTCAGATTTTTTTGGCTGGTATTTATTCAGAGAAACTCAGATAATATAATGATCTGGGTAAGCCTTTTTCGCAAAGGAAACCGGGAAATTACAAGTCGCTCCACCATCAACCAGAGTCTTTTTTTGATATTCAACAGCTGGGAAAATTCAAGGAATTGCAACAGTAGCCAAAAGCGGAGAAAGCAAATTTCCGCTAGAAAATTGAACAGACTGCCCAGCAAAAATATCACTACAAAAAATATGAACTGGTATCTGCAAATCCTCAAAATTTGAAGGCAAATCATGTAAGATATTCTTTTCTATCAAAGTATTAGAAAGCAATGATTTCCTAGTAAAAAGATTAAGATTCTTCCAAGGAGAAAAAAAACCTGAATGCAATATCTTGTGCATAATTTCATCAGCAGAATATCCAGCCGCTCGATAGGCACTAATCAATCCTCAAATACTCACACCATAGAGCGCATCAATCTTTTGTTTGAGACCAAGCTCTTCTAATGCTTTCAATATTCAGAGCCCATAAAAACCTCTCATTCCACCACCTGAAATCACCAATACCATACGATCAGATTTTTGTTTTTTAAACCATCTGCTAAAAAATCACATATCAACTACATTTTACTAAAAACCTCAAGTCCATCTTGATACCCCTGCTCAAAAAACTCTCTGATTTTACTCTCAGAGCTCTCAAGTATTCCAATTTCCAAACTCTTATCAAAAAGACAAGAAACCTGATCAAGATTTGGGATCAAGTGTCCCGCAGACATTACCTGATAAGAAAGCAAAACATTATCAATCAGACTTTTTACCTTTTGATTTTTTTCAAACTTTCCAAGCTGAATCCCAATAATCTCAGCATCAGGATATTCCTCTCTAGCCTGAGCAATAGGAAAGTTACACAAAACTCCGCCATCTACAAGCATTCTCCCATCATACTCAACAGCGGCAAAAACACCAGGGATCGACATACTTCATAAAACAGGCTTCCAGAGCTCTCAACTTTGATACAAAACAAACTCAGCACTCCAAAGATCTGTCACACCAACATAAAGAGGCTTTTCGAAATCCTCAAACCTCGATTTCAAATCTGACTTCAAAAACTTAGCTACAACCGAAGATTTCAAAAGAGAATCTTTAGGTGGCAAAGCAATATTTCTCAGAGAAAAGAGATTACTTTCCAAAAATCTCTCCAAAATATCTTCTGCCTTCCATCAACTCAACCAATATGCTCCAGTCAAAGCTCCAGCACTCACACCATATACCGCGCCGATCTGCTCCTGAAATCAAGTTTCTTCGATCGCTTTCAAAATTCAGCAAGCATAGAGCCCTTTCGTCCCTCCTCATGAGATCACAAGAACATAAGGATTTTTATTTTTTACAATCATACTATTTGCCTATATCCATCTTAAATTAAGAGCTTAAGTGTAGGAAAAATCTAATCAAAATCAACCATAAATTCTAGAGAGAAAATTTTATTCGGACAAAGAATTAGGGTAATTACTAATAGAACTAAACGAAAGAAAAAGAAGTTTGTCTTTTCTTCGATACAAAAATAACAAAAAAGCCTAACCTCCAAAGTCAGACTTTTTTCTCTTTTATACAATAATATTAATAATCTTTCATGGAACCAAAATACATTTTTTAATTTCTCCAGTCAAATAACTAGCTAGCTTCTCATCCTGCCTAATCATAGCTAAAATCTCTTCTTGAGATGACTCAGGAGAAATCTCAAGTGTTCACCTCATCTTTCCATTAAACTGGACAGGCAGCACAATCCTCGAACTCACAAGTTTTGCAGGATCATAGCTTGGCCATCTACCAGTAGTAAAGATAGAAAACTCATTCCCCATCAAATTCCAGAATTCCTCAGCCAAATGCGGAGCAAATGGAGCAAGCATAAGCACTAAAGATTCAAAAGTTTGCTTTGATATCTTCTCTTCTTCTCAAAGACGATTTACCAATATCATCAACTGCGATAAAGAAGTATTAAATCTGAAATCATCAATCTCTTCAGTCAATTTCTTGATCGTTTGATGAAGAAGGGTAGTAACCTCAGGATTCTCTTCTCAGCTTTGAACATCCACTTTATCATAAAGAGCAATCACCTTATCAAGAAACTTCTTTACTCACTTCATACCTTGAGTATTCCAAGCGATTGCCTGATCAAACGGCCCCATAAACATTTCATATGTTCTCAAAACATCAGCTCCATATTCTGCAATAATATCATCTGGATTTACAACATTTCCTCGTCTCTTAGACATTTTACGACCGTCTTCAGCCATAATAAGTCAGACTTTTTGATATTTTTTGAATGGCTCTGGATGTGACACAATTCCTAAATCATACAAAAAGTTCTGCCAGAATCTCGCATAAATCATATGCCTTGTCACATGCTCTGCCCCTCAAACATAAGTATCAACCATCCCCCAATACGCCTCTTTCTCAGGTGCTACCAGCTGATCAGTATTCTTTGGATCCATATATCTCAGCCAATACCAGCTTGAACCAGCCCATCCTGGCATCGTATTAGACTCTCTCTTAGCTGGTTTCCAACAGATCGGACATGTAGTTTCAATCCAGTCTTTCACTTCAGCAAGTGGTCCCTCCTCGGTACCTGTTGGTTCGTAATGCTCTACATCAGGCAAACATAAAGGCAAATCTGACTCTTGCAAAGGAACAACTCCATGCTCCTCACAGAACACTACAGGGAAAGGTTCTCACCAATATCTCTGCCTTGAGAAAACTCGGTCTTGGATTTTATAGTTTACTTTCTTTCATCCGATTCCTTGTTCAGTAAGCCATTCCTGCATTTTTGCTATCGCTTCATCAGATTTTAATCATGAGAAAGCTCAAGAATTCACAAGAATTCCTTTCTCCGTATAAGCAGAATCTAAAGAGGAGCCAGAAACGATTCAATCAACACTAATAACCTCTAGTATTTCTAATCCATACTTCTTTGCAAAGTCAAAATCCCTCTCATCATGAGCAGGAACCGCCATCACTACTCCTGTTCCATAGTTAGCAAGTACATAATCTCCAATATAAATCGGAACTTCTTGATTATTAAACGGATTGATAGCATACGCCCCAGTAAAAACTCAGGTCTTTTCTTTTTGGAGTTCTGTCCTTTCAAGTTGAGTCTTATATTTCGCTTGTTCTTGATAAGATTTTACAGCTTCTTTTTGCTCAGGAGTAGTAATCTTTTCAACCAAAGGATGCTCTGGAGCCATCACAACAAAACTCATCCCAAATACAGTATCAATTCTCGTTGTATAAATCTCAAAAACATCATCTGAATTCTGAAGTCTCATCTGGAATTGCGTTCCTTCAGACTTACCAATCCAGTTCCTCTCAAGTTCCTTCATCGATTCATCCCAATCAAGAGTATCTAACCCATCAAGCAGTCTCTGAGCATATTTCGTAATCCTCAAAACCCACTGTCTCATAGGTTTTTGCTCTACTTCACTTCCACACCTCTCACACTTTCCATCATCAAGATCCTCATTTGCAAGTCCAGTCTTACAGTGAGGACATCGATTAATAGGCTTATAGTCAAGATAGGCTAACCTTTCACTATCGAGAATAAACCTGATTTCTGAATCAGATTTTCCTTCTGTCTTTAATTTTTCTTCAAGGATTCAGATCGGCTTCGCTTTCCCCTCTGCCTCATCATAATAATGAGTATAAAACTTGAGAAAAATACTTTGCGTCCACTTATAATATTCAGGATCAGCTGTACTAAAACTTCTCTCCCAATCATAGGTAAAACCGATCTTTTCAAGCTGAGAAATATAAGTAGAAATATTCTGTTCAGCCACAGTCTGAGGTTTCATCTTATGATCAATTGCATACTGCTCAGTCCCAAGACCAAAGGTATCAAACCCCATCGGATGAAGAACATTATATCCCTCAAGCATCTTTTTTCTAGCAATCGTATCTGATGCTACATATCCTTTTGGATGACCGACATGAAGACCTGCTCCACTCGGATACGGGAACATATCCAAAATATAGAATTTTGGCTTTCCATTTGATTCTTGTGTCTTATATACACCAGACTCCTTCCACTTTTTTTGCCATTTTTCAGCAAGCATTTTCATATCTATCGTCATCCCCTTTACACAAAAGAATAAATAATTCTGATATATTTTTTATCTTTTACTCTAGCAAATGCAAGTTTTTTTTAACTTTATACTTGTTTTCTCCTCAAATAAAGCTACACTCTCATTATCTTTTATATCATAATCAAAAAACTGATGAAAACTATAGACAGAATTTTTATCGCAGTTTTAGTAATGATTATCTGTATCTCAGGGATCTATGCAGTCAAATCCTTTAGCAAAGGACGAGAAGCAATCAATGTTGTAGGCGAGGGACAAGTTGAGGTGAAACCTGATACTATCTCCATGAACATCAGATGAGCAACAACAGGATCTGAAACACTATCAGATCAAGCTCGAGAAAAAGAAAAAGCAAAACTAGAACAACTCCTCCAACCATTGAACTTTAGTATAAAGAAAACATACACATACTTTCGTGACCATTGATCTTGCTCAAGTCGAGCAACAGACATAGAAGCACCTTGTCGTGATATCTTCATAACAATTGCTTCCACTGGGGAAAATATTATCAAAAACTGAGAAGAAGTCTTACACCTCCTAGAGAAACAATCAATATGGAGTCTAACAAATGCTGATATATCAGTTTCTAATACTAGAGAAATCGTCAAAGAAGCGCGCAAACTAGCTCTCCAAGATGCCAAAGCACAAGCAGAAGTAACAGCAAATACCCTCAGAGTAAAACTTGGAAGACTTCTTCAAACAACAGAATACGGACTCAGAGAAGATGAATATGGATCAGATCCTGATACCTATTTTTACCATCAGAGCTTTTATAATGGAGAAAGCCTCAAAGACGCAACAACATTAAAGATCACTAGAAAGGCATACCTCACCTACGATATTGACTAAAAACAATAAAATCTTCACAATCTAAAAAAAGCTGACTCCATCATCGGAATCAGTTTTTTTCATTCATAATACAAAACAAATTATTTTTTATCTTCCTCACCAAACCTCAAAAGTTCATCTGTCATAACATAATTTACACCAAGTTTTTTGAGTCTCCTAAATACCCCTACATCATTTACCGTATATGCTATCGGGATAATCTTTTGCCCAAGTCTATTTTTCATCATCTTGAGCGACAAGACAACATCAGGAGTAAAAACCTGATATGGCGCCATATAATACATATAATTTCCCCTCGGCAGAAGTTGAGAAGCAGCCTTCCAATTAGCATCTACAGAAGTCATCACATCAGAATCCTTTCAGAAATATGAAGTTAATTCTTCATTATCACTAGAAAAGATTACTTGCTCCTGCATGGAGTTATTCATCACAATTTCCTTCGCTTGAGCAAAAAGCTCTTGAGGATTAAGATCTTTACATGCAGAATTTTCAGGGATTTTCATATCCAAAAAGAGGAGCGGTGCCAAAAGTTTCATCTTTGGCAACCTAGAAGAAAGAAGCCAAATATCTTCACCATTACTAAGTTTACATTCCTTCAACTCTTCATAGGTCATCTGACAAATATCTTTTTGAGTCTGCTTACATGTAGTACCATAAAGCTTTGGACCGTGAAAAACAACCAGCTTTCAGTCCTTTGTAGGTGTTACATCAAACTCAATAGCTCCTGCATCATATTTTGAGGCTTTCCAAAATGCCGCATAAGAATTTTCACTCGTATCGCTATGCTCGCCTCTATGTGAGATCAGCACTGTCTGAGATCTTGTTTCCGTCTGTGAAGAAGGGGAAATATCATCAGAATTCTGATTTTTTTGATATTTTAATCCAAGATACAAATAATTTGTTATCGCTTTCTTATCAAACATTCCAGCATCTTCAGTAAACTCTCTATTTGGAATATCCACCAATCCCGTATCACCAGAGAGATTAAAGGCGTAAGCCTGCTGCTTGATTGTAAAATTTTTGACCGCCCAATTTCTAGTAATCTCTTGAGTAAAAATATCATTGCTTTGATCTAAAACCTGGACCTCACCGGATCAAAACTCTTTCATCAAAGAATAAAAAATATCCGTCTGTTGATACAGCCTATCATCAATTTCTCCAGCCTTGATCCCACTTCCAATCATAAAAGCAACAATTCTTGCCTCAGCAGAAGGTCCCCACTTACGATATTCATCGCCTCCAAGTGGTGTCATCTTACGATGATCTCCCACTACCAACAATATTCCATTCTCAAAAAATCAAGTTTTCTTGAGCTTGAGATAAAATTTTGCAAAACTCTGATCCATATAGCGAAACGCTGCATCAGCTGTATTCCCATAAGGAGTCGCATAGGGCGTATGAGAAGAAATCGTCTGCAAACCAATAAAATAGGGAGAAGTCTGCTTATTTACAACATCTAAAGTTTTCTCATAAAGAGCCATATCAGGAGCCGCATTAAAGGTATACTTTTTCCACTCATCATAACCATCTTCCCAGAAAGTATCAAATCAGACTTTTTTCAAGAAAGTTCTCTGATTGAGAAAATCCAAACTTGCTGTACTCACAAAATGCGTCTTATACCCCAAATTCTTAAAAAAACTTCCTAGCCCCTCAACTACACCAGAAAATCTCTCATATCCGGTATCCAGCGAAGTTCCGAGAAATGTTGGTTCAACTCCCATCAAAGTAGCAATATGCCCCATCTCAGAAGTTGCACCATTTGCAAACATATTGGTAAACAAAACCCCTGCTTCTGAAATCTTATCTACCCAAGGGAACACATCATACAAACCACCAGTTCTCTTACTATCTACGGCAGAAGCAGATTCAAAAAACACTAAAATCAGATTTTTTTTATTTCATCTAGCTGGCTTCTTTGAAAACAGATCACCAAAGTTCAACTTATTTTGATACAGTTCAGTAGCCTTTTCTAAAAGCGGTTTGGCTATTTTTTCATTTCCATCTACCAATTCCTCATACTCTTTCAAATAAGTATAAGCTAATTGTGGCTTTTGAGAAATAGCAAATTCCAAAATATCTCTCAAAATTGACTTATCTCAGTGACCTTTCCAATCCTTATAACGATCCAAATACAAAAAAGCTAATTCAGGATTTTTTTTAAGCGCTTCAAATAATACTTCTTCGTAATATAATTCTCCTTTTGAATTCCTTGCATTGATAAGACGTTCCTGAGGGAAATCCTCAAAGATACTCTCAGGATAAAGCCTAGCTAAACGCAACCGTGAATTCATCTCATTATCAGCTTCCTTCTGCTCCTCAACCGTCAAAAAAGAAGAGAAATCAGATGTCTGAGCTCAAGTTTGAGTTTTACTTCTATCATTATTTTGTTCTGCCAGATTAAGCTTATAAGAATCAATAACCCACTGAGCAAAAGTGTTTTCAACCGGAAGCTCACCACCAGAAACATGTAAAATTGGCATTGGAACAAGCTTAAAGAGAATACTTCCTCAGATCAAAAGTAAAATCGCATGATTTCTCAATCAAAATTTCATTACTTTGCTTAAGAGCAACGCAATACCAAAAACAGCAGCCACCCCCAAAAAGAATCCCACAATATATAATCCAACAACACTATTCATTGTTGAAAACATTCAACTCACCAACGAAAAAGAAAATCTCTGCTGATAGACAAACATCGTAGCAATATCAGCAAATACAATTACTACCGCGAACAATATAAAAATCTGAATCAAAACCCTCCAAAATTTCTTATTCAAAAATTCTGCAAGATAGGCAATCCCAAGCAAAATTCCTCAAAGAAAAAAATCTCCTTGAATCACCATCGCCACAAAATATACGATCCACCACCACTGCATCTGCCCAAGCAAATAGCCATAACTAACCAAAATCGCTCCCCATTTGAGCAAAAAAAGTAAACAAAAAACTAGTAGTAAATAGGATAAAAATGAAGTTTTTTTTATTTTATATAATCGAAACATAAAAGACCAAAAACCTGAAATAAAATCTAGATAAATCTCGCCTTTACAATCCTAATATTAAAATGAAAAGTCTTAACCTCCTCAAACTCAATCACACCCTCATATTCTTTCCTTAAAATATCCACCTGCCACGTCATCATTTCTAGAAACATCACCAAATCTGAAACCTGATCCTTGAGCTCTAGCAATTGAGCAAACATCTTTCTATATAAATCAAGCCCATCATCTCAACCAACAAAAGCAAATCTCGGCTCCCATTTTTGAACATTCGCTGGACTATTCTCATCAAAAGTCTGATCTGGAATATATGGCAAATTTGCAGTCATAATCAGTTTTCTTCATTGTATAACTCCAGAATAACTCTCTAAAAAAGCACACAAATCTGACTGAACAATTCTCATATCATACAAACTACCATCTATCAAATCATTATAGTTTCTATGAGCAACATAGAGTGCATCCGCAGAAATATCAGCTAGAAAAACTTCTCTAATCTTTCCTCCATTTTGGAGCAGAACCGAACATCACAAAACTCCAGACCCCGTGCCAATATCTAACAAAATATGATCAGGATCCTCACGAGATTGTAGCTCCTCAGTGATCGCTGTAATCATATACTCAGTTTCTGGCCTAGGGATAAGCGTATGCTCATTCACCCAAAATCTTACCCCAAAAAACTCAACAAACCCCAAAATATACTCAAGTGGCTTCTCATCTTCCTCATATGCACGATAATCCTCTTGAATCTTTTTAACAAGCTCCTCAGAAAGCTCCTGCTCAGCATCGATCCAAAGTTCAGTTCTTGTCTTATCTAAATAATGACAAAGTAATTTTTCTAAAACAAATTTCTTTTTATAAGCTGGGTTCTGAATCAAAGCCTGCAACTGCATAGTCACACGATCAAAAATCTAAAATCTCTCTTCTCAAAAATATTTTCTTATAGCTATTCTCAGTTAAAAAGCAATCAAAACAAAAAATCTGAATATGATTTGTTTTTTATAAGCAGATAACTATGATATTACTATCTTTTAGCTCAGAAAGAGGATATGAAACTTGGATTCAAAAAAGTAAAAACTGAACATACCATTCTCTCAGAGTTTCACTCCCTTTTGAGAAAAATCGAAAACCTAGACCAGATTCAAAGAATCATTCCGTGAAGAATCATGAGACAGCAAAAGGGGAGTTCAGATTTAAGATTTTCTATCTCGTATCAGACAGCCTCAGGACTCAAAGCAAAAATGTCAAAAGGTTCTACAAGTCAGGAACTCTTTATTATCTGCCAAAAAGGTACGGAAGCTGAAGCCGAAACCCTTATAAACAACATTCGATCAACTCTTTAGAATATACCAAATATCGTGCACTATCTGTGACTTATCCTCAGTTTAGTACTCCTCATATGGTTTTGGATTCGATTTCTCAACCAAACTTTTTCCCATTTTCCAAATCAAAGCGCAAAAAAACTTCTCTTACGAGGAATTCTTCCTCTTTGACTACTATGACTTTACCAGCTAGTAATCTCTAAATTCTGACTTCAATTCGGACTGAGCTCTATTGCACAAGCAGAAAATTTCAGAGACTATCTTATTTTTTGAAGTTATATGATAGTAGCTTTATGCTGTTTACCTCTCCTTTTCAGACAACAAAACAATAGAAAAATCTGGTTACAAATACTGATCGGAATAGGATTAGTAATCCCTCTATTTATTTTTTGATCCTATGAAATTGGAAGTAGAATCTTGATCTACTATCTCCTTATCTCAACTATTGAAGAACTCCTCAAATTTTCCCTGAGTCATAACAGCTCAGAAATCTCAATCAGCACTTCTCATACAAAACTCCTTCTCATCACTATCACGATAGGATTCTCATTTTGAGTCGCTGAAAGCCTACTTGCTCTGGGACTTCAACTTTTCTCCGGAGAAAATATAAAAACCTGATTTCTCCTTGGTAGAGGACTCTTGTCAGTTATGCTTCATATCCTCGCAACCGGATCAATCGCTCTTGCCCTCCTGAAACTCAACACAGTCCCAACTCGAGCAAAATACACTTGAGCACTACTTTGTGGATACCTTCTCCATAGCAGCTACAATCTCTGACTTCACTATCAACTTTGATTTATCAGCTTTCTGATCGCAATAGGAGGCTTCATCTGACTAAGTTATCTCCTCTTTCACCTTGATGAACTCTACCTTCCAGCATCATGAGAAAAGACTCATGTAAACTAAAACAAGAAAAAATCTGACTTTTTCTTGTTTTTTCTCAGAGAATATTTATAAAAATCAAGTCGCCGCGATAGCTCAGTAGGTAGAGCGCACCCATGGTAAGGGTGAGGTCGCCAGTTCAATCCTGGTTCGCGGCTAATCATAAATAATCAGTTAAGAAGCTTAAAATATAAGCCTCTATGTTGTTATGGCATAGGGACTTTTTCTATATAGCAATTAGAACATCTATTTTACTCCTGATAACAAAGAGTTGATCACTTCGACTCAATGCACCATTCTATAAAATCTGAACATACGTCGGATTTTTCATTATTTCTATTGCTAAGCCTATCGAAAGGTAATCTCCTACGACAAAGGAGATAGGCAGAAAAAAGAAAATCTGATCCCCCATACTGAAATAGTCCGCCACCCGGAAGGACTCACAAAGTACAGACTCAGAACAGGGACCTTTATACAGTTCTTAGAAGTTTTCGTCTAAGATATAGGAGAGAGGAAGCATATTAAATTCTTCAAACGACTCGGACTTATAGAAATTGAGTATAATCTCTCAGGAGTTTATACCTATCAAGTCAAAGGAACAAATATTATTTAGCTTAGAAGCTCAAGCCTGACTACTCTCGTTCACGAGTTAACTCACTTTATAGCTCATCAGTGTATAGTAATCAATTGTGAGTTTACTGAGGAGATTCCTGCGTATATAATGAAAGAAATTTTTAGTAAGCTGATGATTTTGAGCGAGGGAAGATTTAAGGTTATAGAAGAGTTTTATTTAGAGTAAAACTATCTTTTCTCCCAAACCTACTCCAAGAATAAATTTTGGAGCAAAAATTTAATTTTTTATTCTCTAAGTGGTATTTGAACAACATGTAATAGCCACTTTTTCTGATTACGAAAAAATCCTGCTAGGGTGCAAGATTATTTTAAGTATTTTTTTACATTAGATGGCAACACTTTCTTAACAGAATTGTTCAGAGTAAGCTTTGTCATTTGAGCTATCGCAATTTTATTCAAAATAACCAATCTTTCTGATTGAGGTACTTTTTCCGTGATGAGTTCGCTATTCTTAAATTCTAAGTTGGCAAGGACAACTAATTGCTCTGGAGATGCAAAATCTCTCATATTAAATCCGTCTTTTGCTTCTTTTGGATTCATTGCTTTCCATTCTTGTGCAGTAATATTAAAGAGCGCAAGATTTATTAAATCAGCCTCTTCAGCATAAATAAGTCCTATTTGTTTTTTTGATATGTCTTCAGGAATAAGATGTTTTTGAATAGAATCTGTCATGAAACCATAGTTAACCCTGGAAAGTGCTCTTTTTTGATTCCAATTGGATTCCAGTTTCTGCTCTTCGTCCTTTTTTAATCTTTGATAATCTTTAATTAAATAGAGTCTAAATGCTGGGTTAAGATGTGCTGCAAACTCAAGAGCAATATCTACATGAGCATATGTTCCTCCTCATTTTCATGGGGTGGATATGATACCAACGGCATTTGTAAGCTCTCTCCATTTTTGAGGGGACATTAAAAATCTTGTAGAACCAGAGGTATTCCAAATATCAGCAAAATTCTCCTCAATAAAATCTGGATTATGAAGTTTCTCCCAAGTTCCAAGAAATTCAATAGTATCTTTATTTCTCATCCAGTTTTTTATACTATCCTCTTTTCAGACACTTGCCGCCATATCACTTAAACATAGATAATCCTCTGTCCCTATTTTTTTAATCCCAACATTGTTTCCTTGAACATTAATTCTTGCAAGAGTTTTCATTTTTACAGGTATAAAGCTAAAATCCAAAACCGGTGTAATTACACCCCTTTACATTTCATATAAAATATGTAATGATTTTCTATTAACTTCAATATAAGAATCTCCCCTCTAAAATCAATCCTCTTGTAATCCCCATAATAATCCCTACACTTATAATCACTTTGTACCCGTGGCTCACATACTAGATGAGTTTTTTTTGATTAAAAAAAGATAAGAAATCTGAATTCGTCATAGATATTTTTGACGACGTCAAAAACTTTTATTGCTTTTTTCGATGATTTCAATATAAAGAAAAAGTAATCAGAATTCGAGCTCCGATTACCTGCTTTTTCTATAACTTTTACTTAGTGATCTTTCACTTCAATTAGTATACTTAAATACTTCTTGATTGCAAGTAAAAGTGAAGATTTTGCTGTATTCGGAGTCTGATTACACTTTTACTTTTTGATCTGAATTGAATGGCAAAGACAACAGTAAATTATAGGTCTGCTATTACAGGAAGATTTGTGAAACCTAGCTATGCTAACTCACATCCTAACACTACTGTAAGAGAGACCAACAAGAAGAAATAAGCTCATAGGAGCTTTTAAGAAGAATGGCTTTAAGAAGTGAGAGCCATTTTTTTTCTCTAAAAAAGGAAGTATATTTACTTCCTCTTGATTTTTGGGATTTTTTGAGTATGCCAACTCTTGTTGGCGGAGATTATTCTCGGCTAGTATAGCTTTATACTATACGGGTAGCCCTGCTTTTGTAGGGCAAGCCCTCTGAAAAAAAGTAGCTCTTAAAGAGCTACTTTTTCAATAATCATATTTTTTTAAATAAACAAAAATAACTCCCCTTGCTTTCAAACCAGAAAACACTACTCTCATAACCAATGAATTACGAACTTTTCGACCATTGAGAAAAAAAAGTCTATCTGATCAATATGCTCAAAGAAGACCATCAGATTTTTTCTGAATTATTTGAAAAAGGAGTCAAAAACTATCTCCAAACAGGGAAAAAAATCTGAATCCTTATCAACAAAAAATGACATACATGAGGGACAATCTGCAAAACCTGCGGGCATATCCCACAATGTGATCGCTGCTCAGTAGCGATCCACTATTACCTGCTTCCAAACTGAGAAAAAGTCTGAATTTGCCACATCTGTAAAAAACAATACCAATTTCCAAAATCCTGTGAGCAATGCAATAGCTCACAAATCCAGGAATATGGTATGGGAACGCAAAAACTCGCTGAACTCATCAAAGAAACCTTTTGAGCTGAAAGTCTTATCGTTGAATCAGAATCCGTTCGTTCACCAAAAAAAATTGAAAAACTTTCTTCTGAACTTCAAAAATATCAAAATACTGAAAAAAAACCAATTATTATCTGAACCTCACTTTTAACTACCCCAATCAAAGACCGAAAATTTGACCTTCTAATTTTTATAAATGCAGATATTGGGCTTAATTTGCCAGACTTCAACGCAAGTGAGAAAAATTTTTATTTTCTCTACGAAGCTTTTCTAAAACACCAATGCAAAAGTTTCCTTGTACAAACGATGAACCCAGACCATCATAGCATTCGTAATGCCTGTAAACTCAATAAATCAGATTTTTTTGCTAAAGAATATGAATTTCGTAAACAATATAGCTATCCACCTTTTTGAGAGCTCTGCCTTATTCTCTACAAAGATGAGATTGAACAAAAACTCTTCAATAAAGTAGATCAACTCTATAAAGAACTCCTCTATCTACAAGAAAAATACCAGCTCAAAGAGCTAGAAATCTATACAACTCCTCCACTTGTCTATAAAATATTTTGAAAATACAGATATAATATCGTGATAAAAGGCAAAGAAGTAAGAAACTTTATGGATATTGTTTACTCCAAACTCCAACTCAATAAAAAAGGATTCAAAATCAATCGAAATGCCGAAAGTATTATCTAAAAAAGCTAGCCTGCAAATATCAGACTAGCTTAGCTGTCGAAGGAAGCAACAGTTGGTCTAACTACCATTTATAAAAACCCATAATAAATAGTGTTAGTAAGAGCAATAAAAATGAATACCCTGCAATCATTGCACTTTCTTCTCCTTTTTCTTGTTGCGTTTTCATAATGATTCTCTATCAAAGAATGGTTAGCTTATAATAGAGCCATATTACTATAGCCTTTTAAATAAAAAAGTCAAGTGAATAAAAGAGATAAAAAAAAATCAGATTTTTTCTTCTTTTTTGCTAAAAAAAAGAAAATCGCTATACTTAAACTATTTATATAAACAAAAAATAACATGACAACAGAATATCAAGAAACCTGAACTCTCAAAGATCATGGACATCTTAAACCGCATGAAATTCCTGAAGATATTTACTTTATGGATATCTGTCGTGTAGTCGGAGAAAAAGGGACTTGCGACCGCGGAAGAAGCGGATGCGTCATCGTTAAAGATGGACAAATCATCTCAACTGGTTATGTAGACGCTCCACTTTGAAGCCCAAAATGTGATCAAGTCTGACATCAAATATGGACAATTACAAAAGAAAACTGAGAAACAAGCCAACACTGTATGAGAAATTGCTGTGCTGAGCTCAATGCCATCGCTAATGCGACGCATCAGGAAGATAATCTCAAAGGAGCTACACTCTATACAAAGATGACGCCTTGCTATGTGAGAAGGTGTGCTCACTTGATTGTAAGCTGTGGCATCAAAAGGGTAGTATGTGAAAAAAGATATCATGATGCAGCACTCAGTGAAGAAATATTTAAAAATGCGGGTGTAGAACTTGTCTATCTCGAAAATAGTGTTCAAGAATACTAAAATACATAACTTGACTTTTCAAAGGAAAAGGATATAGTACGTAAGTAAATAAAAAAATCAGTTTTTATGTTAGAAGAAATCAAAACATTTATTGAAAGGTTAAAATCAGATTTTCACCTTGATGAAATTGAAAAGTCTATGTACTTTGTCAAACAAAAAGAAATTCTGAATCAAAGAATTAAAACTCTTGATCAGGAAATTGCCGAACTAAATAAAAAATTAGGAGAACCTGAAAAGGAGCACGGAGGCTTCAAAGTAAGTAATAAAACTGTTCCACTCCTTATGGCAATTAAACAAGAGCGAGAAAAGCAAGAGTGCCTCAATAAAGAGTATAGAGAAGAAGTTGAAATCTTCAAAAGAGCCTGTAAACTTGATATTCAGGATACTGAAATTCAAACCTACAGCTATGAACAAATCGCTGAAAAACCTAAAGAGCTTGAAGATGATCAATTCATTTACACATCAGGCAACAAAATTTACCTCTTCAAAAAGAAAACATATACTATTGATGAGATAAATTGCGATTGGTTCACTAGTTTTTCAAAGATCATCGTAGAGAACAAGTGTCTCTGGATGGTACTTTCTGAAGATTATGAAACAATTTTCTCTTGTTGGAACTCTTTGGATGAGTAAAAAACAAAACTCCCTATATCTAGGGAGTTTTTTCAAAAAGGAAAAATCTGATCCCAGTACCTGAAACCAGATTTTTTTTCGATTATTCAAATCTAAGAGCGTCAATTGGTTTAAGTTTAGCCGCCTTTCTTGCTGGAAGAATCCCAAAGATAATTCCTGTACAAGTAGTAATAATAAAGGTTGTAAGTACAATACTCTGGTCGATTTCAGCTGAAAGCCCACTCTCTGAGGCTTCACCAGCAAACATCGTATTTACAAGATATACTACTCAATAACTCAATAAGAAAGCAATAAATCCTCAAATCAATGTGATTACCACAGATTCTACGAGAAACTGGATTGTAATATCACTATTTAACGCCCCAATCGCCTTTCTAATTCAGATTTCCCTCGTTCTTTCTGTTACTGATACAATCATAATATTCATCACTCCAATTCCTCAAACCAAGAGCGAGATTGCACCCATTACCAATAGGAACATTTTCATCCCCTGAAGCGATTTTTTCATCTGTTCAATCATATCAGCAAAACTCTCTATCCTGAATCCAGCATTGCTCATTGAAGTTTTATTGTATCTTTTGAGAAGAAGATAACTCAATCTATTCTGCCAAAGTTTATTATCATCTTCTGGAGAAAGGAATACATCAAAGGAATTTACAGTATTTTTATGGATGATTCTCTCGGTAACTGTCGTATCAGGCATATAAGCCTGAACTCATCGAGAAAATTCTTCCTTACCAAGTACTCAGATAATAGTAAACTCTTTATTATTATACATAAACTTCTTACCAATAGGACTTCCTTTCTTAAAAAAGCTATTTTTGAATCCATCATTTACTATCGCAACAAAACTCTTTTTTTCATAGTTTTCCTTAGTAAAGAAAGTTCATTCTGCTAGTTTTTTTTCATTGAGAGTAAACCAATTTTCAGGCACCCCAACCCCCTCAACAGCATCCGTTTTCTGTTTAATTTTTACTTGACCATAAGGAGCTCTAACCTGATAGGTAATTTTTCAACTCAACTCTGGAAAATAATTTTCAATATAAGGAACGAGCGTCTTATCAAACTTAACCTCCTGAACATACCCCCCAGGCTTATCATTTTTTTCATCCCAAGAACTATATCATCCATTTGAAGAGATAGAGATCTTATTTTTCGCCATATCTCCCATTGTCTTGGTAATAGAATTTTCAGTCCCTTGCCCTATCGCCATCATCACAACAACAGAGGTCATTCCGATAATAATTCCAAGCGTACTAAGCCCAGATCTCATCTTATTGGCCATAATGGTCTTTCGAGCATCTACAAAGTAAGAAAAAAACCTCATCTTTTCGTCAACACCTAAATAAAAGTAAGAAAAAATCTGATCCTAAATAAAAACCCCATCCTTGATACGAATTGTCTGATTCGCATAACTTGATACATTCGCATCATGAGTAATAAGGAGAATCGTTTTTCCCTTTTCAGTATTAAGGTTTTTTAAAAGCTGCATAATTTCAATTCCCGTTTTAGAATCTAGAGCTCCTGTCGGTTCGTCAGCCAATAAAAGTGCAGAGTCTGTCACTAATGCTCTCGCAATACAAACCCTTTGTTGTTGTCCTCCAGAGAGCTGATTTGGAAGGGCTTTTTCTCTCCCCTCTAATCCAACAAGTTTAAGGGCTTCATAAGCCCTTTCTTTAGCCTCACCAGAAGATACTCACATATAAGAAAGTGGCAATACAACTTGCTCTCGAGCCGCCATTCTTTTGAGGAGATTATATCACTGAAAGATAAATCAGATCGTAGTTCTACGGATCATAGATTGTTGATCTGGAGTCAGATTTTTTACCTCCTTTCTACGGAGGAAATAAGAGCCAGAAGACTGAACATCAAGAAGTCCTACAATATTCATCAGTGTAGATTTACCACATCCAGATGGTCCCATAATAGAGATAAAATCTCCATCATTAATATCTAGATCAATACCTCTCAAAGCATATACTGGCTCTGCTAATTTCTCACCATAAGTTTTTGTAATTCCTTTAAGTGAGATAAAATCTGAAGTTGCTTCCACCATTCTTATTATTTCATGGTAATAAAATATCCATAATTATATTTCAAAACTATCCATCATACTGATAACTCATACTTCCATCAGCTGCTGTCATCACATCATGCTCTCCTGATGGTCCTCACTTTTGATTAAGTCAGAGGTTTCATGCTGAGGTCTCATTCATATAGAATCCCTTGATCGTATCTCAAGCTTTAACCCCAGAGAGAATAACAGTGTTCATATCATCTGAGATTCCAGTCTCTACAACCTGGTCAATCCACTTATCTCATTTTTTAAGGCTTACAATCTTTTCACCTTGCTCATTATCTGCAATAGCTGGATTTGGAACTACTACCTTTCCCTTTTCAGATTCAAGAATTACCTTTACATTTGCGCTCATACCTCCAAAAATCTTATCCTCAGCACTAGCCTTCTTAAAAACAACCTTTGCTTTATAAGAACTTCCTTCTGGCATCGTATCTATTTCAGAGAAGACACCTGTATATACTGATCCTTGGAATGCATCGATATATACTTCAACATTCATTCCAATACCAATCTTCACAATATCAATCTGATCTACTTCAAGTTTTACCTCAAGCAAATCTGGAGTTTCAACATAAATATATTTAGTATCTGTATCCGAACTATTTCTTGAACTACCAATAGAATCTCAAATCTGCATATTCACCTTAGTAACCACTCCATCAAAATTTGCTGTAATCTTATAATTATCATACTCTTTCATCTTTGTTGTAAGTGCCAACTGTGCAGAATCTACTGCATCTCTAGATTTTTGAAGTGTTTCTCTCTGTGTTTCTCAACTTTTTGCATCATCAAGTTTCTCCTTAGCTTCTTTAAGCTTTTGTTCAAGTTCTGCTGCCTTTACAGTATTTTCCTGATTAGCCAACTGATATTTCAAACTTTCCTGAGTAGTCTTATTTTTTGCTGTTTCCAACTCTGTCTTTGCCTTTAGTAAAGCAACTTGAGCTTGTTCAACTTCAACCTTTGCTTTATCCAATTTATCCTTAATTTCCTCTAATGGAGTCTCAGCAGTTTTCAATTTTGCCAAAGTATCAACAATATTAACATTTTTATCCAAATAGCTCTCTCAAAGAATTTCATAAGCCCTTCCAAAGGTATCAACATACTCTAATATCTTAGACTTAGGCATATCAGCTGTCTCAATAGAGTCACCAAAAGCATCAATATTTATTTTTCACCACTCTTTAAATTCTTCTCCAAGTTGAGTAAAAATTGAATATCCAGACAAAATCTGATTTTTTGTAATTTTTTCAAGTGGCAACTTTGAATACTCATCATAGAGCTTATGGAGTTTACCTACATAAGCACTCACATCCCAGTACTTATTCTTTGAACGATTCATTGCTGCATCATTCTTCGCTCCAAGATAGATGTTTCTATCATCAGCAGTATAAGTACTACTAAGTTTTACTACAGCATCATAAGCATCAAGTATCTTCTGAAGTTTATTTGCTTCATTACGGAATTCTCTAATATATTCCAACATTTTATTATTCCAATTTCTTGTAGTCTCTGGAGTACTCAATAAAGCTCCTTTATCTCAAGACTGAAGTTTCTGATAATCAGCCTGAATATCTTCTAACTCCTTTTGCTTATCTTTGAGTTCCCTCTCTTTAGTCTTAATAGTTGATTCTGCCAGTTTAATAGAAGATTCTGCCTCTGAGACGGCCGAAGCTTTAGTCTGAGTCTCCAACTGTAGAGTTCCTGGCAAAGTTTGTTTTTGCACTAAGAGAAGATCGTATTCAGCCTGTGCCTTAAGAATATCCAGATCCTTGTTTGACTTTTCAATTGCCTTTTTCAAATCCTGCTGTGCATTTTTAAGATTTCTCTTAAGATCCTCAATATCTTTATCAAGATTATCTGTGGAAATTGTTGCTAAGACTTGTCCCTTTTTCACAGTATCTCATACTTTAACCTTTACACTTGTCACCCTTCCTTCAGAAACAAAGGTCAATTTTTGAGCATGTGCAAACTGGGTAGTACCAGCAAGATTCAAAGTTTTTTCAACATCTCATGTTCCTACAACATGATCACTACTTGTATAAGAAATTATTGGTTTCTCTGGAAAAAACTTTTTAATAGCTCGATATCCACCAGATCCTCATACCACCAAAATGACTAAAACTCGCCATTTTTTTTCCCAGATCCATGAACAAAATCTTTTTATCAATTGCATCCTTCTGTAAAAAAACAAATAAAATCCTGAAATAAAACTCTATCCTCCAATATATCTAAATATATATAGTAATGCAAGCAAAAATCATAAGAATTAAGCCTATTTTAGAAGACAGCAGAAGAAAAAGCTCTTGAAAACTAAAGTTTTTTTACTATAGTAACCTTAAATTAACCTTAAATTTTAGTTATTGAGAAGAGATTAATGATTATCACACTTGGTGGAAAAGCTGGAAGTTGAAAATGAACTGTCGCAAAATTACTATCTGAAAAACTCGGATACGAAATTATCTCCATCTGAAACCTAAAGAGAAAACTAGCAGAAGAAATGGGACTCAGCATCTCAGAATTCAATCTCTTAGGTGAAAAACCTGAAAATCAGCATGAATTTGATCTAAAATACGAAGAATATCAAAAAAATCTTGACCTCAATGCACAAGTCATTTTAGAAAGCAGACTTTGATTTCTCTGCCAGCCAAATGCCTTCAAAGTTTTCCTTGATGTTAATGATGAAGTTGCAAGTCAAAGAATCCTCAACGACAAAAGGACAACCGACCAATTTTTCAGTCCAGAAGAAGCTCTCGAAGTAACAAAAAAAAGAAATCAAGACGATCAAAATAGATATCTCTCACTTTACAATATCGATCTCTGGGATCCTACTCAATATAATCTAACAATAGACACTTCAAACCTCACTCCTGAAGAAGTTGTAAACAAAATCCTGATAGAGTTCAGTACTTATCTTGAGAAAAATAGCAATTAAAGAAGCATATAAACACTAAGAAAAAGTAAACACTAAAAAAACCTGAAACAAATCAGGTTTTTATTTTTTTAATTTTTATTTTCTCAGATAAGTGTCGCTTCCATAGCTTCCTCCTGCTCAATATCTTGCTGTGTAAGCTTCGTATTTTTCCAGTCTCACTTCCTATAAATCAAATAACAAATCAATGCCATAATAAGATTTACCAGTGCAAAAGCTATCCAAACTCCATCAACCTTGAGAGAGGTATAATATGCCAATAAATAAGCCAATGGAATCTCCACAACAAACATAGATATAATTCAGAGAACCATTGCAAGCGTAGTCTTCCCAGAAGCCCTAAAAATTCCTGTCAAAGTAAACTGAATCCCCATAAATCACATCGTGAATGCACTAAATCTTAAAAGATCAGTTCAGATTTTTATAACTTCTGGCTCTTTTTGTGCATCGATAAAGATACCAATCAGCTCAGGAGCAAAGATAAAGACAAGAACTCCGGCAGATTCCAATATTAGAAAAGCAATAAGTGAACTCTTATAAGCGATTTGCTGCGCCCTATCCAGCTGTCTAGCACCGATATTTTGTGCCACCATTGTAGAGGTCGCCATTGAAAGTCCAAGCGTTGGGATAAAAAGTAATTGGAAAACATTTGCTCCTGCTCCATATGCGGCATTAGCAATCACTCAAAAACTCATCACAAGCTTCATCAAAAATACATATCCTAGAGAACGAATTGCCATTTCAACACTTGAAGGAATACCAAGAACAAAGGCCTTTTTAATAAATCAAAAATCTGGCTTAAAATCCTTTCGTTGGATTTCAATCCCATGCTTCCCTCTAAAGAGAATAATCACCCCAATTAAAGAAGATATCGCCTGCGTAATCAACGTTGCCAAAGCAGCACCTCTTACACCCATTGCAGGAATCACACCCCATCCAAAAATCAAAATCGGATCCATCACAAAATTAAGCAAAATCGTCCCTCCAATTACATAAAGTGGTAACTTTACCTCTCAAACTCCTCTCATCACAGATTGGAACATTGAAAAAATAAAGTTAAACATCAGCCCCATAAAAGTAATTTGCATAAACTGTGTAGCTGGCTCAATAATTTCGTCTGCTGCTCACATCAAGAGCAAAATATGCTCAGCACTAAAATATCCAACAACACTCAAAAATGCAGAAATAATTACAACACTTAAAAGCGTCTGTGCTGCTCCTCTATTAACCATCTCCTTATTTTTAGCTCCAACATACTGAGCTATCAAAATCGTCCCAGCCATAGAAAAACCCATTCCTAGAGACAAAATCAAAAACACAATTGATCCACTAGAAGCAACCGCAGCCACAGCTTCTTTTGAGAGTTTTCCAATCCAATAAGCATCTACAAACTGATATGCACTCTGCAAAAAATTTCCAATCAAAATAGGAATCGCAAGCCAAAATATTCATTTTACAATTGATCATTTGAGCGAAAGCTCAACATTTTTATTATCCATATCTCCAAAGAATAAAATCTAAAATTAAGCGCAAAAAAAACTAGCTCATAGCACAACCTACCTGAGTAAAAAAGAGCTTCTTGATCTAACCACAAAATCCTCTACCAAAAAGCTCTTTGAAATAACTATAAACAAATGATCTCTTAAAATACTACTGATTATGAACAGGTTCAGAATCCTGATCCTCATTCTTTTTTAGCTTAAATCCTATCCCAGTAAATCTATCATGCAAAAACTGATGTGCAGGACTTGTCCAAAAACTATACAGATTTCCAACTAAATAGAAGAGATATGCAACAGTAGTCATTACCGTACTTGCAGTCTGAGAAATAAAAGCATTTCCACTCACAAGACCAACAAGACCTCCTGTCAAAAGTCACAAAATCAAAGGCAATAAGAATAGCCCAAATTTAATCAGAATTCTTTTAATAATTTGTCTAGAACGAATCTCACCAGTTAGACTATAAGGGGTCATTCACAAGATATGCTGTCTCCATCACTGTTCACCTCTACAATTTTTCACTAATTCAGCACCTATCAAAAAGAGCATTCAACTAGCAAAGAGTGCTATCGCAGCAGCATTTCCATATACAGTTCCAATAAACGGAATACCAAAGAGTAAACAAATCAGATATACCATTCCGAGCAAACCTCATGGAACCCCAATCATCAAAAGTGGCTTGAGCAAACACCTCTTGATCAAAAGTCTAAGCTTATATTCGTCCTGATAGAGTGCAGGAATTGCAAACAGTGTCATAACCGTTGCAATTGAAAGTCCAAACATAATAGTATACGCCAATGGTGCAAAAAATCCATCAGAAGTCAAGGTTGCCAGTCCTATCACCGTAGTCAATGTCGTAGAGAGAATAGGTCTAAGTCTAGATCTCGCACTCTCTCTAATCGCATCAGCTCTCGTATGTCAAAGCTTCATATTTTCGTTTGCACTATCAATCAGAATAATTGCATTATTTACTACAATTCCAACTAAGGCAATAAATCCAATCATAAACATCAGTGAATACGGATGCCCTGTAAAAAGCATTCAAAAACTTCCTCCCACAAATCCCATCAAAATACTATAACTGATGATCATTGGCTGAGTATAACTATTAAACTGCAAGACTAATATCGCAAAAATAGCAATAAGTGAAAAGATCAAAGCACTCAAAAGTGAGAGCAAAAGATCACTGTTTTCCTCAGTTTCTCCTCATGCACTGGAACTAATCCCTACAGGGAATTGATACTTTCCAGCATATTCTGTGAGTTTTGCATTGATTGGTTCAGCCTTATAGCCATTTTCTAGATTAGCTCAAATACTGATCGTAATCTGATTTTTCTCCCTCGTAATAGCATCTGTTGAAGGCTTAAAAACATAACTTCCAATATTTCCTAGCAACACCTTCCCAGCTGGAGTAATGATACTCGTATTCATCAACTGTTCAGGCGATACCCCACCAGAAAAATCATCATACTTCACCCTGATCTTATGAGTATCATATTCTCACTTGATACTTCCTGCCTCAAGCCCATTAAGCGCGAGATAAAGTGAAGGACCAATACTCTGCGGACTCAAACCAAGCAATGCTAGCTTCTGATCATCAAGCTCAAAGAGAAACTGTCCAGCACTTTCTTCACTAGAAGAGCTTACATTCTTAGTTCCAGGAATACTCGCGAGAAAATGCTTAAAATCTCTACTTACCTTAGAAAGATTATCAAAGCTCGCATTCCCATCTGCGATGATCTTGATTCAGATTTCCTTTCCTGTTGCTGGCCCATTCCCTCTCGTAGCGACAGCCACCTGAAATCCTTGCATCACGAGATGATCCAGTTTAGCAACCAAATCCTTTTCTACCTCAAAGCTTGATCTCTTCCTCTCTCCCTTTTTTGAGATACGGAGTAGCACATCAATCTTATTTCCCTTAATCGTGCTCGTGTAATTCACAAGCTCAGGAATAGTACCAAAAATCTGATGAATTTCCTGACTTTTTTCTTTGATCGCCTCTTTTGTCAGTCCAACCTTCGCAGTAAGAGAGATCGTAAGATATTCATTATCAGATGCTGGCATCATAATAAACCCAAGCTGAGGAGAAACGAGCCACATTGTAAAAATAGTAACCACCAGCGGAATAATTACCACAATAACTCTCTTCCCTGCACTCTGCAAAATCGTCCCAAGATGCTTATCATACCGTGCATTCAGAGGATCAAAAATCTTATCTCTCCAAGAGCGCTGACTGGATTCAGTTTTTTCTACTTTACCTCCTCTATCTTGAGCCAAAATAAACTTTTCATCCTCAGTCAAGGTAAGCTCAGCATCAGGATTTGGAGTAAAGAGTTTCTTTTCCCTACTCGACTTAAAAAAGAGCGCTGGAGTAATCGTCAAAGAAATAAAAAGCGAAGCCAAAAGTGTCACAAAAATCGTAATTGGAATATATGCTAAAAATTTTCCCATCACTCATGGCAAACTCATCAACGGAAAGAATACAACAACAGTTGTCGCAGTCCCAGAAATCAATGAATTCTTATAGGTTTTTACTGAAAGAAGGGCAGCATTAAGTGGCTTATATCCAAGCTTGATAAACTCGCTCGCCCCCTGAACGACTACCGTCGCTGTATCTACCGCAATTCCAAGACAAATAATCAATGAAAAATTTGTCAAAAAGTTCATCGTATACCCAAAGAAATTCAACACAAAAAAGGTAATAAAGAACGCAAGTGGAATAGAAATAGTCGCAATAAAAGACTCCATTCCTCCAACAAACATTGACACAATCACAAATACAATAGCCAAGGTAGAAACCATATTCACCGCCAAGTCACTATAATCCTCACTAATATACTCTCAGAGATCGTTAGTATAAAAATATCAAATATCATGATAAATCTGCTTTTTCATCTCTTCTTCAATGCGCTTCTTCGCCTCCACAGCAGCAGACAGAACACTCGAACTTGACTTCTTTTCAAACATAACATCCACAGCTACTTTCCCAATATCTCATTGTACTTTGTTTCAAACAGTCAAATCCGTAGTATCAGCATACACTTTCTTGATACTTGCAATATTTTCTAGCGTTGTGACCTTTCCAGCGGCGACACTAATAGGTAATTGCTTGAGTTCAAGAATCGACCTAACCTCTCCATCAATTCTAAAGGCATATTCCCTATCACCGATCTTGTGTGTCCCGAGTGGCTGATTGCTATTAAAAGCCTGAATACTACTCGCTACCTGAGAAAGAGGAATTCCTAGAGACTCCAACTTTGTTTGGTCCACCAATATCTCAATATCATACTTATCACCATCAGTAACCGTGATCTGATCTATCGCTCCCTTCCCCTCTAGAGCATTCTCAAGTATTCAAGCTCTCTCTTTAAGATAATCAACATTAAAATTCTGATTTTTACTATAGAGGACTAAGTTAAATAGACTATTATTCTTAGAAGTAATCTTTTTTACGACCGGATCATTCGCATCTTTTGGGAGAGAAAGCTGCCTAACACTATCCTGAATCTCAGAAGTCACCGTGTCAGCATCAGCATCATTTTTAAGCATCACTGTTGTACTTGATACACTATCTACCGAAGTCGAGGTAATCTTGTCAATCCCATCAATATTTTTGATCTGATTTTCCATCTTTTCAGTAATAAGAGAATCAATATCCTGAGAACTCGCTCACGGATAGACCGTCGTGATGACTACCATACCAAAACTCACATCAGGATTCGATTCCTTTGGAATACGAATTGCCGCAAAAGTCCCAATCAACACGATCAAAATCAACACTAAAAAAGTGGTTCTCCACTGCGTTAACCAAAAGGCAAAAAAACCTGAAGTCAGCTTTTTATTATATCCAGACAAACTCATGAGATCTCTATAAAAATAAACGAATATCAAAGTATAACAATTTACCAACTACTTGCAAGAAGCTTTATAATCAGAAGATATCAATTCACAAACAGAAAATTTCACCCTTAATGAGTTAAAAACGAAGCAATATACACAAATCTAGTTTTTTGAAATATTAATGTCAGACAAGTTGTAGTAATTAACAGAAGACAGTATAAAATTCTGATCTCTAACAACCGAATTGAGTTATAAATAAAGATAAGAAAGTCTATTCATCAATCAAAAATAAGAAAAAAGTCAGACATAAAGTCCAACTTTTTTTCTACTATTCCTGAGTTTGATTAAAAGTTTCTAAGTTAATATCCTGCTTAAGAGTATTACCATACATATCTTTCACCTCAACACTCACCTCAGAGGCTTTAGTGCTAAACTGAGCAACCTGCATTGAGAACGTAGTCAAGGCTTTAGTCTGTCCTTTTTCAAAGACCTTTCCTTCCTTAACCGCAGACACCGAATCATCAAAGAAGAGACTCGCTTCATAACTACCGTCAGCATTTTTAACAACTTTACTCTGAGATTTATTGAAAGTTGGAGGAGTGGTATCCTCATTCACAAGATTTACAGATACTTGCACAGACTGACTCAAGTTATTCACATCAACAGCAGTCACTCCAAGCTGATGATTCCCATCTGCATATGCAGACAAATCAACACTTCTGCTACCAAAAACCTCTGAACTATTATCTATATAAGAGGCTATCGTATTATTATCCAATGTCACAATTACCTTTTTAATATTCGTCGGAGAAGAAATAGAATAGGTCACAGTATTTTTCTTAGCAAAAGCTCATTGTTTATTAGGTCTTACAATACTAATCTTAATCTCATCATTTGTCACAGGCTGTCTATCTGGACAATAATTTTGAGGTTCAGACATAAAAAAGTTCAAAGCTGAAGTAGCTCAGGTTTGTTGTACTTGTTCAGTCAAATACTTCTTAATATCCTCCAAATCCATATTATTTGGCATAAATGAAGTTGGCGTAATAAGATATCATTTTTTAATCTGATCCGCAGGAGTAAAAGGACTCACCTTTCCGAAACATGAAGTATCTATTTCTATCTCAGAAATTGGTCATTCCGTTTCCTTTGGCAATAATCAATTCCATCCTAATGTTTTTGTAACTAAGCTTACTGGGGTACCCTCAGAAGGTAACTTTCACGATACACTTGAAATACTAATACTTGAAGTATCCTTATTTGGCATTTCTTCATTAGTAATATATCCTTTAGCCAACATATCTGACAGGAATTTTTTTACACTATCAGCATGGATACTTCCTCAATATGCTTTTGAGTTCATAGGTCTCGCATCAGCATTCCCAGCCCACATAAGGAGCACCCTACTTGGTGTATATGCCGCAAACCAACCATCTCTTGGCCTAGAACCTTTATCTGTCTTTACATTTGAAGTTCAAGTTTTTAAAGCATAAGTAAGTCATTTTACATTAAACTTTGTTGCCCAAGCTCCAATTCTATTTGAAGGCTCAGAGAGAATATGCCACATAAGAGTAATAATTCCAGGCTTAATAACATTCTCCTGAACTACTGGAGTTTTCTTGTAAATAATCGAACCATCATTTGCCTTAATCTCCAAGATTGGATTGATCTGAGCTGGAGTAGCAGTAGAAAGATGCTGATAAGCACCAGCAAGTTCAATCATACTTACCTCAGCAGCACCAAGCGCAAGCGGATATCAGTATTCTATTTCATTTTTCACACCAGAAAGACCAAGTTTCTGCAAAAATGGCTTTGCAACACTCTCTCCTCCAAGAGCAAAAAACATCTTCACAGCAGGAATATTTCTACTAAATCCAAGCGCCTTTTTGAGAGGCAAGGAACCATTAAATTTTCCATCTGCATTATTTGGAGAATCCTTCCCAGCCTTAAACGGAATATCATAAATTGGAGTGTCAATAGTCAATGGCAATTTCTCAAATCCTAATGCATAAATCAAAGGTTTAATAGAAGATCCTGACTGCCTTGGATTTCTTGCCATATCATTTTGTCCTTGAATATCCTTGTTAAAATAATCTAAAGACCCTAAATATGCAAGCACATCTCCATTTGTAGAATCAGTATAAATCAAAGAGGAATTACTTGCCCCATATTCAAAAAGCGAAGCACTATGTGCCTTAACTGCAGCCTCAGCCAATTGCTGAATATTGTAGTCTAAGGTTGTCTTTACAACAAGCCCTCATTTCTTTGTACTTCCAGAACCATATTCCTTTTCTAGCAAATCCTTGATCCAAAAAACAAAATGTGGAGCCTTAATATCAAAGGCACTCTTCTCAAAAGTCTTTGTCAAAGATTCAATAAAAGCTGACTTAAGTTCTTCTTCTGTTATCTTTCAATCCTCATACATTCTTCCAAGTGCAAATTCTGCTCTACCATTAGAGTACTGGATAGTATATACTTTTCCATCAATAGTTAAAGAACTTGGAGACAAACTATTCACAAACCTAACAAAAGATTCCGCAGTTTTCTTATTTGAAAAACTTGCTGATGTAATATTTTCTCTAAATTTAGACAAAATACTTGCTTTAATATTTCCTTCATACGGATATTCCTTCCCAGCAGCATCCTTGATTGTAAAAGATCACATTAAAGCTGAAGATTTATAGGGATCATACCTACTTGGAGCCTTTGGAATAGATGCCAAAATAGAAGCTTCCATAACTGTCAAATCCTTAGCTGATTTACTAAAGTAAGTCTTACTTGCTGCTTCTACACCATAAGCATTATTACCAAGGAAAACATAATTCAGATACAGTTCAATAATCTTCTCCTTCATCTTATGTTTCACTTCTGTACTTGAAAGATTGCTATTTTCAGCTTTAATTTGTTGTTGAAGTACATTATTAAGCCTCTTTGCAAGAATAATCTGTGTTAACTTATAATCCACCTTATCCAGAAAACTTCCATGAAAAGGTCTCTCAAGCTTCATCAAATTAGTAATCAACTGCTGAGTGAGAGTAGAACCTCAACCTCAGTTTCTCCCAAGCATAGTCATAAATCCAGCTCTGAAAATACCCATTGGATCAAGTCCTTCATGCTCCCAATATCTTTGATCCTCAACAGCCACAATAGCATCGATCATATGCTTACTAATATTCTCAAAAGTTACATACTCTCTATTTTCGTCAAAGATTTTATAAAGTTCAACTCCATGCCTATCTGTAATAACAGTAGCTTGTGTCAATTGAATATCTTTGATCTGACTCACATCAGGCAAATGCTTCAAAATTCTAATCTGAAGATACAAAAATCCTCCTCCCATCACAAGAATAAAAAGAGAACAAAGACTGATTATCAATATTTTTTTCCATCAAAAATTATGACTAGAAATACTATAATTCTTTTGAGGTATATAAGATTCCTCTCTCTTTTTCAAAAAAGTTTTTGGACTATACGCTGATAATGGATTTCTCTGCATACTACTACAATAAATAAATCAGTATAAAACAAACAGAGTATAACTATTTACAACACTAAAACAAGAAAAAAAGACCTCCTAAGAGATCTTTTTTTACTATATTTATCATATCTTTTCAAATATTACAAGATTAGTGATATACATATCAAACAATCTTTGGATTAGAAGTTGAATCTGATCTTTGTGTAACAATATACTTTCCTACATAGTTCATATCTTCAACAACCATCTCCCCAGTACTTGGATCATATGACTTTACAACAGCAACGTGGCCTGCATAACTTCTCAACTGCTGATACACCACAATCGCTCCAATCTTTGGCATAGTACGACTTAC
This sequence comes from uncultured bacterium, assembly GCA_963552955.1. Classification (GTDB taxonomy): domain Bacteria; phylum Patescibacteriota; class Gracilibacteria; order Absconditabacterales; family Absconditicoccaceae; genus HOT-345. The sequence continues at coordinate 78,132 of CAUVLQ010000002.1, forward strand.
CTTAATACCAGCTGCCTTAGCTCTTTCACTTTGAGCATTTGCATACCAATCCTTTGCATTTCCACCAAAAAGTCTCTGACCATTCTCATCAAACATCCATGGAGAAATATGCGCAGCATACCATGTACAGTATCCAGCAGCAAAACCATTTGATACTTTCTTATTAAATACCCATTGACTCTTTGTCTTACTATTTGTAGGCACTACAACGACAGGATCTTGTTGTTGACCGCCACCAACTTTTACTGATTGCGTAGGTGTAACTACTTTCTTCTTTTTAGGCTGGATAACTTCATCCTTAGGCAAAATAGGCTGAGGTTTCTCCAAAAGACCAATATCATAAGCCCTCTGCTCTGTCACATTAATAAAGATTTCCTGTCCTGGATAGAGCATTTCACTCTCATCAGAGAAATGGTTTAGAGTAATCAAATCATCAAGATTGAGCCTATAATATTCAGCAAAAAGTTTAAGTGTCCTCGCTGTTTTAACAACATAAGGGATTCCCTCTTCCTGATCACTTACAATCAATCTCTGACCTTCCTTAATAGGAGTATCTCCAAGCCTATTAATCTTTTCAAGTTCAGCAACTGGGATTCAGAATTCTTTTGAAATTGTTTCCAAAGTATCTCAGCTCTGAACAATATAATAAATTATTGAATCCTGATCGTCACTACTGTCAATACTCACATTATCAGGATTAATTCAAACTCTATAATCTTCCTCTCCCAAAAAAGCCTCATTAACACTAATAGGCTCCTCCGAAGAATTTCCAAATACATCAGCATAAAGCATTACTCCAACAAATACAAAGATCTGCAAGATAGTAAATAAAACCTTAGTTTTATTCGCTTTGTTTTTTCTGGTCATATACAATGATATCATAAATGGCGGAGGGAGTGGGATTTGAACCCACGAACCGATTGCTCGGTTAACAGTTTTCAAGACTGCCGCATTCAACCGCTCTGCCATCCCTCCACAAACAACACTTTAACACAACAACTATTTGTGGGTTGAATGAAATTGCAAGGAAGAGTATAGTTAATTGCACTTGATTTTCAAGAAAAAAATAGTATATTAGTTTTATCAGTTCAATAGTGGCTTTTTAAATAAAAATAAAAGAAAAAATCTGAATTTATTTTTTTGTTGAGCTAAAAAATTATGAAAAATATTGATAAACTTAAAATATTCTACCCACTTGTCTTAGGAAAAGATAATTCTATACTCAGAACTTCCTGTGATCCAATAACAAAAATCACACCAGAAATTAAAGAACTCTGAGAAATTCTACTAGAACTCATGTGGGCCTATGATGGAGTAGGACTAGCAGCTCCTCAAATATGAGAAACAATCCGCATGATCGCAACCACCCAACGGAAAAAAATGCCAACAGGAAAAAGTGCGGACAAAGACTTCCTATGAGAAACACTCCTCATCAACCCAGAGATCATAGCTACTTCAGAAGAAGTACAAAGATCAGAAGAAGCTTGCCTCTCTCTTCCTTGAGAAAAGTGATTTGTTCAAAGAGCAAAGCGAGTAGAAGTTAAATACATGGATATAAAAGGGAAAATCCATCAGCAAAAGTACTCAGGATTCAATGCCTGCATTATTCAGCATGAAATTGATCATCTCAATGGAGTACTTTTTACTGACAAACTAATTAAAGAAGAAAAAAAGGAAAAATCTGACTAAAATCAGATTTTTTTAATAATTTTTGATTTCTCTATCCATTTGTTGTTTAATAGCTCTTTCTTTGAGAACTTGTTTTTTTTCTATTTTCCTCTTGAGTTTTCCTATTCCAAGTTTAATCTTGATAAATCCTCACTTATTTACCAAAACCTCAAGTGCCAACAAAACATTTCAAGGCTTATCCAAACTGGCAGCAATTTTCGAAATCTCTCTAGCATTCAGCAAAAGTTTTCTCCTTCATTTTGACTGATAGTTTGGAGCTAAAACTGGAGAAGTTTTTTCATAAAGTGGAACATCCATGTTATAAAGCCACAATTCCTGTTTATCTATTCACACAACCGCATCCTGAATATTACTATGAGAAGTTTTCAATGCTTTAACTTCAAATCCCCTGAGTACAATCCCAGCTAAATATTCCTTTTCTATCTGATAGTCAAAAAACGCTCTCTTATTCTTTACAAGTATTTGCATTTTCTATCTTAAACAAAACAAAATCACTTTCGTTTTTACAAATATTCAGCAAAAATACAAGTCAATCTCTCTTGTCATAAAAACTTTTGACAAAAGAAAAAAAATGCTTATATTCTATCAGATTTTTTAATTGTAAAGAAAAAATGAAATCTGATCGAACACTACTGATATATTGACTCCTAATTTGATGACTTATAGCCTATATTTTCTTAACAATCCGTTTTTACCGTAAAATCAAAAGAATTCAACAAACAACAGTTCGCCAATCTCGTAGCAGTATTCTCTGAGAAGTGAGTGAAAAACTTAGTCCTCTGATGCCAAATTTTCCATATCATACAAAGGATCTTGTCTTCGTAGGAAAAGGAATTGACTATATTGTATTTGATTGACTTTCAAGTTGAAGACTTAGAGAAATCATTTTTCTAGAAATCAAAACCAATACTTCACAGCTCAATAAAAACGAACAACAAATCAGATCCTATCTAGCAAATTTTCCAGTCAAATATGAAGTCCTCAAAATTAAATATTAAACTTAGAAACATTCATTACAACAATCTACAAAATTCACATAAAAATAACTTGACTTTTTATATAAAATACATATAAAAATATTGTAAATTTGAGATGGGTAAAAAGAAAAGTGTAATAGACTCATGTCTATTTGAGAACTTTGATTTTACTCCATACCGTTGGCAAAAACCGAAAACAAAACTTAATCCCAAAAAATTATGGTAAGCAACACTTACAACCAAAACTCAAACAAAAACGTAAATTTTATTATCATGAAAAGATCTATTTTTACCTCAGTTGCACTTATTGTGCTTAGTGTTTTCTTTGCTTCTTGCACCAAAGAAGAAATCACAAACAACTACTACACTTCTCAGCAAGAGACATCCAAACCTGACGAAGAAGTTATCATCGACGGTCAGGGATGGTGGACTACTCTTGAATATGTTGGACCTGAAACAGGAGAATCATCTGACCGGATAATTGGATATAACTATAGAATAGTTATTCTCTTCCTTGGAGATGAAGGTTATTCCTTCTGGAACCCTAGATTTGAAGGAACATGGGAAATAGAACCAAAAGATGCTAGACTCAAGAAGATTAAAGGATTAACTTTCAATCTTTCAGAGAGAAACTTTAAATGGTTTAATAACCGTTATACAGGGAAGCATAGATTTTATGGTATATATGGGGAATACACATTCTTCAGTGACCAGTTCTATGAGACTATGAACGAAGTTCCAAAAGCGAAGATAAAAAAGGGTAGTATTGAAAATAATAAAAAGGTCTATACTTTGAATACGTACCCAGAAATCCAATTTGAATGGCCAGAGTTATCGAAGTCACGAAGAAGTAAGTAGTAAACTAAAAATCATAGTAGGTTTCCCTCTATGATTTTTTTCATAAAGAAATAAAAAAGTCTGAATTACTCAGACTTTTCTTTATCTTCTGAAACCACCATCCAAGGATAGTGTTCCTGTACTGCTTTTTTAATATCTCTAGGCTTAATGATTCCAAACTCAGTAATAATTCCTCTAATAAACTTTGGAGGCATCTTATCAAATGCAAAGTTCAGTACATTCAAACCACCTGGAGCATCTTCCCACACCTCTGAAGCCAATCTCTTCTCAATATGAATGTTATCATGCACATCAACCTTAAGGAGATTTCCAGCAATATACACTGGTACATTAGCATATAAAGCAGAAAGTCAAACACTATAACTTCAAACCTTATTAATTACTCCTCCATCAAGTTTAATCGCATCACATCCAACAACAACACAATCCATCATTAAATCTGTTCAGCTTTCCTCGTCCATCAAAAACGGAGCTACTCCATCTACAACCATAGTGGTATCAATTCCATTTTGAATCAAATCTTGAGCAGTTCTTCTTCCCTGAAAAAGAGGACGAGTTTCAGTATTATACACCTTAAATTTCAAACCTTTAGTCTTATGAAGTTTAAGTGTTTTTACTGCTGAAGAACTATGACAATGTGTCAAAACATTATCTCCATCATGAATAATTCAAAGCCCATTCAAAACTGCTCTTTCAGCTGTCTCATTAATAAGATTGAGATAATATTCAGCTGCCTCAATAACAGTCTTTTTTAAAGTTTCCAAATCAGAAGTCTGAACTTTAGCAATCTGAGCCTTAATATAGTCCATACCATTAAAAAGCATTGGCTCAGTTGGTCTTGCATCAATCAAAAGTTGCATAGCCGTAGTTACAAATTCAGAATATTCTTCAAAAGAAATAAAATTCTGACTCTTTGATTCTGAAATAATAATTTCAAAGGCAGCCTTTGCAATATTTGTTGCCCCCTGAATCTTAATGTCCTTAATATCCTGAACAATTTGTTCTACATGAATAAGTTGTTGCATACTACAATAAATAATAAATTAAAGATATCTCATTATAGTGAAAAGAGCAAAAAATTGCAAAATTTCGTTTTTTTTTTATACTTAGTACACACAGATTTTATTCTCTGGAGTCCTATGCGATCATCCTACTGAAAATCCACACTAATCTGACTCATAAGTTATGGAATTCTGCTCCTCGTGATCTATATTAGCTCTAGTACAGGATTTCCACTTTTAGATATGGGACAAAATAATCTGCTTTTTTTTCTATTTTTCTCATTTTTCTGGTTTATTCTCTCACTTTTACGAAATACCAAAGATCAAAATACAAACTATCTAAAAATCTGACTTATCATCGCAGAAGTCTATATTATCCTTTACCTTATGATCAAACCTCAAACAAATTTTACAATAAATGAATTCCTTGTCCGATATAGCAGTTTACTTTTACTCTTTTTCTGAGCTATCTCAAAACAAAAAACACTCAAAATACTTTGAGTAGTACTTTGAATCTGACTCAATCTCTTAATGCGAAGCATTAATTTTTTAATGATTTATAGACAAGAAGCTCCAATAAATGAATTTATAGATAATCAGGACTATCAACTCATTCTCTTGGTTCATAATTCTGAGTTATTCCCAAGTAAACTTGAGCTCAAATCCCCCAAAAGTTGAACACAATCAATACTCTTAGATTCTTCAAAAACATTATCACTCAAAAAATGAGGAAACTATAGTATAACGTACGAAAGTCAATCTATTAGCTGAGAAGAACTTGTCTTAATAGTTTCTCCAATTTGAGAAATACTCCAAATTTCAGCACAATCGCTACTTTCCCTATCAACTCACAAGACAAATATCAGCTTTGATTTCAAAATCAACTCTTGAACATTTTTTTCAGAAAAAGAAATAAGCAAAATTCCTGAACTAAAAATCTTACAAGAAAATTATAATGAAGATCTGAAAAAGTACATTATAAAATCACTTCCTAATATTTTTCAAAACAACTCAAAATTACAACATATAAGCTACCAATATACAAAATGGTTAGCTAGATTTTTTTGAACCTACCAGAATAACTACGAATATGCAAAAAGTTACCTTCCCTATCTAGATCTACCCGAAGAACAAAAAAACTGACCAGATTTATGAGATGCAGACCGATCAAGTCTCAAAAATAACCTCCTAAAATGATGGGACAAATCAGAGACAAAATATCAAATTAAAAACTCAAGCAAAACATAAAAAAATAACTTTTTTCTAACAGGTTTTTAACATTTAACAAAAATATAGAAATCAAAAAACCAGATTGTTAACAATTAACTCATTTTTCAACATTCTTTCAACAGAGCAAAAAATCAAAAAAACATGAGTCCATTAAATGTAAATCTTAACATTTAACAAAAATATAAGTTTTATTCTTTATCACTATTACTAAATTTTTTATTTATTTAAAATATTATTTATAAACAAAAAAAATCAAAAAATTATGTGAAAAACTTTTTTGAAAACAGAGTGCTAAAATTCTTTCTCTTGAAATTGATAAACATTTTCCTACACTCCAAAGTATTCTATCTTTTAACTTTTGATCAAATAAAATGAAAGATACTATAAAAAGATTATTAATTATTAGTTTTTTTTGACTTTTTACGGGATATCTCCTCTATACACTCATTCTTTGAAAACCAATAGTTACAGCAGAATACGCAAACCTTAATTATCTTTTTTATGGAATTTTTATTCTTTTTACTCTTTACATTGCAGTGTATTATGGTATTTACCCAAAACATATTAAATTTAGTAGAGCCATTCTCTTTGTAATAGGACTTGCAGCTATTATTCTAGGAAAAACTATGCTTGCAAATAATGGTCTAGAAGGAGTTTATTTTTGAGATATTGCTTGTGTATTTTGAGTAGTAACGCTTATCCTCTGACCAACTGGATTACTTTTCACAAAAAATATTAAAAAACAGAAAGAAGAAAAAGATTTGGAGATTATTGAGGTATAAATTGTAAAAAAAATCATTGATTTTCTTGAGGACTTTCATATACTGTGAAAGTCATTTAAGCCTAGGTGATGGAATTGGTAGACATGCTAGACTCAAAATCTGGTGGCTTCACGGCCGTGCGGGTTCAAGTCCCGCTCTAGGTAGTCTTTAATATCAAATGATTAATAAGGATTTCCAGAAATGGAGATTTTTTTCATTAATTAAAATTCACTTGACACATCTCGACAATTTCCTATTATCTAGTTACCAACCCCTTTTATTTTCTTATTAAGGAAAAGATATGAAGAGATTTTTTGCCACCCTTCTTATTTTTTTTATCTTAATACAAAATACACTAGTTGTTTATTGAGATGATGTGATGATAGCAGGACAAGAAAACTGATCCGTCTCAACTACTCCTGACACCAAAGAAAGTCTCCAGGAGGCAACTATAGAGGAGACTACTCATGATAATGAAAATCAATCAGAACAAGAGGATGATTCTCAGATATCACTCAACACTTCTTGAACTGCTCAGACAGAAGAATCTGAACCTAATATATCCCAAGAAACTTCTCTTAGGAGTTCGGATACTGAATCAACAACCTGAGCTCTTCTAGATAATCTCTTTTTTTGAACTGGATATGAGGACAGTCACTGATTATCATGAGCATTTGGCTCTGGAATTCTCCAGTTAGCCCAAAATACTTTAGATACAAACACAGGAACTACCCAAACCTGACAACAGCAAGCCAAACTCTTTATTACAGAATATTTCTATCACTCAAAGAATAGTTTTATTGAAATTACAAATCTCTCAGATCAAGACTACAGTTGAAGTATTTCTTTGACTGGATTCGCTTGAGCAATTGCAAAAAAAGAGCTAAAATATGATGTGAGTATTCCGGCCCAGAAGTCTATCATTTTCGCAAAGAGTAAAGAATTATTATCTGATACTGTTCAAAAGATTATTACAAAGGATAATTATACTATCAACCAGAAAACCTGACTCCAGATTTCTCTTTCTGATCAAAGTTGAATATTAGATACTTTTGAGCTTCATAAAGATCGAGTTGCCGATATCAAAGATGCAGAAGCCTCTTTTGAGAAGGTATTGATTAACGGATCTCGACTAACAACAATGACTAGACCTGACAGAAAGCAGAATATTTCTGGAAATTTCTCTGCAAATCCTGGAGTATATTTTACTTCAGCAGAAAATGCAAAAGATGCGACAAAACCTAAAAAGCAACCATCAAATCCCTCTCAACCACAGCAACCGCAGAATCCTCAACAATGATGAAATAATCAGACTTGTTTCCCAGAAAATTCAGCAGGACTAGAAATACAAGAGATTTTTGCTGGGAATACTTCACTTCCAGCCTATATTGAGCTCAAGTATGACTTTGATATTACACATCAGAAGATTAGATTTACAGGGGACCTTTTAAATGAAGCTCTAATCTTTGAATGAGATGAATTTTCTGACTTTGAGAAAAATACATTATTTCTGATTACTAAGACATCATTTTTCTGAGATAACGGAATAGACACAATAATTGCTCCAAATTTAGAGATAAAAAATACTAGTTGAAAACTGATTTTAGAGTGATTTGATTGAACTAGTCGACAAGTTTTAGACACGATTTCCTTGACAAGTCTAGACAATAAAAAAGCTCATTATTATTCCGGAAGAAATCAGAATTGTATTAGAAATTTTGATGAGATAGAGTCTATGACTCCAGCCTTAGAAAGGAGATTTTCATTTCTTTTTAATACAGCAACTCCACAAATTCAATACATTTATACAAGTTGAGGTTGAGGTTCTTACAGTTGTCCAACAAAGGCAGATCTGTGTTGAGAAACAAAAGACACTTCTTTAGAAAAGTCTGATGAAGTAAAAACTCAATCCAAAAATAAAGAAAACACTAAAAGTTCAGATAGAAAGATTAAAGATTCTGATTTTGATCCTTTAAAATACGAGATTAAAATTGAGGATATCGTCTATGATCCTCCATGAGCAGACAAAAATAAGGAATCTATAACACTTCTACTTACAAGTTGAACAGAGTTAGATTTAGAAAATATTACTCTAAATATTGGATGAAAAAATAAAAAAATGAGTGGACATCTTGTAGAATGAGTTCCTCAAACTTTTATAGGAAATTTCTGATTCCCAAATTCAAGCAAAGATCAGAAAACTATCTGAGTTCAGCTAAAATTTTGAGATCGTATTTTTGATACCTATTATTATAGTTTTGAAGAGTCTCTTAAACAAACAAAAGAAAAAACAGAAAAACTTGAATGATATAAAGTATTTTCCGTACTAGATGGAGATACTTTTAGATATAGAGATGATGCATGAAAACTACAGTCAGTTCGTTTACTAGGAGTAGATGCTCCAGAGAGTAATACAACAAGATATAAAAAAACCGAATGCTACTGAAAAGAGGCTAAAGATTATCTCTCTCAACTTATTAAAGGAAAGCAAGTGGAAATAGAATTCGATCCAAATCAACAATCAACTGATAGATATGGCAGACAACTTGCTTATGTCTATTCAGATGGAATGTTAGTCAACCAAGAGCTTTTAGAAAAAGGATATGCCAGAGAATATACCTATAAATCAGATTATTCAAAGCAGACAGAGTTTAGACAAGCAGCTACTCAAGCAAAACAGCAAAAACTCTGAATGCGAAATTCAGCTATTTGTGAAAATACTCATGAAGAATACGAGAATCTTCAGCAAACTACACAAAATTTGGTAATAAAAATCACAAATATTCTCTTCGATCCGAAGGGAACAGATAAATGAAATGAAGAGATAGAACTCTCAATCTATGATAAAAGCTGAGAAATACAATATATTGATTTCTCAAACCAATTTTGAATATATCTTTTCGAAGATACAACATGAGAAAATCAGATTTCTTTTGATGATTTTTCATTTTGAACATGAAAATTTAAAGATATTTGATTTTTAGGGAGACAACCTTTAGAAAAAAAGCTAACATTGAAGTGAGATTTTTGACTACCAAATAGAAAATGATCCTGTATAGCATTGGTGCAGAGAGAGCATATTTTTGATATTAGCTGCTATAAAATTGGAGATAATAATACAAAAGAAGATCAAAAAGAAAAATCTGATCGAAGCGCTTTTTCTTGAGAAATAAAGATTTTATCTCTCCTTCCAAATCCCAAAGGGAAAGATGCTTCTAATGAATTTATAGAGCTTCTCTATTCAGGAGATAATACTATTGATTTATCTCAGAATTTTTCTCTCCTTATCAACTGAAAAACAAAGAAAAAACTGACTTGATCTATTGCTCCATTTGAGCCTACTAAAATATTCTGATCTTTCTCTCTACCAAATAGTCAGGCTTGTGTCTCACTATTTCATTGATCAGAGACTTTAGATACATTCTGCTATTCCCAACATAAAGAATGAAGCATTATCGCTCAAAATAATGAAATTCTCAAGTGATTAAATGAGAAATCTCCAGAACTATTAAAAAAAATCCAGCTCAAGAGAAAAAATAATCGTTACTGTATGGTATACGAGTGAGAAGAGCTAAAATGTCTCAATGCACCCAAAACAAGAATTGATCCACTTCTCAAAGCAAAACAGCAAACTGTTGAGGGAGCTTTGAGGCTCTTTGAAGAAATATTAAAAAAAGACTATACGGCATTGTATTATCAAACAGAGATATATCAGATTTTTGATCTATTAAAAAAGGCGAAAACTGATCTTAAAGACTGAATAACACAGACTCATATCTGATTACAAAATTATGAGCGAAAAGATTTTTCTAAAATTTATCAAGTTCTTCAGGAGAGGACGATCCTTGATACCGGGAAAGAAATAATCCTGCAAATGATCAGTCCAAAACTAGTTGATGTATATCAAAAATCCTACAAAAAACGGATAAATATGGCTCAATAAAAAGAAAATAGAGCTCGTAACTAGCACTTAATAAACAGAAAAAATACTGAATGTTCCCTTTGAATTTCAACATAAGATTCATATACTCATTTTTCAATTGCTTTATTTATTGATAATAATTCTTATATGCAAACAAGGAAAGTTTGAGAATCGTTTAAACCTAGAAAAAAGAGTTGACTACTAGTGCGAAAATGGGGTATCGCTATTTTGTGTATTATCTGAGTTTTTGCTTTAATTCATCCCTATGCTGATCATATTAAAAGCTTTTTTAGTTCCGCTGGGAAAAATGTGGTAAAAGTTGTAAGTAAAACTGTGGGGAAAGAAATGAAAAAAGATTCATACTGAAATGTAAATGTTGCATTGATTTGATATGGAGGGAGTACTCACGGTGGAGGATACCTTTCGGATACTATGATCGTAGCTTCTCGAAATCCTGAAAAATGAGCCGTTTCAATGATTTCCATTCCTAGAGATTTATATGTAAAAAATCCACTCTGAGGAGCTTCGAGAATTAATGCTGTATTTACTCAGCTTTATTCTCATCACAAAAGAGACCTTCATCTAGCAGCACAAGATTTTTTAAAGATGTTAGAGAAAGTTACAGGTCTTGAGATTAATTATTATGCAACTATTGATTTCTCTGGATTTAAAAAGGTTATTGATACGCTTTGAGGTATTGAAGTGAATGTACCATCTGCACTTCATGACTATCAATATCCTGACGAACATTTGAGAGGATATGATCCTCTACATGTAGAAGCTTGATGGCAGACGATGGACTGAGCTTTAGCTCTCAAATATGCAAGATCAAGACATGCAGCCGGACATGCATCAGATTTTGATCGTTCTCTAAGACAACAACTCGTGATTGATGCTCTTAAAAATAAACTTGTCGCTTCATGAGTATCTCTAGATAGAGCAACTCAGCTCTATAATAATTTAACAGAGATGGTAACAACAAATGTAAAGTTAGATGAGATGCTACGAACTGTCCAATTCCTTGATGGATTAAAAACCTTCTCATTTGGAATTAATAACTCTTATACTCCTACGAATTTTCAGACAATGCAGAAATGAGCGTTCGTCTATAATCCACCAAGAGACCTTGTCTGAGGAGCATCAGTGCTTGTCCCTTACTGAGGAAGCGTAGTTAATCTAGATCAATACTCAATGATCCATGAATATGTAGACTTCGTTTCTCATCTTCAAAAATTTCTAGTTGAGAAACCAACAATTGGAATTGTAAATGGAATTGATAAAGAGCAACTTCGTACAAAAAAACTTCAAAATACTAAGATTGCAAGTATTTTAGCGGCAAAAATGAAAAGATATGGATTGGAGGTAAAGCAAGTATCAAACGCTGATCCACAAGAAATAACTCAGATTGTTGTAAATGTTCCAGGTGAAGAAGCTCAGGGGTTTGAAGGAACAGTTACTGCTATTAAGAATTTCCTTCCTATTGATCAAGTGGTATATAATACATGAGTAGTAAAGAGTATTGTTGATGATTATGGTAATGAAGTGATTGTTTTCACTTGAAATGATGTCGAAATTAGATTGGGAAATGATTATCTTTCAGGATTTAAATATCCTTTGCCAGAAACTTTGAATATACAATATCGTGATTAGTTTTATTTAGATGGAAAAAGGGAAATGATTATACTACCTCCATGAGTAAAAGAACAGCAAAAGAATCTAGTCAGTTTTCTTGAGTCTCTTGAAATCCCAGTAGAAAAAATAAAGGATGCTGATATGCTTTTGTGTGCTTTTGTTCATAAATCTTATGCCTCTGATTTTAAGGAGGAGTATAATCATAATGAAAGATTAGAATTTGTAGGGGATGCAGTGCTTGGCTCAGTAATAGCTAAAGCACTTTTTCTCAATTTCCCAACAATGCAAGAATCAAATATGACGCTTTATAAGATAGGACTTGTTAGAGAAGAAACGCTTGCTAAGGTTGCTCAAAACATCAAGTTAAATACGCATATATTTATCAGTAAGGGCGAGGAAAAAAATCATGGGCGTTTAAAAGCTTCAATTATTTCTGATGCTTTAGAAGCATTGATTTGATACGTTTTCCTGGATTTTTGATATGAAGTTGCTGAAAATTTTGTGCTTAAATACATTTATCCGGAAATCAAAGTTCTTTCAAAAGCACCTGTGAAATCTTATAAAACGATGGCTCAAGAGCAAGTCCAAAAACTTTATAAAGTGCTTCCGACTTATGAGAATATAGAAGAAAAAACTGATGAAAAGGGAAATGTTCTTCTTTATTCAGCTAAAATTATGGTAGAAGATAAGCTTCTAGCAAGATGAACAGGGACAAATAAGAAAAAGGCTCAAGAAGATGCCGCTAAAAATTATTATGAGGCTACAAATCCAGATAAAAATATATAGCTCTTGACTTTTCCTTGAAAAATGAGAGTAAAAACATAAAATGCGATCAGTATTTTATTTTTTCATATGATAATGAAAAGACCATTTAATATCGTTAAAAGAGCTTATATTTGGCTCTTTGTAGGAGTTGTTACTGCAGTACTCTCTTGGATTCTCTTTATTAGTAATGCACAGTTTTCTGAAGAGTTTACAGGAGGTGTAAATGTGACTTTTAAGGGAAATGTTCAGAAGACTGAGTTTATTGATGGATTGACAACAACTCTTGGTCAAGAATGATTTACGAATTTAAAAGTAAATCTTGAAGATGGAAATGGAGAAGTAAAAGTAAAAATCAATGCAAAATTGGAAGATGATGCTAAAGTAGTTCAGCTTTCAAAAGCTATTTCAGATTATCTTCAGACAGAAAATTATATTTCTTCTCAAAACGAAATAGTTGAGTCAGCTATTATTGGGCCAAGTGTTGGAAATTATATGCAAACAAGAGCATCTCAGGCTTTGATCTTTGGTATCATTGCAATGGCAATCTATATGATTTTCTCATTTGGTTCTGTAAGAAAATATATTAATCCATCTATTCTTGCAATAGTAGTGGTGTTGAGTACTATTTTGAGTATCAGTATTCCTGCAGGAGCATATGGAATCCGAATGGCAACAAACTCAACAATTCAGATTGATACAGTATTTATTATTGCAATCTTGACTGTAATTGGGTATGGAATTAATGATGTGATTATTATCTTTGATAGGGTAAGAGAAAATGTTATTAAAGAGTGAGAAAGAAAAGATACAAATATGTTGATGATCTTCGAAGAAAGTATTTGGCAAACTATGAAAAGATCAATAGGAACCTCACTTTCAACAATTCTTGTATTGATTTGAATGTTTGTTTTTGCTACAGGAGTAGTCGCAAACTTCGCATTTACAGTTTGAGTTTGAGTTATTACTTCGGCTCTTTGTAGTATCTTTATCGCAGTACCAACCGCTTACCTACTTCTTAAAAAATCTAAAAAATAATTCTTACAAATAAAAAAGCCTGAATTAATTTCAGGTTTTTTCTTGATAGTCCTATAGTCGCTCTTGTTTATTTAAGATCATAACAATGAAATATATTCATTATGAGGATGAATATTGTTATTATATTCGAAAACCTGCTAATAAACCATCCACATTCTGAGCTTCTTATTCATTTCTAGAAGAGTTGAGAGATCAGAAAGATGATTCTTATATTATGAAGATGATGGATAATCTAAAGAAGAATTTTACAGAAATGGAAGAATATTGACTTCTCAATAGATTGGATACGCCAACAACAGGATTGCTCTATTTTGCAAAAACTCCTCAGATAAAACAAGAGTATAAAGCTTTACAGAAGCAGGGAAGAGTTTATAAATATTATCTGTTAGAGATATGGTGAGATATAGGATATTGGATAAAAAAATATGGGAATAGTATTGATTTTCCAATAGCGCATCATAAATTTCAGGATGATCGCATGGTGGTATTATTAACTAATGATCTTAAAAGTAAAATAAAATGAGCTTCTCATGAGGTGGAAACAAAAATAGAGGACTATAGCTATGATAAACAGAGTAATAGAGCCATAGTACTTGTAAGTATTCAGAAATGAATTCGTCATCAGATCAGGAGCCATTTTTCTTCTATAGGATATCCTATTCTTGGTGATACAATATATGGTAAAAAGAAAGAAAGGTATGATGGTGATTTACAGCTTTTCTCGATTGGTTTAAGAGTAAGTTCTTAAAAAAAGGAAATGAAGTCTGATTAGAGATGATCAGATTTTTTTAATAAATCTTATTTTTTTAAATAATTTATAAATTTAGTGAAATAGTGAAATTCATAAATTCATAGAAAATGTGAAAAAATTCACTAAAAATGTGAAAAGAATTTTTGACAAAAAAAGAAAAATGTTTATAATTTAGAAGCCGTAATTTATAAATTTAGTGAAATAGTGAAATTCATAAATTCATAGAAAATGTGAAAAAATTCACTAAAAATGTGAAAAGAATGTTAATAAATTCATAGAATTAGTGAATTTTTGAAGAAAAATCTAAAAATATTTAGTGATATTAGGGTATTTATATGAATAGTCTCTGAAAGGAATTATTGGAAAAAATAGCGGAATTCTGACTAACTCAGAAGGCTTTTTCAGAGAAAATAGGGAAAAGAAGTAGTGAAATCAATGAGCTCATTAAATGAAAAAGAAAGATAACTATTGCATGGGATATTTTACTTTCAAAAGTATTTCATACTCCAGAAAAATATTGGATGTATAAACAAATTGATCTTGATTATGAAGAAGCGAAAAAAATATGAGAAGATAAGGATAATAAAAATATTTCATTAAAGAAATGAGATTTTGTACAATTAAGGGAAAATATTTCTCAACATATAGAAGGAGAGTATTTTGATAGAGAAGAAGAGAATGTAGTAGTAAATTCTAGTCATAAAGCAGGAATAGAAAATGATCTAGTAAAGAAGCAAGAGGTTTATGAAGGATCTAAATTGTCTATAGAGGAGGATATCCTAGAAAATACTAAGTCTATAAATATTTGAAATCAATTAACGGAAGAAGATATTTATGAGGAAGAAAGACAGTTTCAAGAAAAAAAAATTATAGATTTTATTGAGTTTTAAGTCTTATTTTATTGAATTAGAGGAGGATTCCTCTTTTTTTATATAAAAAATGTCAAAAAAGAAGTTTAAAATTTGTAAAAATATATTGACTTTATTATGAAAAAGAGTATTATACTTTTGATGTACAAAATATTCATAGCAAAAATAATGCAAAGATCTAGTAAATAGATTATTTTTTTACTTTTCAGATTGAAAGATATAAAATGATGAAAAAAAACGTATTATGTGCTATGTTGACTATTGTACTAAGTATTGGTTCGGTTTTTGCTGAGGTACCTAGCTTTTCTTTCGAAGCGACAAACTTACCACATACTTTTTCTGGACAAATGACACTAAATCTCCAAGCTATTTGACAAAATCTGCCACTTTCTGGTGTGATGACAAAGTTAGAATACAATTTAACATGAGAGAATAGACCTTCTGACTTTCAATTATTCTATCAAGGTCAAAAGAAGGAAAACCAGATATCTCAAAATCTTTTTCGTTCTAATGAAAAAGTGAATTTCCCAATTCAGCTGGTATATTCAGGAGTAGAATCTTCTTTAATAAATTTTAGTCTTAAAGACGAACAAAACAAGACTTTGGCAAATACTACTGTAGCCTTATTACCTCTTAAGTGTTGAACTCCGATTGATTTTGATGAAGATAAAATACTGAAAGAGGTTGCTCAAAACAATAAAATAGTTACCCAAGAAAAAACAGAGAATCTTAAATTTTCACTAGTATCCGAGAAGACAAACAAGAAAAGCTTTTATAAGCCTCTCTTGCCTATATATACAAATTGGCAGTGGACTCCTGAGCTTACGTTATCTTATGAATGGGCAATACAAAAGGGATTTTTTGAGAATAATGAAATCAATCACCAGAGTTTTCTAAAGCCTATGACAAGAATTGAACTTGCTCAGATGATTATTGCCCTAACCGAAGTTACTTGACAAGAGCCAAATATTGAGAAAAAATGTGAATTTGCTGATCTAAAGTGAGCTCCAGAAGCTACAAGAGTAGCTGCTCAATTAGTTTGTCAATTTGATATTATGGGAATCAATCAAGATGTTAGTCCTCTAAAAAACTTTAATCCAGATGAGATTGTTACTAGAGATCAGTTAACTACAGTAATTTCAAGAATTATTCGAAGAGAAAAATACAATCAAGGAGGAAAGACTTTTTATGAAAGACATATTGAAAAGTTAGTAGAAGAAGGACTACTGGCAGGTACAGCGCCAAATGATAAAAAAATTACAGATACAACACCTAATCTTGTAGAAGCGAAAGGGATTTTCTATCTCCTTCTTCAGAGGGCAGAAAAAAAGAATTTGATAGCTATACCAAATTCTGTGGTAGAAGGGACAACTGTTGTTCCTACCCAAACTGAAGAAAAAAGCTGGCGAAAACTTTGGTAAAATTAATCTAAGTTATACTTGAGTTTATTACTTGAGCTAAGTGGGATAAATTTTATTCAAAATATCTTGTAGCAGTAGAGAAAGTGGAGTCTTGATCAGATTCAAAGAGAGCTCTGTCTGATGAAGTCTAAACTTTCTTCTAAGCTATGTTCAGACCGATCATATATCCTAATATTATCCTTAAAAGCGAATTTTTCTAACAGCTTGAGATCAAAATTGAGATCACAAGGGAAGAAAGCTCGCTTTTTCGTTTTATCAATGATTTTAAAAAAATCTTGTTTATTAATATTAACTGTTGGACTAAGGTTTAAAATACAGTATTCATCTACTTTTTTCTTATTATCGTTATTAAAAGATTTTAAAAATTCTAGTAATCAAGTACTAAAATCCTGAATTAACTCAGGTTTTTTTTTGATTTCTCAGTCATTAAAAAATTCTTCAGCTACACTATAGGAAAAGATATCTCTAAGTAAGAGATTTTTTGCATTTTTAAGTAAAATACGACTCAGAAAATGGGTGTCTTTCATTATTTGACTTCAAATACCTCACCAAATCGCAAAATTCTTCTTAAGAATTGTTCTTGCATATAGCAGTGGAATATTCCATCAATTATGTGGAAAAGATCTTGTTTCATCTATAACCTCACCTCCACCAAAAATCTTAAAATACTTGCTATAAGGATGAAATCAGAGGCCAATCGCTAGATGAGAAAAAAATCTTCTAAATTTTTGCGGCAACCAAGAAAACCGATCATCAAGAGAAAAAAAACTGATTTTCTCCCGGTCTACAACTACTCATTCTTTCTTATATCGAGTAGTAATGAATTTTTTATTCCTTTTTATTCGTTTTTTGATCCAAAGACGATTTCCTACTTCAATAACAAGGTGTTCAACAGGATAACGAGAAAAAATCTCCTTGATTACACCAAAAAGCAGGAGTTCATCTCCAAAATTTTTATATCCGTAATAACCTTTTAAATAAATTTTCATCGCAAGCAGTTGTCTAAATCTTTCAATAATTTTTTCGCAAACTAATTACATTTTCAAAGAGAGAAACAATTGTTAATGGTCAAACTCATCATGGAACTGGAGTTATATATTTGACTTCCCCTTCCACAGCTTCAAAATCGATATCTCCTGTAGCTTTACCGTTCAAATGTCCATATCAAATATCAACTAAAATCTGATTCTTTTCTTTATTAACATAGTTCTCATTTACAAGATGGATAACTCCAGTTCCTGAAAAAATATATTCAGCTTGTTGACATCATTCCTGAATTTCTTGCTGAGTATTTGATATGTCAAAGCATTGTACAATTGCTCATCTTTTGAGACATTCTAGAGCAAGTGGCTTTCAAACAACAATACTTTGTCCAATAATGGCAACTCTTTTACCCTTAAGATTTCAGAGCTCATAATAGTCAAGTAAGCTCATAACTGCTTTTGGAGTTGCAGGAGTAAAAGAGATAAAATCAGCGAAACTTTTCCCAACAAGTCCTCATCAGAGTCCATCGATATCTTTGGTTTCACTGACTGCAGATACTAGTCTATCTCTCTCATGTTTCAAAAAATCTGGCAATGGCATCTGAATCATAATTCCAACACACCTTTCATCAAGATTAAGTCTATCAATAAGATTTAAAACCTGATCTGTATTTTCGTATCTTCTCACGATATCTTCAGATAAATCCTCAAATATTCAAAGGTTCTGCTCTTTATGTTCTTGTCAAAAAATAAAGGCTGGTAGTCAGATTTTTTGAGCAAAAGCTTGCTTATTCCTCACATACACAGCTGATGAACTATTTGTCCCAAAAAAGAGAATTGCAACATAATGTTTTCAATCAGAAAAGTATGTTCAAATATCAGATTTAAGCTTTTGGGTATGGAGTTCAGCTACTGGTTTTCAATAAAGCAACATCGCTTAAAGTGAGAAAATAAAACTCTATTTGTTAGTTAAGACCTCTAGTGCTTTTTCAAGTTGATTATCAATTTTCTTTTCAATATATCCTGTCATGTCAAATGCTACTTCAATATCAGGAGTGATACCTATCTTATCAATACTTGTTCACTGAGGTCAAAATCGTTTTCCGACAGTATATTTAAGTGATGTCTGATCATCAAAATCTTTTAAAGTCTGGATAGTCCCTTTTCAAAATGAGGAAGTCCCTAGAATCTTAACATTTGATCCCTGTTCTCTGAGGGCTAACGCCAATATTTCACTAGCACTAGCACTCATTTTATCTATTAAAACTACAATCGGGAACCCTTTAAGCTCACCAAAACCCTTAGCACGATAATCAGCCTTTTGGTAAGTATAAAAATCTGTTTTCACCACAAGAGTTCAAGGCTCTAAAAAATGTCCCGCTAAATCAACAGCTACCGGTAAAAGACCTCCACCATTTCCTCTCAGATCAAGGACGATCCCAGAGACATTTTCATTGACAGAATCTGATATCGCTCTTGTTAGAAGTTTATTTGTCTGTTCTCAAAAGATAGATATTTCAATATATCAGATTTTTTGATTATTATGAGTTAGAATTTTAGATCTAACAGAGGGTACATCAATAGTATCTCTTTCTACTTCAATCACTAAATATTGATTTTCTCAGCTATTTTGAGGTCTTTCGATTCCAAATTTAACCTTTGTTCATTTTTTCCCTCTAATGAGACTTACCGCTTCATAAGTGGTTAGGTTTTTTGTTTCACCAGTTCCTATCATTATAATTCTATCTAGAGGGAGGAGACCTACTTTAAAGGCCGGAGATCCCTTTATAACCTCTTCAATTTGGATATAATATTCTTTTTTTCCAACGACCGCTCAAATACCCTCTATTTGTCCTTCTCATTCAAGTTCATGCTGAAGCCCTGAAAATTCTACAGCATCTAAGTAGGTAGTATAGGGATCTCCAAGTCCATCAACATATGCTTTAACAGCAGAGCCTAACATTGATTTTTCTCCGCTTAAAAGAAGTTTTTGATCAACATATTCCTGGTTTAATACTTGTTGGATTTCTTCAAAACGCTCATATTTTTTGATAAAATGCTCAATTTGATCATAAATCGTCTTATTTTGCGAAGAAATCCAAATGAGCATAATTCAGCTTCCTAAAAATATTCCACCAATTGCTGCCAAAAGACAAGAAATCAGATTTTTTTTCTTTATTTGCATTAAAATCTTGTATCCAGATTAAAAAACAATAGACTAAGTGTAGCTATTTACTCCTCTTTTGCAATGAAGAAATTAGAAAAAAAAACAAGTGAAAATATCAGACCAAATCTCTATGATTATCTCAAAGTTTTTGCAATTATAGCGATGATTATTGATCATGTAGGATATTATCTTTATCCAGAACTTGAAGTCTTGAGGTGGATAGGAAGGTTTGCTTTCCCTATCTTCCTATTCCTTGTTGGATTTAACGGAAAATATACTTGGAGTCGAAAAGTTTTTTATTCTGCATTGATTGTTCAATGTGTTATGCGGGCAATGCTGTTTTATACAGGAGCTGGAAGTTTTACACTCAATATTCTTTTCTCAATTCTTTTGGCAAGGGAGATATTAGCTTATCTTGTTCCAAAACTTCAGAAGAAAGATAGGGTCTTTCTGATCTTTTGTGTCTTATTTTTCGCTTGTGCTCATCCTTATTTGAGTCAAATATTAGATTATTGAAGTCTTGGTTTTTTCTTTGCTCTTGCATGAATGATCACTAGATATTATTCATACTACTTTCGATTCATTTGAGTTGTGTTTATCTGACTACTGGTAAATACTCAAGTAGTGTTTCGCTTCTGAGATGGAAGTATTCTGAATCCTCAAGTGATAGGACTTGCATTAGGATTTTGTGTTCTAATTGTACTTTTTTATCTCCTTTACAAAAATAATATTCCACTAAAAACCTGAAACTTTCTTGATAGAATTATACTTTGGATTTCTCGCTATGCACTCTGGATTTATGTAGGGCATATTTTGATCCTTTTAATATGAAAAATACTTTGAGAAATTTGATATCTATTGTTTATTTAAGAAGTTCTTAACGCTAACTTCTCTAGATTGGCTAATAAAATACTATCATAAAAATCGAAAAAAGAAATCTGAATTATTTACCTTGTATTTATTCAGATTTTTTCTATACTAAAATATCGTTTTAATCACTAAAAAATATTAAAAAATGCAAGAAACTGTATGTACAAGTGTTAACTGATGTGCAAGAATTGAAGATACATTGCCAAATTTTGACCTTACACTTTATAATCCTCTTACAGATGATGTAGAGAAAAAGACAATCAATGATTTTAGAGGAAAATGGCTCGTACTCTGCTTTTATCCAGCAGATTTTACCTTCGTTTGTCCAACAGAGCTTAAGGATCTTAATCAGAAATTTGAAGAAATCCAGCAGATGGGAAATGTTGAAGCAATGGTAGTAAGTGTTGATTCAGTATTTTCACACAAATCACGAATTAACTCTGAAGAGCTCCTCAAAGGTTTTAAATTCCCAATGGTAAGTGATAGAACAACAACTTTATCAAGATATTTTGGAATCCTCAATCATGATTCAGGAAATTCAGAAAGAGGAACTTTCATTATTTCTCCAGATGGAGTCTTGAAGACTATTGAAATCCATACGGATGCAGTAGGAAGAAGTGCAAAGGAACTTGTTAGAAAACTCTATGCACTTAAATTTGTGAGTGAAAACAAAGGACATGCATGTCCAGCAAGCTGGGAACATGATATGAAGACAATGCAACCAACTATCAAAAAGGCTGGGAATGCTGGAGAGACACTCTCTTAATTCAGATTTTTAGTTACTTACTATATAAAAGAAAATGAAAAAAGGTTTTTACGCGAATATTGAGCAAGAAACGCTCGAAAATCAGAATTTTAGAAAGGTTCTTTACACCGCAAAGGGATTACAGCTTGTCCTTATGGCATTACAACCAAATGAAGATATCTGAGCTGAGATTCATCATGAGAATGACCAATTTTTTAGGTTTGAATCAGGAATTGGAGAGGTACAAGTTAATGATACTGTTTATGAGGTTGAAGATGGAGATGTTATCATTGTGCCAGCTGGTGCAAAGCATAATGTAATAAATACTTCAGACAGTGAATTATTGCAGTTCTATACTATCTATTCTCCTGCTCACCACAAAGATGGAGTAATCCACGAAACAAAAGCAATAGCAGAGGAAGCAGAAGAAAATGGGACAGATGAATTTGAAGGAGAAACAACTGAATAATTCTTTTAAAAGATAAAAAAGAAACCTGAATGTGATTTCAGGTTTTTTTCATATTTTCTCTAGAGAAAAATAATTTTACTCTTCAATTTCAACAAGAATCTTTTCAGGAACAAGTGCTTTCGGAATAATAATCTGAAGAGTATTTTCAGGTGTAAGTTTACTATGAATTTTGTCAAAATAGATCTGGGCTGGCAGATCGATAATCTGATGAAGCTTCCCCCAGTAACATTCCTCTCTAATAGAAACAAGATTTTCTTTTACCTCAGGATTACTTCTTTCTCCCTCAATCAATAGCTTATAATCTTCAATTTTTAGTGATAAAGATTCCTTTTTTACTCCTCCAAGTGGCATAATGATTAATAATTCTTGAGAGGATTCATACATATCATATGGAATGTGTGGAATTTCTTGCATATTACTAGATTAAATGATAGTAAAATTAAAGAGGAAGTTTCATGATTCTTGTGATTTCTTTTTTAGCTCATTCTGGATTTTTGATATAATGAAGCACAATTTCTCATTGGTCTGCTTTATCTCCCTCAGAGAGAAAGATAAGGTCTCCATTATTAAAAATATTATACAAGAAAGAATGTTTCTCAATTGATATGGTTTTGATGTTCATGACATTACTTGTTTTGATATCTCTTGCCATGATTCAGGACTGATTGTATCTTGTTAAGTATTCTGGAGTAATGATTGAAAAGTCCATAGTATAGTCAATATAATATTTCAATAGAGGAGAGATAACAATCAGATAGCTTAAACTAAAAGCTCCCAGTAGCCACCGTCTCACTTGTCAAAATTCACTCAGTCCAAAAAATATCATCAAGTCTAGTACTGCAAAAAGTAAAGTCCATCCTAGCACAGGAATCAAAAATTTTACAAGCAAAAAGAGGGAACTCTTCTTGAGAATAAAAATATTTTTTTCTCAAAACTTCTCAACAGCTTCATTATAAGCCTCTTTTTTTCGCTCAGTATTAAAGTTGGAAAAGATCTTCATAGCTAGGATATCCTTAGAGACTAAAAGGTCTTCCAATCAGGTAAAAGCCTGAGGAATACTTTACCTATCATATAGTTGTTTGGAACAAGATAATTTGCTCATTTATAGCATTTTGCATGAAAACAATGGAGAGAATCTGTTGTATTACCTCTATTGTCTCCCATTACAAAGTATCCATTTTCTACTGGGAATTCATCTCGACCTTCTTGAGGAACTGTTCTAGCATCAGGAGCAATATAATCTTCCTTTAGAGCAAAACAATACTGTCCATTGCGTGATTGAATAGTTCCTGTTTGGGTTTCATTATTACAAATATAAGTTGCATTGTCTACAAATTTCACAGTTTCTCATGGAAGCCCAATAATTCTCTTAATAAAAGGAATATTCTTCCCAGGAGGGACAAATACGATTACATCTCCTCTTTTAAGAGTTCAAAATCTCTGAGAAATCTTTTCCACAACGATCCAGTCTCCTGGTTCAAAACTTGAAGCCATACTGTATCCCACAACAGTATATGGAGTTCCTACAAAAAGCCTAACAAACAAAATGATTCCAAACACAAAAATCAGGAATACAATAAGATCAAAAGATTCAAGTCAGATTTTTTTCACTTTAGTCAAAAGGTTTGCCATATGAATAATACTATGATAATGTATAAAATTTTCTTAAAGCTACGAGATTTCTAAAAGGGAGTCTCATCTTCACTCATTTCAAGGAGTGGATCCCCAGCAATTTCATCGCTATTTGCTAGTTTTGTATCCAAAAAGATGAAATTATTGAGTAAAACTTCAGTAGAAAACCTATCATGTCCTTCAGAATCTTGCCATTTTTTAGTTCTTAGTCTTCCTTCTACATAAATTTTTTTACCTTTAGTTAGATATTTCCCAAGGATGTCAGCTTGATTTCCATAAGCTACACATCTATGATATTCACTATCCTCTAGAATATTACCTTCAGTATTCTTGTATTTTCTATTGGTTGCGAGTGAAAAGTTAATTACTGGGGTATTTGTGCTTTCAATGAGTTTGAGCTGTCCGATACTAGTGGCTCTTCATATTAGCATTACTTTATTTAGATCCATAATCTCCTATCAGAGAAAAAAATAAAAATCACAAAATCTCAGCTATAACTTAGCTATTTTCAGATAAAAAGCAACAGTTTTTTGCTTTTTTGAGAAGATTTATGTATAATTAGCAGTGAGTTTTACTTACTCTCAAACAATAAAATGTCTGCTGCAGAAATACAGAAAAATGAACTCCTTAATGGACAAGATAAGTTGGAAAAAAAACTGAATCAAGCCCCAGAACAATTTCAAAATGAGATTGAAGCCAATATTGCACTCAGTGGAGTAGAGAGTCAGATTACGACTTCAAGTGCTAAAAAAGAAGCTTCAAAAATGGCTTATGCTATGGAAAAACAAAAATTTGAACAGCTTCCTTTAACCAACTATAATGAAATTATTCAAAATACTCCTCTCCATCAAAAAATCCTCACTGTAGTCGCTATGCCTGAATTTAATGATCATCCGGAGTTTAAAGGTAAGACACCAGAGCAAAGAGCTGAATATTTATTTAGAAAGATCAATGTCTGACTTCTTCATTTTTATACGAAAAAACTTGATATTTCTGCTGGAGAGCCAGTTCCAGAGTATCTTCATAAGGTAATTCTCCCAGCAAGTGAATGGACGTTAATGATGATGTTGAAATACAATAAACATGAGAACAATGTTAATTTTCTCTGAGAATTAACTAACTTTTCAATGAATAGTATTTCAACAATGCTCACAGGAGTAACATCACTGGCTAAAAAGTTTACCTACCCTTATCAACAGGCAAAAAAACTGATGAATGTTTCAGATTTTCTTTGTTTGCCAAAAAATAGATCTGCATTACAAAATCTCAAAAATCCTTATGATTTTTATGAAAAAGTAATGCAAAATCCTATCTGGGAAAAGGATAAATTAGATGTCAATAAGATTACTTGGTCACAATTTAATCTTCCGGATTTAAATGGGCAGGAACTTTCTCAAACAGAATTAGAGCAGAAGCTTGCTTCTCAAAAAAATAAACTCCAAAAAGAAATCTGATCAATCCAAATGGTAGAATCTCCAGAAACAGTAAAAAAGCTGCTCTGAGTGTTGAAAAAAACTGATACTTTTTTTGAGCAAACTAATGCATTATCTAATAGTTTACTTGACAGCTTAGACAAGTATAATTGAGTTGATACAACACTTAAAAATACTTTTTGATTTGATATGTTTGAAGCGGTTAAATCTTCTAAATTTTTGACTGGAATTTTAAATTTTGTGTTGAGTTTATTAGGATTTTCAGGTGGAATTACTGGCCTAGAAAGATCATGGAAAAAAAGAAAAATTGATAAAGAGATGACTGCTCCAAGGAGAAAACTCATTTCTGAATCCTACGAAGAATATGTTAATGATAAAAAAACTGATGAAAATACCGCAAAAAACTTAGTGAAAAATTACTGAATTGAAAAGCTTCCAGAAGATCAGATTGCTAAATTTAATCTTGATCTGCCAAAAGTTCAGGAGATTATGGATAAGAGGTTTTTGTCTGGAGATGGTGCAGGACAAATAAATCCCTACACCCTTCTGGCAATAAAAACTGATCGTTTCGATGGAAAAGATTTTTTAGTTGAAACAAAAACAGCGAATGGAGAAATAAATTACAAAATAAAATCAGAATTATTTTCTGATTCCACAAATAAAGAGCTATTTCTTGATGCTTATACGACAGTAATGTTGACAAGTTTCTGAAATAATCCTGCTTTCTTAAAGCAGGTTAGCGATGCTGATAGTTTAGCATTTTGTCTTTTTTCTGGTCTCGTAATCCAAAAAGACAATATTATTGATGGGATGAAGGCTGAGGCTATTCTCCCAGAAACCTTTTATAAAAAACTAGAAACTCAGCAGGAAAATAATTGACACTCAGAAAAAGAAGA
This sequence comes from uncultured bacterium, assembly GCA_963552955.1. Taxonomy (GTDB): domain Bacteria; phylum Patescibacteriota; class Gracilibacteria; order Absconditabacterales; family Absconditicoccaceae; genus HOT-345. Next base: position 104,238 of record CAUVLQ010000002.1, read on the forward strand.
AAACTCTGACTCTAATCAATGAAAAAATACTAACAAAATTTCTGAGTCGTCAGAATCAATAGACAAGACTCTTGCCGATACATTAGCAGATTTGATTATCCAATGAGAAGCTAGGGAAAATTATTGAGCTGTAAATAAAAATGACATTGATGGAGTGTCGATCGGACTTATGCAATGGCATAAAGTGAGAGCTGGAAATCTTCTTAAAAGACTTAAAGCAAGAAATCCAAAACTATTTGAAAGTATTATGACAGATCCTCTTTTTGATAATCTAGCGCATGCATGAGATGTAGCTTGGCAGGATAAACATGTAGATCAATTTAAAGAATTGATGAAATATCCTGAATTTCAAGACGAAATGAAACAGCAGGTAAGAGATGATGTTTTAGTATATGTACGTCAGATTAAGAGCCGAGGTATTACTGATCCAAGAGCTATTTTAGCGATGGGAAGAATTTATAACGCGGGAAGTTGATTTGCTGAACATATCAAAGATAGCATACTAAAGAAAAACTGAAACATTAATGACTATCAAACCATTATCGCTGAATATAATGCAACAAAGCACGGCAGAAGTTATAGAATCTTTGATAAAAAAGACAAGACATGAGAAAGGTATGCTCAAGTAATCGGAAAGTATAGTGTGGACAGATCAACAGCAATAGTCTAAGATAGAAGACTAATCAGACTATATAACTAGTAAAAATAAAAAAACTAATTCAGAATTTTGAGAATTAGTTTTTTGATCAGAATATTATAATGAGATCGTTATATAATATTGACAACAATCTTGATGATTGCACTTGAGAGCATTGCAATACAGAGTCCAACAGCTACACCAATTAGTGTCCACTGCGCTTTTTTCATAGCTTTTTTGTCCCCATCTCAAGTGATAACCTCATATCCAGCATAAATTGTAAGTCCCATAGCAATCGCTCAGAAAGACCACCATAGGTAGTCATTGATCAAATTTAGTGTAGAATAAAGAGTTTCTTCATTCCCAACTACAGCATTTGAGGTTTTTCAAGCGGTCTTGATATTCACATCATCTTGTTTTGTTCATTGATCCCAAGGTACACTTACTCTAAGTAGTCATTGATTACTCGATGCTTCAGTGATTCCCCCAAAAAAAGGGAGCAAAGCAATCCCAAACAGTAGACTCCAAGAAAAAAGCTTTTTCATTATTTGCTGAACCAAAATAAAACTAGGAAATACCAGTCAGTGTTGTCTGTCAAATAGAGCTGATAAGTCTGATAATGATTACACTTGAAAGTCCTAGAAGAATTCAAAACACAATGTATAGAATATTTGAATAAATCTCTTTTGGATTTTCTCCTTTTGATGCCTTAACGACATACATTACTCCATTATAAATAACCATTGTAATAGAAAGAATGATCGTTAGCCTCAATAAAAATTTAGAAAACTGAACTAGAAGAGAGGGTCTTCTTTTCTTTTCAAGTCATTTATCTAGGCTCAGACTAATTTCATTCCCTTCTCTTAATACATAACTTCCTACTTGATCTTTCGTCGTACCGATGTCTCCTCCTCCAATTACGCTATTTGCTTGGATGGCAGGATTAAATGCTTGTTCTAAAAGATCATGGGCATTACTCCCTTCAGTAGCAAAAGAAAGATTTAGTAACAGTAGTCAACTTCCTCAGAGAAGTATTCATGAAAGTAGTAAAAATTTCAGTTTTCTCATTTTTTAGATTTGAGCAAGTAAACTATCAGCTTCTTCCAGTTCTTTCTCTCTACTTTGATTTTCTTTAGCGCCGAGTTCTGCTTGAGCTCTGTAATAAGCTTCAGCATTAAAAGCTTGCTGATATTTTTGATTAATCTCAGCTTGTTTTTGAGCGTATTTTTGATTGATTTCTTCAAGCTTTTGTTTCTCCCTAGTAAGGATGTCTTTGAGCTTAGCCACTTGCTCTTCATTCATCATCTCAAGAAGGTTAAACCAATTCTGTTTTTCATCTACGCCAGCGAGTGATTTTGACTCCAAAATGAGTTGAATGAGCGCAGGATCCTGGCTCAAAACTTCGTCAGCAATATCAAAATTTTTGGCTACTTGCCAGAGGTTTTGAGGTAATAATTGTTCAATAAGTGATACAGTTGTCATTGTAGATGCTAATTTATCAAAATAAAGCAGATTTTATTTTTTCCCATCGGGTTTTTGTTTTCTCAGTGGGAGATTCGAGATTGGCTTGATTTACTTCTTTTTTCTCAACCGTTCAATTAAGTTGAGTCGCTAGAATATCCTCAGCAGCCAGTTCCTCATTACGATGATACAGGTCAGATTTCTTTTGGATTTCTGGTACTTTTCTCATATTTTCTTTCATTTTCCTTATTTGAGAAGGAGAAAGCCTCTTTATTCTACCTCCTCATCAATAACTTTCTTGCATTCTATTTGTGCTAGTAAATAAAAGTATTAAGACTGAGATGGTTGAGCTTTGAGGACTAACTCAACCTCTTTCATATGAACAAGACCCTTGTCTACCAATTTTTTCGCATACTGTGAGATAGAGATCATTCCAAGAGAACTTGAGGATTCAATTAATGCTTCTACTTGGCTAATATCTCACTTCTTAAGATGATTCTTGACTGCAATAGTATTGAGCAAGAGTTCAAAGACTCCAATTCTTGAATCAGCATTTGCCATTTTTACCAGCATTTGAGATTGTACTCAGAGGAGAATATTCGCTAGCCTAATTGCTACATTTTCTTGCATATTTGCTGGGAAAAATGAGAGGAACCTAGTCAAAGTATCGCCAGCAGAACTGGTATGCAAAGTACTAAAAACTAAATGTCAACTTTCTGCGACGCTGAGTACTGTCTCAGCTGTTTCAGTATCACGAATCTCTCAGACAAATACGATATCAGGATCTTGTCTCATGAGTCCTTTGAGCGCATTCTTAAAAGATCGGCTATCATGTCCAATTTCTCTTTGAGAGATAATGCACTTATTTTGTTTAAATACAAATTCAATAGGATCTTCAATCGTTATAATATTTTCATTTCTAATTGAGTTGATATACTCAAGCATTGAAACAATTGAGGTTGATTTTCCACTTCCTGTTGGTCAGGTAACGAGGAAAAGTCATTTTTTTGCAGTTAAGATACTTGATTTTAGTGTATCTGCTTGATTAGAAAACATCATCTCTTCAAGTCTCTTAACAGTATTATTGATCTTTCTCATTACAATTCAGATCTTCCCGGTTTCAAAAAAAGCATTTACTCTATAGGTTGTACCATCTTTCCCTTCATAGGCAAAATCACTCTCCCTATCACAGATAAATTTATCAAAACTCTGAGTATTATTTTGAAATAGTTGCTTCAAAATGACTTCCATCATCTCCATATCTAGGAGGGGAAGTGCTTCATCTTTGATAATATCTCCATTGAATCTATACGAACTTCTTCCATGACAGGTCAGATGAATATCAGACACTCATGGATTCGATGAGATAGTTGAAAGTATAGAGTCAATATCAATTCTAACAGTATTCATATAATCAATCAGAAGCTAAAATCTTCACCCTAAAGTATACTCATAACTCTAGATTTGTCAAAAAAATCGCCACAAATAAAAACCTCTTTATTTACATTATCAGATTTATATATTTAATAGGAGTTTTATTGTATATAAAAGATGAAAAAAATCTGATTTCTATGAGTTATTCTTCTGATTTGATGCTGTTTTTTACTCTGGAGAATGTATTTTAAAACTACTTCAGAGTATCATCTCTCAAATTTTTTCAGTTTTAGAAACTGGGATGCTATTGGTGTGCGGCTGGAGATAGATAGTACTACTGAATACGATTCTTTTGTTTGATACTTAAGCTGAGAGTTTGCTAGATATTCGGATGATCTTGATTGAAATGTAGAAATAAATTTTCAGCAAAAAACAAATAAACTCTGATCTAACCTTTCTCTATCCGCTACTAGCCAAATTTTTTGGAGAAATGATAGTGTATATGTTTATCCCTCAGCGCTAGAAATTTTTTGATGAACAGGTAATATTGCAAACAGTTTTTATACCAAGATTTCATCTGATTTAATTAGAAAAGTATGGCAGATTCCTCGTAAGGAGATTAATCTTTCCTCTGAAAATATACAGCTATTGATCAAGCTTTTTAATACACTCGGTAATGATGATTTATCCGGTGTAGTAAGAATATTGCAGGAATTGCCACAGTTTTCGTGATGAGTACTTGTTACAAGCTGATATGAATGATCTATTTGATCTGAGAAACCTCTTTCATTTACTTTGCAATGAGATCATCATATCTTTTGATTGAGCCTTCTGAATTTTCCGCATCTGGTGAGAATCAGAGGAAAGCTTAATCAATTTGATTATACACTAGATCTTTCTGAGAGAAAAGAGCAAAAAATTTGATCATTGGAGATAAAAAATCGCTTATCTTCAAATGAAAAAACTGAGATTTCTTTTTCTCTATTCCCCCTTAAAGAAAAAAAGTCTTTACAAATACTTCCAAATACCTATAGTTCTTTGCAACACTATTTAGAAAATCTGAATAGAGCCTTTTAATTCTTATGATTAAATAAGATGAAAATTAAACAATGATTGTATCTTGCTGGGGCTGGTCTCTTAACGCTCGTGGCTGTTGCCTGCGGAAATAAAGCTCCAGAGCTTAGCTTTGAGGAGACGTTAGCAGTCTACAATAAGCAAAATGAGTCTGTTTCTAATCTTGTTTCTTTGATGACTTCTGATGAGCTTTCTCAGACTTCTACAAAGGGGACTATTAGCCTAAATGTTGCTAAGCAAGGTGAGGGAAAGATTGTAGTAGATAGCGAATCTTTTACAAACCCAAAGACAAAAGAAGCTGAGGCGTCTTTGGAGCTTAATGCAGATGCAAATATTTCTGATGAGTCTGCAGGTATTGCAGGAAAAATTGCTGCTAAACTTGGATTAAATGTTTTGATTCAGGATGCAAAACTTTTCCTTAAACTCTCAAACCTAGATATCACAGCCGATGAAAAAAATCAGCAGAGTATTGCTATGGTCAAAGGAATGATTGAATGATTTAAGGGAAAATGGATTAAGGTTGATAATCAAGAATTCTCTACACTCCTAGAAACTTCTCGAAAATCTGGTGCTCAAAAATTTGATCCAAAGGAGTTTATAACAAATGATCTTTATAAAAATCCAACTTCAACAACCTACGAAGGGCAACCAGCTTGGAAAGTTGATCTTGATCAGGAGGTGCTAAAACAGCAGATCAAAAAAGTGATGGAATTCAGTATTAAGAATACTGCTTCTGCTTTAACAGGAGAGCAAGCTGAGGAATTCAAACTTCATGAACAAGAATTAAATGCTCAGATTGAAAAAACTCTTGCAAATCTAAAAATTGAAAATACTGATGCATATTTTGTAATCTATGCAGCAGATAATGTAAAATGGGTTGCAAAAAATACTGATATTAGTTTTGATGGTGGAAAGATTAATATTCAACAATCAGTTACTGCTGATAGCTCAAAAGGAAAGATCACAATTACTCCAGCCAGTGAGCAAGGTAAATCTGAAACTATTCTAATAGATTACACTGTAAAAGAAGTTAATAAGACAAAATACGACTTTACAGTACTTATTTCTGATGGTACAGCAAACTCAAAAGTAGTAAAAATTGAAGGATCTTTAGCTCTTGCTCTTTCTGAGAAGGGATTCTCTATTAAGCCAGACTTCTCTGTTACTTATCAAGATGTGACTGCGAAGGTTCAGGGAGAATATAAAGTAAATCTAATTGATGCTCACACATTTACTGCTCCAACTGAAAGTGTTGATGCTGCAAGTATTCTTGGAGGATTAGTTCCAGGTTTAGAGAGTAGTGATGCTGATTTCTCAGGAGATGAGGAAGAAATCATCGGTCTTGAAGAACTGTCTCTCGCTACAGGAGCTACAACTACAGGGACTTCTAAAACTAAATAATTACATTCCCTAAAATAACTAAAAAGCTGACTTTCATTGTTGAGAGTCAGTTTTTTCTATCTCTTAGTTTATCTTAAGTTCTAAAAAATCAAAAAAGAAATCTAATTTTCAGATTTCTTTTCATTTATATAGTATTTAGTTTTCATCTTTTTTTATCCTCGGAATGATTAGACTATTACTTACACAGCCCATTGGATCAATCTCTGCGAGGAGATAGCCAAGTAGACTACTAGCATATGCTCCCGTTGGTAGTCCAAACTTGAGTAAGAGATCTCAGCTATCCCATCCCCACTCTAATGATTGAGGAACTACTCGAAGTGGTCTTCTAAATCCATATAGCTTATAAAACCTTGAAACCTCTACTCCATGAGGGAGAAAATTGCTCTGTTTGATGAGTTCTTCATCCCACTTTCTCGCCTCACTTCCACTTGGTGCTAAGAGTTGGTTATCTCCTAGGACACATCCTGTAGAAAACCATTTACCTTCTTCATAGTCACTCACAAAACTGAAATGATCAGGTTCAAAAAAATCTGATTTTTCTTGTTCTTGCTTACATTTCCAATAGTCGAAATGATGAAGTTTTCCTCCTTGGTATACAGCAACTTTTGTACCAAATCCATTGTACTGATTCACCATAATATCTCAGTCTAAAATCTTTTTTCCATTATTAAATCTTTGGAGTAAGAGTTCATTAAACCATAAGCTTCCAAATGCTTGGAGTTTAAATCTTACTTCATAGCCGAGATTACCTCTGATTCCTTCAATAAAGATTGGTTCAACTTTTTTATAGTTCTTATTTCCTTTTCAAAATCTTTGCACTCAAAAAGCATTGGGAAATCCAGATTTTTTTACCTCTTTGATCTTTTCTTCGAGGGCTTGTATTTGTTCATTATCTAATGTACTCCTCTTTCTCAGCCTGATTTCAAAAAGGTTCCCCTTATTCTTTCCGACCGCAAGAGGTTCTGTGTGCCAGCTTGAGTTGAGAAGTCTTACTTTTTGTTTGAGAAAATGAGAAATCTGATCAATACCTCAGCATTGCTTGATTTTCTTTTTATAGATACTAAGTCGCTGCCTAGTGATCCCAGCTTTATCTTTGAGACCTGCAATACCGATATCTTCTCTCTTGAGTGGAAGGTTCTGGATGAGGTGTTCAACGACTTCCATAGTATTGATTCCTCTCTTTTCAAAGAAAATATAGTAGCTTTCCCCATGTCCACATGGAACTTCTTCTAAAACTTCCTCAACAATAAAATCTTCGATCTGCCCCTTAAATACAAAATGCATTAGCTAAAAACTATTAGGACCATATAAATGCTGTCTTTCATTAAAAGACTCTTGAATCCATCTTTCATTGAGACGCTGAAATCTACTAATTGAACATGGTGTCGTGACTGCACACATTGAATCTTCTTTTCACAATAAGAGTGTAATCAGATATGAATTTACAATCGGGCTACCTACTACTAATACTTTTGCGGTAGATGGATATTGATGAGTCAGATCGTGGAGAAATGTTTGAACACGAGATAAAACCTGATTTTGACTTTCACTTGTATTTTGAAGTCCTCCAATGCTATCCTGCTTAATAAAAAGACGATTGAGGATTTCAGTATTGTTGGATTCAATGTTTTTTTCTTGTTTAAGAAGGTTTTCCTTGGTGAGGTTATTGCAAATATCAGCATCTTTTTCTCTGAGATTTGGATCTACGATAATCTGAAAATTCTGATGTACCAGTTCTTGTACGATAAGATCTGCAGTCGTCCTTCTATATCCAAAGTCACTGCAAAAAATAAAGTCAAACTCCTCTTCTTTTAGGGCTTTTGCTAATCTAAGTGACTCTAAGATTCATTTTTCAGAGAGTCTATCATTACATTTTCCTAGAGTAGCATAGTGGGTATTGATATGATCTCCATTACAAGTAATAACAAGTTGCATCCTCTCTTATCAACTTACAAAATAAATAAGTGCTAATATTCAGATAATCCAAACGAATCCAATAAGGTAAAACTTCCACAAAAAGGCTGATTTTATTGTTTTATGTCTAAAAAAACCAATTGCCCCAATTGCTCCTATCCATCCTCACATAAGACTCAGTATAAGAAGTGTTTTTTCACTGATTCTCCATTTTCCTTTTTTAGCCTTATATTTATCAATCCCTCGTATACAAAAGGTGATAACGGTAATAGAAAATAGATAAAATCATAGTATCTCCAATAAAATTCTCTCCATTTACTCACAAAAATCTTAAATTTTTTTCCATTCTGTATTCTTTGTCTTCTATTATAGGAATACTACAAAAAAAATCAAATTCTTTCATTAATCAAAAAAAAGATAGTATTTTATCTTATAATAATGAAACGTCATTAAATTATGAGAAATTGTAGGTAGTTATTAAGGCGAAAGTCTGAAAAAATAAAAAAGACAAAAAATCTGATTTTTCTCTCATTTTTTTGATTTTTCTGAGAATTAATTTTTTGATATGACCCAAAAAGGAGAAAAATACCAATTTTAACCTTACTTAAAAAAAATGTAAAAAACTCTTGCATTTAGGGGGGAGATTTGTATTATGATACACGCAATCAAGAAGCAAAAGATTTGAAGTGATACAGTGTGAGTGATTGTGATGTGATCCTTAACAATAGCATAATATATTACACTATTTCTTAGTAGATAAATCTATTTAAAAGCAATAAACGGATGCCTTGGGTAAAAAAGAGGAAGAAGGACGTAGCTGGCTGCGATAAGTCTTGATGAGATGCCAACAATCGCTTGGAGTCAAGAATTTCCGAATGGGGTAACCTATTCTCTATAGGAGAATACAAAGTTGACAATACTCGGTGAAGTGAAATATCTCAGTAACCGAAGGAAAAGAAATCGTAATGAGATTCCCTTAGTAGTGACGAGCGAACAGGGAAGAGCCCAAACTCCATTAGTGTAAGCTTCTAGGCGTTGCTAATGAGAGGGTTGTAGGGTTGTTTGTGAAGAGCTAGAAATCTTCAAATGGAGAGATGTTATATTAGGAGAAATATTTGGATGATATACCATAGAGGGTTAAAGTCCCGTATCTAAAAATATGGCACCACATTAAACAATACCTGAGTAATGTCAGACACGAGAAATCTGGCATGAATCTGCCCAGACCACTGGGTAAGGCTAAATACTTTTTTACACCGATAGCGCAGAGTACCGTGAGGGAACGGTGAAAAGAACCCCAGGTAGGGGAGTGAAACAGAACCTGAAATTTATTGCTTACAATTGAGTGGGAGCCTACGGGTGACCACGTACCTATTGACGAATGGGTCAGCGAGTTATTAGTAGTAGCAAGGTTAAGGCAGTTATAGCTGGAGCCGTAGCGAAAGCGAGTCTGAATAGGGCGATAGTTATTATTAATAGACCCGAAGCGGTATGAGCTAGACATGGGCAGGTTGAAGGCATAGGAAACTATGCTGGAGGACCGAACGGGTTGGTGCTGCAAAACCTTCCGATGACCTGTGTTTAGGAGTGAAAAGCTCATCGAATACCGTGATAGCTGGTTCTCTCCGAAATGCATTTAGGTGCAGCCTGTATTTCAAGGTCTTGAAGAGGTAGAGCTCTGGAAAGGCTAGGGGGATCGAGAGATCTTACCAAACCTTACTAAACTTCGAATGCTTCAAGGAATAATACAGAGTGGGACTGCGGGAGCAAGTTTCGTAGTCAAAAGGATAACAGTCCAGACTTCTGATTAAGGTCCCTAAAGTAATGCTAAGTGGAAAAAGAGGTGTCTTTACTTATACATCCAGGAGGTTTGCCTAGAAGCAGCAATCCTTTAAAGAAAGCGTAACAGCTCACTGGACTAGTGAAGATGCGCTGAAGATGTAACGGGGCTAAGCATTATACCGAAATCGAAGACCAGTGTAGTAATACACTGTGTGGTAGGAGAGTGTTCTTACAGGATGAAGCTACATCGTGAGGTGTGGTCGACTAGTAAGAAGTAAAAATGCTGACATGAGTAACGCTTATTGATGAAAATTCAATATATCGAAACCCTAAGGATTCCTACGCAACGTTCATCGTCGTAGGGTTAGTCGGGACCTAAGGCTTATCCAGAAATGGAGAGTCGATGGATAACTGGTTAATATTCCAGTACTTATATATAGAGTGATGGGGTGACGCATTGAGATTTGTGAGAGCTTATTAAGGATTTAAGTCGAAAGAACAAGGTTTTTATAGCGTTAGCTGTAAAGGTAGTTGCAGGAAAATCCACAGCTATTGATACTGAGTTTGATCGGGATTCAATTCCTCGGAATTGGAAATTCTCATCGTTTTGGTGCCGAGAAAAACCTCTAAACTTAATCTATATGTAACCCGTACCCAGATCAGACACTTGTGGGGTGGTAGAGAATACTAAGATAATCGAGATAACTAATGGGTAAGGAACTTGGCAAATTAGCGGACGTACTTTCGAAATAAGTCCTGTCCCGAGCAATCGGGATCGCAGCGAAAGAGATGGGGGGAACTGTTTATCAAAAACACAGCTCGCTGCTAACTCGTAAGAGGATGTATAGCGGGTGATGCCTGTCCAATGCCAGAATGTTATGCTCTCTTGTGCAAGCTCGAGGGTTAAGCACTGGTGAATGACGGCCGTAACTATGACGGTCCTAAGGTAGCGAAATTCCTTGTCAGGTAAGTTCTGACGCGCATGAATGGCATAATCATCCCCATGCTGTCTTACCCTTAGACTCGGTGAAATTACATTCCCGGTAAAAATGCCGGGTAGTCACAGTTAGACGGAAAGACCCTGTGAAGCTTTACTGTAGATTGATATTGGATTGTAGCATGTTTTGCTCAGTATAGGTGGGAGGCTTTGATGTTTCGACTTCGGTTGGGGCGGAGCCAATAGTGAGATACCACCCAAAATATGTAGCAATTCTAATCCCTAGGTTGGGAGACAGTTTCAGTTGGACAGTTTACCTGGGGCGGGTGCCTCCTAAAAAGTAGCGGAGGCGTGCAAAGGTTTGCTTACTACGGATGGAAACCGTGGTGAATGTGTATTCGCATAAGCAAGCTTGACTGTGAGACTGACAGGTCGAACAGATACGAAAGTAGGCGAAAGTGATCCGGATCTTCCGAGTGGAAGGGGATCCGCTCAACGGATAAAAGTTACTCCGGGGATAACAGGCTAATGGAATCTAAGCGTTCACAGCGACGATTCCGTTTGGCACCTCGATGTCGACTCGTCGCATCCTGGGGCTGTAGAAGGTCCCAAGGGTTGGGTTGTTCACCCATTAAAGCGGGACGCGAGTTGGGTTCAGAACGTCGTGAGACAGTTCGGTCCCTATCTACTGTGACCGTAGGATATTTGAGAGATGCTGACCCTAGTACGAGAGGACCGGGTTGGACGAGCCTCTGATAGTACCAGTTGTTCCACCTAGGAGCACGGCTGGATAGTTAAGCTCGGAAAAGGTAACCGCTGAAAGCATCTAAGTGGGAAACTTGTCTCAAGATTAGATATCCCTCTTCTTTATGAAGTTAAGACCTCTAGTAGACTACTAGGTTGATAGGCATTATGTGTAAGCCCTGTAAGGGGTTAAGCAGAGATGTACTAATTGGTCGAGCGGGTTTATCTTTTTTCTAAGAAATAGGTAATATATTATGGTATTGTAAGGATACAAAGAGAAAAAAGTCAGAATTCTATTGCATTTATAAAGTAAATCGCTATAGTCTGACTCGTCATTTCTAATAACGGTGGTGCTGATGCGGTATATGGAAACACCTGTTCCCATTCCGAATACAGAAGTTAAGCATATACTGGTCGATGATACTGGTTCTATCAGGGCTGGGAAAGTAGGTTAGTGCTACCATTAATAGAGATGGATCTCTATTATACAAGTGATCTTTAATAGTACTAAAAAGAGATAAAGTGTGAAACTTTTTGAAGAGTTTGACCCTGGCTCAGGATGAACGCTAGCGAAATGCCTAACACATGCAAGTCGAACGAATCTTGCCTCGTAGCAATACGGAGTAAGATTAGTGGCAAACGAGCGAGTAACGCGTGCTTAACCTGCCCCGAAGATGGGTATAACTGCAGAGATGTAGCTAATTCCCAATATGCTCACGATGGTGAAAATCCAATGTGAGGAAAGATTTATCGCTTCGGGAGGGGGGTGCGTCCTATCAGGTAGTTGGTGGGGTAATGGCCTACCAAGCCTATGACGGGTAACCGGTCTGAGATGATGTCCGGTCGCGATGGGACTGAGATACGGCCCATACTCCTACGGGAGGCAGCAGTGGGGAATCTTGCACAATGGACGAAAGTCTGATGCAGCAATTTCGCGTGAAGGATGAAGCATTACGGTGTGTAAACTTCTTTTTTGGCAGAAGACGAATGACGGTATGTCAAGAATAAGAGACGGCTAACTACGTGCCAGCAGCCGCGGTAATACGTAGGTCTCAAGCGTTATCCGGATTTACTGGGCGTAAAGTGTCCGTAGTCTGAATTGTAAGTCTGTTTTCAAATCCTACGACTCAATCGTAGAAAGGGAATGGATACTGCAATTCTGGAAGTATCTAGGGGTTAGTGGAATTTCCGGTGGAGCGGTGAAATGCGTTGATATCGGAAGGAACGCCGAAAGCGAAAGCAGCTAACTATAGAATACTTGACGATGAGGGACGACAGTTTGGGGAGCAAACAGGATTAGATACCCTGGTAGTCCAAACCGTAAATTATGCTTGCTAGATGTTTTTATCAATTTATTGGTAGGAGTGTCGTAATCTAACGAGTTAAGCAAGCCGCCTGGGTAGTATATTCGCAAGAATGAAACTCAAAGGGATAGGCGGGGGAACACACAAGCAGTGGATTATCTAGATTAATTGGATAATAAGCCAAGAATCTTACCTAGGATTGACATGTATTGTGTCTGCGGTGAAAGTCGCATATCCGTAGCAATACGGAGCTTTACACAGGTGGTGCATGGTCGTCGTCAGCTCGTGCCGCAAGGTGTCTAGTTAAGTCTGGAAACGAGCGCAACCCTCGTGTTTAGTTAGTATGTCTAAACAGACTGCTCGGGTAACCGAGAGGAAGGAGAGGATGACGTCAGATCCTCATGCCCCTTACACCTAGGGCCTCATAGATAATACAATGGGTAGGTACAGCGAGAAGCGATACCGTGAGGTGGAGCAAATCTTTAAAACTACCCCTAGTTCGGATTGTAGTCTGGAACTCGACTACATGAAGTTGGAATTGCTAGTAATGGCAGATCAGCCATGCTGCCGTGAATACGTCCCTGTTCCTTGCACTCACCGCCCGTCAAACCATGGGAGCTGAGGCTCTTTGAAGACTCATTATATGGGTTAAGGAGGGAATCAGTGACTGGGGTTAAGTCGTAACAAGGCATCCCTACCGGAAGGTGGGGATAGACCACCATTCTAAAACATTCAAAAATTATACACTTTGTTCACTACTTTATCTCTTTTCAGTACTATTGATTAGAAAGAAATCTGATGAAATATTCAGATTTTTTTCTTTTTTGTTGTAATTATCTACTGTCTTATTCATTACTCCCCTCTCTACGAGGCTGCGCTATATTCATTATAGTGGAAGCTTTGCTAATGTTGTCACGCCTGAAAATATAGGATTCCTTGAGTTTATCATCTTGAGAAGAATGATAATGGCTTATAATTTAAGTTATAATCCAGAAAAATTGATAAATAGTTGGCTTATAAAGTAAGGGATTTATAGAATTTTTTAGCTAGAGTTGATAGTAATAATATACTACTTCATTACTAGAAGCTCCTTAGGTGTAATTTATTTGATAGCTCCTCTAGCGGAGACTTAAGAAGTCTTGTCATCGATGGATAAACAATAGCAAGTCATGAAATCTGGCTATAGTTTAGTAGTTTTGGTAAATACCTAGATTGCTTCATTGTTGTTTGTTATAGCTCTTGGTCATCACGAGTGTGTGAAATAAGTATTACGATCTCTCCATGACTCTTCAGAGTTGTTAGCAATTTTAAGTACTTTATTATATTTATAATAATGATATCAAGGACTAATTTCTTATTCCCTCCTAAAGAATAAATCGCTCTATCTTTATATGTGTATATATAAGGACTTATAAAGATATATTATATCACAAAAAACAGAAAATGGTGGTCTTTGAATTCAGATTTTTTGATTTTATATAATTGATAAAATAGAGATATAGACTTGGAAAACTAAGATTTTTGGGACAAATAAATATAAAAAAGAGAAAATAATTGTCACATAAAAAAAACTTTATCGTAAACCACAATGCAAGAATGTAGCTAGTAGAAATAGAGAGACCTAGATATCAAGGACATTCTTACTAGAAATGACACAACTTGTCAGAATGGTAAAAAATGTCTTGATTTCAGACTTGATATTCCTACACTCAAACACAAGTTGTCTATGTGGAGACATAGAAAACAGCTTAAAATCTATCTTGAGAATTTAAAGCTTAGGGTAAGAAGAAACGAGAAAAAGAGAAATCAGAGTTTTTTTATTTTGGTGTATGCCAGTATAGAGAGAAGATGATGACTCTTGGACAAGGAGTATGACTACTTTAAGTAGAGAATTTGAAAGATACTACATTCTAAGATGGGCTTTGTAAATGCTCATCGAAAAAGCTTTTTATATTTAATTTACACAGAGAATGAACGTTAAAAAAATGTTCGCTGCTACAGCTGGTATGTTGATAGTAGCAAGCTCTCTTCCTGTATCAGTACTTGGTGCTGCTTCATACAGTGATGAGTTGCAAGGAGCATACAATTACGCTTACTCAAAGGGGATCACTACAATGTCTTCTATTGACAACGCTAATATGTATGGAGAACTTACAAGAGGTCAGTTGGCAAAAATGATTTCTAACTGGGCTGAAAAAGAACTTGGAACAAAGGCAGATGAAACAAAAGTTTGCTCATTTGCTGATGCTCAAACAGCTGAAGGAGACTTGGCTGCTTATGTAAAGAAAGCTTGTCAAATGGGATTGATGGGGCAAGGAATTACTTCATTCAGACCAAATGATAAAGTAACAAGAGGTGAATTTGGTACTACTCTTTCTAGAGCAATCTGGGGAACAAAGTACGATGGAGCTACTCCATACTACGCAAATCACCTTCAAGCTCTAAAAGACAAGGGTATTATGACAAAGATTGAAAATCCTAGTCAAATGGAGATTAGAGGATATGTAATGTTGATGCTTCAGAGAACTACTAATGTAGAGAAGGGGGCTAAATGTAATGATCCTGTAACAGTATTGGCTTGTACAATGGGGGCAACTTCTTGTCCAGCTGAATGTCAGAAGCCAGTTACTACTGGAGATAATAATCAATTTAGTGGAGTAAGAGCTGGAGATCTTTCTATTGCTTTGAACTCAACTAATGGAACTACTTCTATCCCTAATGATGGAGTAATTAAGGTTGCTGAGCTTAACATCAATGCATCTCAAGATATTCAACTTCAATCTTTGAATGTTACTAGACTTGGTCTTAGTCAAAATCAAGGATTAAAGGTATGGATTGAAAAGGATGGTAGAAGAATTACTTCTTCATCTAGCTTCTTCGGAGATTCTAAGGCTAACCTAGTTTTCAACGGAGGATATGTTGTTAAGAAGGGAGAAAAACTTGATCTAGTTATTTCTCTTGATAAGAGTAAAGTTCAAGCAGGATCTGAATTGTCATTCAAATTGTCTGATGTAACTTCTTCTGCAATGAACACTACTGTATCTCCTGATACAACTGGTGTTTATAGAACTACTAACTATGCAGTAACAAGTCTTAGCTTCTTGTCTATGACTAATGCTGACAGAAGTTATAACATTTCAAAAGATTCTTCTTTCTCATTTGGAGAATTTAAACTTCAAAATGACTCTCCAGCTTCTATGGAAAAGAATGTTCTTATTAAGAATATTACTTTCAAGGTAGAAGGTGCTGATATCAATAACTTGAAGGATTTCAAACTTTTGAGAAATGGTAAAGAATTGAAGACTACTTACCTTGTTAATGGAAGAGATGTAACTCTTACAATTAACGATCAGTTAGATTCAGGAAAATCTGCTGTATATAAGGTAGTGGCTACTCCTACAAACATTGAAAATGCTGATGGTGATGGATATACATTCGTTATCAGAAGAGCAGAAGATGTTATCGCTGAAGAACTTGGACAGAACTCTGTAGGATATAGAGTTGCTATCAAGGGATGGAATAATGTAGACCTTAAGAAGACTACAATTAAGGGAGGAACTATTACTCTTACTAGAGATGCAAACTTCCCATCAGTAGTTAGTGCAGACTGGGGATACTCAGATGTAACTATCGCTAAGGGTACAATTAAACTTAATCAATCTACTAAGTTTGAAGGAGGACTTGTTCTTACTGGTAAGGCTGGTTCTAATTTGAATGCAGTTAGAAGAGCTTCTCTTGTAATCGGTGGAAGAACTTATCAAGCTACTGAAATCGCTACAGGAGGAATTAAATTTGATTCAGAGATCTATCTAGAGAAGGGATCACACAATATCGAGCTTAAAGTATCTCTTGCATCTTCTGCAGTTGCAGGTGTAAATACATTTGAGATTGAGAATATTGCAAACTCAAGTTTTATTAAGGGAGCTTACCTTAACAGTGATGAAACTGCATTCAGATCAAATCATATGGTAGGAACAGTTAGAGTTGCCAAGGTAAATGTTCAAGCTCAGAAGCTTGGATTCAAGAAGGTTGGACCAGCAGAAAATGTAAAGATCGTACAAGGAAATACTGATGAAAAGGTAATCTTTGCAGGAGAAATTACAAATGCTGGAGATAAGACTCTTGAAATTAGTCAAATCGTTTTAACTGGAGTTGATGCTACTACTGGAATCCCAGCTAATACAAAGCTTGCTGATGTATCACTTCATCTTGCTGATGGATCTACATCTAGTACTGTTGCTATTAACAAAGATGCAACTGCTACTATTGACTCAATTACAACAACTATTGAGCCAGGAAAGTCTGTTAAATTTGAACTCAGAGCTATCAACAATGCTGATATTACTGCTAATAATAAGTATAGATTTGATGTAATGGCTAAGGGAACTCTTGAAGGAAATACTGTAACAACAGCTGTTATTAAGTCTGCTTACGTAGAAGTTTCTTCTCATGCTACTACAACTGTAGTTGGAAACTCAAGTGCAAAGAACTCTATTGTATTGCCTGGTAATTTGACTGAAGTTGCTTCTTTCAATTATAATGTAAAGAATGATACTGTTGATATTGATTCAGTAGTATTGACTGGTGAAGGATTTAGAAATGGAGATGTGGATTATGCTGAAGTTAGATTTGGAGATGTAAACCCTTCAATTGATACTGTTACAACGACTGCTTCAGGTGTTGTTGTTAAATTCGCAAATCTTGTAACATTGCCAGCTAAAAATTACAATGTAAAAGTTGCACTAAACTTCTCTGAAGGTGCTGTAACTGGTGCTGTTAAGAAGTTTACAAGTGTTGGTGTTTATAATGGTACTGATGTTAAGGGAACAGGATCTATTTCTTATGGACACTATGTAGCTAAGGCATTCCCTATCCTTGCCGTTAAAGAGAAGAATACTAATACTGGAAATGAAAGACTTGACCTTAATGTTACTAAGAATACAGATGCTCATAAGGTAGTACTTAATGCAATTAATGCTACTGCAAATGGAACTCCTGTAACATTTAGAAAGGTATCTGGATCTGCAGGAGCATTTACTGGTGTAGAACTTAGTAAAGAAAATGCAGAGGTTGCAAGATCTACAACAGCTAAAACTGCTGTTCAGTCTGTAACATTTACAGTAACTGATGATTACGGACACAGTGTTACTTATACTGGAGTTGATGCTGCTAATATCGCTGATTTTGCTGCATTGGCATTGTAGTAGTCATCTTTATGACTAAGATTAAACTCTCACTCTGTGAGAGTTTTTTCTATTATAAAAAAGTCTGATTTTAGACAAAATAAAAAAGCTATATGAATCAAATCATATAGCTTTCTACTACCACACAATTCATCAGAAGTTGTGTACAGAACTGATTGTTCGCTCAGCTCAAGACAGAGATTTATTAGGCGCCCATGGGATTCGAACCCATGAACCGAGGTTTTGCAGACCTGTACAATAGACCACTCTGTCAGGGCGCCATCTCTCTCATATCTAGCAAAGAGTATAGTGTTTGGATGCGAGAAATCAAGTGATTTTTGATCATAGAAATTTTTAGTGAAATTCACTTGAAATTTTGAGGAAAACTAATATAATAGCACTCGCTATCTTGATCAGAATAGTGATCTCAGATATGGGAGTGTAGCTTAGTTGGTAGAGCAGATCCCTCTTAAGGATAAGGTCGTGGGTTCGAATCCCACCCCTCCCATACTTTGTACCTAAAATAGCAAATATACTAAAACATCTTCTCAAAAGATGTTTTTTTTGTTACATGAAAATGTATGAGTTTTAATTTCTCCTTAAATGAATAATTGGGGGATATTTGAATGTGGTGAATATGCTCCCATTTATTAGCTTTTGCCTGATTTTCTCTTGCTTTCCTCTTTTAAAACTTTACTCTTAAAATACTTATCTCTTAAAATACTTATCTCAATAACTTTTTGTATGAAAAAGAAAAATAAAACTCAGATCAATATTGCACGAGCTGGAGGGGGAACCTGAGGCCATGTTTTCCCTATTCAGAGCCTGATCCAGTATGTAGAATCATCCCCAATATATCACTCAAAGATTAATCATCACTACCGATTTGGTACTGAAATGAGTCTAGAAAAACAGATTGCAACTACGCTTTCTGAAAAAATAAAAAATCTGACATTTATTCCTCTCTTTTCTGGAAAACGAAGGAGAGAGAAGACACTATCCTCGCTGATGAAAAATATTCTTGATATGTTCAGATTTTTAATTTGAATTTTCCAAGCGATCTATTATCTGAGGAGATATCATATAGATATTGTCTTTTGTAAGGGAGGATATGTTGCGCTTCCAGTTGTCCTAGCCGCTAAACTCTTGGGAAAAACGATTTATGTCCATGAGTCTGATACTCGCCCATGACTAGTAAATCGTATTGCTTCAAAGTTTGCAAAACACGTATATACAGGATTTTCTAAGGTACTACCTTGAGCAAAAGTTGTTTGACAGCTGCTGTCTGATGAGCTGGTAGTTGACACGGATTGACTAAAAAAAACCTCACAAACAAATATTCTCTTGATGGGATGATCGCAGTGAGCGATGACGCTTTATTCCGCTATTTTAGAGCTATTACCAGCATTAGAATCAGAAAACTTTCATTTCACAGTAATTCTAGGAAAATTAAATACTCAGCTAAAGTCCGACTTTGAAACTTTCTCTAATGTAGAAGTCAGAGAATTCTGTTCGCAAAACGAGCTTTGAGCACTTTATATGCGCTCTGATATTGCAATAACAAGAGCTGGGACAACATCCCTAGCTGAGCAGGATCTCTTTGATTTGAAGCTGATTATGGTGCCTATTCCTCGAACTCATGATCAATTTGCTAATGCGAAACGATATGTTGAGCAGAGAGATGGGATATTGCTTGATCAAGACTCCCCTAATTTCAAAGCTAAGTTACTTGCTGAGCTTTTGAAACTCAAAAACTTTAAAAAAACTATAACGCAAAAAGATATTAAAACAGCAATTTCAGAGCCAAAAAATCAAATCTTATCTGATATGCTTGGCTAAAATAAAAAGAGAAAAATCTGATTTTTATCTCATAGTAAAAAGCAAATGAAAATAGTACTTGTTGGGGCTGGAGGAAGTGGAATTTCAAATCTCGCCTATATTCTGCAGGAACTCTGATATGATAATCTCTTGGCGATTGATGGATTTGAAAGCCAGATCACGCAAGCTCTTGAGAAGAATAGTATTAAAACCTTGATTGGACATTGACAGTATCAAATAAAGCCGGATGATATTGTCATTTATTCTGAGGCAGTGGTTAACTCTCCGGAGGTCCAGTCAGCATTTCAGCTGAAATTAACAAATCAGCAACCTCTCAAAATCCGAAACTATTTTCAGTTTCTTGGTGAGATGAGTAAATATTTCCGTACGGTTGGTTTTTCTGGGACTAATGGAAAGTCAAGCTCTTCAGCACTTGCTATCACGACTGCAAAAAAGCTTATTCCTCAGCTTGGGATAGGGATAGTCTGAGCTCTTATCCCAGATCTTGACTCAAAAAGCTATTATCTCAATCAAGAGAAAAAATCTGAATTTAGACTCCTTTTTGACGCAATTTTTACTGGAAGACAAGTTCCCTATCATCTTATCAAGCAACGATATTTCTTCCTTGAAGCGTGTGAATACAAAAGACATTTTCTAAATCTTGATCTAGAAAAACTCGCTATCACAAATATTGAGCTTGATCATACTGATTATTATCAGGATTTAGAGGATTATACCTCAGCTTATTTACAAATGATAGACAAAACTTCTGATGAGGTTTTTGTCCTTAAAAATCTTGGACAAGAAGCTATTCTCTCAAATCCAAAAACTAAGATTCTACCGGTTAAAGAGCGAAAATTAAAGTATATTCGATGAGAACATACCAATCAAAATGCTTCACTTGTTGCTGGAGTTTTGCAGAGTATTGATCCTACGCTCTCTGATGAGCAGATATTAGAAGCTATGTATGAGTTTAAGGGGATCTGGAGAAGAATGGAGTTCCTTACTACCCTCCCAACTTGAGCAAAACTCTATACAGATTATGGACATATTGCATCATCTCTAAGTGTTGGGTATAATATGTTGCATCAAAAATATCCAGAAAAGAAGATTATTGCCCTTTTTCAACCTCACCAGATGCACAGAGTGCTTGTCGGATGGGATGATTTTTATCCAGCCTTGGCACAGTTTGATCAGAGAGCAATTTATCAAATTTATGCTGCGAGAGAAGATATTCAAGATTTTGCTCAAGAACCACTTTTTCAACAGCATCATTTTACTTCAGTAGATGAACTCGGAAATTATTTTGCAAAAGAGCATAATGCTGAGTATCTGCAGAATTTTGATCAGGTGATGACATTTCTTGGACAGACAAGTCCTGATGATATCCTCGTGGTGTTTACAGCTTGAGATCTTGACTTTCTGCTAAGAAAAAAGCTCTGACTACTTAAATAAAAAAGCTGTAATCTTTGTCTATAGAGATTTTGACAGAACAACTTTACAGAAAATCAAAAAAGCCTGAAGTTAATTCAGACTTTTTCTTTTAATTTTCCCTGTTATTTAAACATAAGCTCTTTAGGTAATTGCTTGCTAAATGCATCCCAATTTCCTTTGTCTTCAAAGTTATTAAAGAAGATAATCCAATTTTTGAGTGTTGTTAATTGTCCAATCTTTGCAGGAGGGAGATGATAATTCTCAAGTCCTTTCCTTACTTCATCAATCATACTCAAAAGCTGATTTGGTTCGCTTCATGCTGTGGTCTTGATTTCATATGCTTGAGCAATAGATCCGAGCCTAGAAGCAATAAGCCTATAGGCATTTGAAACTTTTCCATTGTCTCCTGAGAGTTTTGCTTCATAGAGAGCTTTCATATCAGAGAGTAAGAAACCTTTATTCAATGCTGCAGTGATCTGACTGAGCTGTGCTTCAGTTGGTACTTTTTTCTGATCAGTTTGGTATTCAATCTCTTGACTAATTTTTGTGGCTTCTTCTTCGGTTAATATTGGCGTCACAGCAATTGTTGAGTTTCCAGTAATAAGTTCAGAAACCTGACTAATAAACTCTTCTACATTAGGCAAAGTATTACCTGTAGAGAGAACGCTCGTATGAGTAATGTTTTCTTCCTTAGTTAGTAAGTTTCCAAGTACCTTAATATCCTCAATCTTGCTAATGTCATTCTCTTGTATAGTTAATACCTTTGACTTTTCAAGCTTAGTGACAGGAGTGTCTGCTTTGTTAGGAGCCTTAGCTTTAACAAGAAGCGTTGCTCAGGTATTTCTGATCTGGGTTTTTTTATTGTCCTTTGAGAGTTCAAAGGTTGTTTTTTGATGTTGTTGTGTCTGGATGGTTATTTCATCAGTCTCAACCTCAAGAACTGAACTTTCCTCATTTGCTTCAATTTTTAAGAAATTTCAGTTAATAAGTTTCAAAAGATATCCTCATTCAGCTTTTTGTGAAAGTCTAAACTGAGCCGGTCCCTGAACCTCAATTTGAGTCTTTTCATTAATGTCAAAAATAATCTTAGCATTCTCTTTTAATGTAATTAGATCTCCATCAAAAAGTTTTGAGTTCTTAAACTGTTTCCCTTCTTTTTCAATAATGTAATCACCATTTATCTCAAGGATAGATGCAATCTGATCAGCATTTGTAGTGTTAAAAAAAGGATTCCTTTCTATAAAAAAGGCTCTATAATTTTGGATATATGGATTGTCCCAAAAATATGATCCAAAAAAACCGATGATCAGTACGAGAGTGATACAACTATAGACAAGTTTTTTACTGAAAAAAATATGAGTCCTCTTGAGAGATTTTTCTGCTAAAGTTCTCTGCTCAGATATTCTCTGGTAGAGGGAAAACTTCTCATGGTCTCTGAGTCTATTTTCTGATAACTGATTAAAATATTCCTGTAATTTCATTGTGTCAAAATGTGTCCAAAAATAATAAATACAGCCAAAGCCTGTCTATTTGTCCATTATCTTTAGTTCCTCAATACTCTCAAAATAAATAAACCTTCACTAGAAATTTCTGAGTCTTGAGGTAGTATTTTCTCTACACTTAATACTACGAATGATTTTGACATTTGTGACAAAATCTTCCTGATATTTTTTGGTTGACTTTTGCAAGTATTTTGCTACACTTTTTGCTATATTCGCCAGTTGTGAGATTATTTTTCTTAACAATTTGAAAGTATGCAAGCAAAAAATGGGTTTAAAAATCTGCTTATCCTCTTGATAGCTCCAATTCTTGCTCTTGGTCTCTTTTATCTGACGCATGATTTGTCTGGTCTTACAGCAAGCGTGCTTGATGTCCTAGAGCTTAAAGCTATTGAAAAAAATTGACGAGGAGTAGCATATAAAACACACGATCAGACTTTTGAGCTTTTTGGTTCTGAAGTTGCAAAAAGAGGAGAAATGCTGACTTTTCAAATTTTTTATAATCCAGAGTCTATCAAATTACAGCTTGATCAATTACTCCCATCAACGGCAAAGATAGACGCCTCTGAACCTTGAAAACTTATTGTTAATCTCGTAGTTCCTACCAATGCCCCACTTGAGAGAGAATGGTTTTCGCTGCCATTTTCAGGAGAAGAGAAAAAAGATATTCTTCTTGGATCTGCAACACTAAGGTCAGGAGAAGTGCTGACTCCTCTATCAATTTGAAATCTGAATATCCCAGTTAATGATGATGTTTTACCTTAATAGCTCCCAAACATAGCAATGAAAAAAAGTCTTTTGCTCCTTTTATGAGGAATGGTATTCTCAGCTCAGGTTTTTGCAAGTGGGGATCCTGATTCCTTCCAAATTGAAGTCAATCCACCTACTTTTGCTGTAAATCAGTCTGTAGATATCACCATCAAGGCAATCAAAAACAATCAAGTTATGAAAAACTATGTAGGACAAGGATTTCTAGAAATTAATGGAGTTGCCGATGGGAAGGAGATAAATTTCAAGGATTATACCGTGCCAAGTGATGGAATTATTGAAATGTCCGCATCTGATCAAGGGGTAAAAACATTTTCAAAGGGGTTGAGACTGAATAAACCAGGAAACTTTACTGTGAATATGTCGATACTAAATGATACAGTATCTGGATCAACAACAATTATTGTAAATTGAGCTTCAAAAACTGATCAAAAGGGGATCACTATTATGGAGCCAGCTGCTGGTACTAAAAACAATAAAAGTGTTTTAGATATCTTAGCATCCGCTCCAGAGCTTCCAAATGCTCGTATGCAAATCCTTCTTAATGATCTTGTAATAAAAGAATGAACAAGTGATGCAAACGGAATGCTTACTGATAGTATTCCAGGTCTCAAAGTCTGAACGAATTACGTCCAAGTAAAAGCAATTTCTGTAGCTGGTGAGGTGGTTGGACTCTCAGATAAGGTTATCTTTACCTATGAGCCACAGAGTACTGATCTTTTCAAAGGTATCTCTGCGACGCCAAATCAGAATTTAAAGCTTTGAGATAAAGTGAGATTTGAGGTAATGACTGATGATAATGTTAGTTCAGCAAAGCTGATATTCTCGTGAGGACAAGAATATCCTTTAGATAAGGAAAAAAGTTGACTTTTCGTGAAAGAGGTTAGTCTGATGCAGACTGGTGATATTCTTGTGTCTGCAAATTTCTCTTCTCCAAGTATCAATAAAGACTATGATCAAATTCTAACACTTAATGTTAAAGATAATCTGAAGATTTGAGAGGTAAAAATTATGACTCATCCAGATTTCCCAGGCGCTTTACAATTGAGCTGGGAAACGCTTGGTTGAACAAGTGAAAAATATGGTATTAAATACGGTATCGCTGCTGATGCGCTTTCAGGACTTGTCCTGACAACCTGAGATTCAGCGATTCTCTCTGGATTTACCTATGGAAAGGAGTATTTTTTTCAGATCCTAGCCGTAACAAATGACAATATTCCAGAGGGGCTTCCTTCTGAGGTGATTTCGTTTGTAATGCCAGTTGCTACTGGAACTGAACCAAAAAAAGAGGCGCTTTCAGGTTCTCTTTTGGTAGAAGATCTGACGGGAGCGGTTAGCGAACCAGAAATGCCAGCAGCACCTAAAATTCCTACCTGTATTATTAAAAATATTAAGGTAACAACTGAGAAAATCTGAAATAAATACTATTTGGTACGAAAACCATGAGAGAATATTCAAAAGTATCGTATCTATAGATCAGATTTTGCAGATATGAGTGATAAGACCTTTCTTTGAGAAACTGAAATTCCAAGATTTGAGTATCCCTTTGATAAAACGGTAGAAGAAGATATTTATGCTTATTACACTGTTGAGGCCATTTGTACTGATGGAGAAAAGGTTGAGCTCACACATGCAAAAAAGGTTCAGGTAGGACCTCTAGAGGATATGCTATTAATTCTCGCAGCTACAGCTTTGCTTTACTTGATCTATAGAGTGTATACGTACAGAACTTACTAATCCCTCTTTTAATCAGCTTGATGCTAGTATGAAACTTAACAAAAAATATCAGCCAAATAACCTAACACAGCTAGGAAAAAATAATAAAAAAGACTGAATATATCCAATTTTTTTGCCATTAGTAACAAAGTTCTCAGATGAAGAACAAAAAAGTTTCTATTACCAAGAACTGATGGCGAGAAATTTACTCCAATTTACAGGGAAGAATTATCAGCCATTGATTATCAAGAATCTGCATAATCTTGATTTTTCTATGGCTCTCAAGGGGAAGGAGAAGCTTCCCTTTTTTGCTCAATATGAGAGGCTCCAACGCCTTGGACAAAAAAATCAAAAGAAAACAGAACAATATCTTAAAAAACTATTTTTTGATGCTAATCTTGAGGAGCTAACTTTTGGTAGAGAATATATAAGAGGTGTAAATTCAGTGTTTTCTCTCCTTTGAGAAAAAAAATTCCTGAAGAAAACTCCTCAACTCGTCTATCGAGATATTTCAAATCAAAGTATTGTAAATACTGATGATATTGAGTGGAGAACTGAATCACAAGTGGTGCTAGAAATTAAATGTTTTGTTGAGACCAAAAACGAGGTGCTAACGCTTATCGTAGATGATATTATGAGCTTTTTTTCTGATGTTGGAGTGATTGTTCATTCAAATGACAAAAGATATAAAAAACATATTGGGAAAAAAATTATTCTTCCGATGATCAATAAACCGATACCTATCTTTGGGGAATCGACAATTGATACGGTAACTGATAATTGAATTTTTAGAATCAATCCACTATTGAGTCCGGCTCATCTTATCAAGGCTCAGGAATACAAACTTCCAATTGATGAGAACTTTGTAGATGAATCAGGGCATTTTGTGCAAAATGTAGCAACATTTGCTGGGCAGTCCCTCTTTGATTTTACAGAAAATATTATTGAAACTTTAGATACCATAGGAAATCTCGCTTCAAAATCCGAGAAACTTCAGCAGGTGCCTTATTCTAAAATAACAGGTCAAAGACTAATAAAGAAGGCCGTCCCTTTATGGGTTCTTGACTATAGTTCAGAATATGAGAAATTTATTGATTGGGTGCATAATGCCGCTCCTAAGTTAGAGTCACTTGTGCTTGCTTCTGGGCAAAAAGTACTACCAATTGAGGCAAAAGATCACTTTTGATGGCATTTAGCAGGAGATTCATTAACGGAGAGAATCTCTTTTGCGAGTCCGGATTTTCTTGGTAGCTATGAAAATGCTTATGAATATCTTTTAGTAGCTTTGATACTAAATCATTGGATTGCTTCAGATTTTTCTGTCTCTGATTTGATAGATACGCTTTATCTCCTGCCAGTAGAGATGAGAGAATATCTGATCGATATTGAGTCAGAATCGTTAAAAAAACAAGTAGAAAGTCTGCTTGGGTATACGCTGAATACTGAACCAGAAATCGCTATAGAAAGCTGGATATCAGAGCTAAAAAAACTTCAGCGAGTAGAATATGACGCAAAAACAGAAAAAGCTAAAATTCTGATTTCAAAAACTCCCTTTTCTCGTCGAGATACCAAATGAACCATTGACGAGCAGTTTTTAAGATCAGCTATCCTCGCCATTCTCTGCAAAGAAAAATCTGAGTCACTTGTTCTTTTTTCACCCTACGCTGAGAATTTTACAAAAACATTTCTGTTTTTGAGCTATTTAGTTGAGCAAGAAGCTAAGCCTATTGTTATTAGTGAAATTCAGGCTTTGCGTTACCAATATCCAATCCCAGAAAAGGCAGAATTGTTTGCTAAAGAGTATGGACAGGATGCTCTAAGATTAGCAATTGCTCAGCAGCAGAAGATTGAGGAGACAGCCTTGCAGCTGAATTTTGAATATCTCAATCATCTTCGAAATCTCTTTAGGCTTCTATATGAAAAAGAAGCGTTCCATATTGAAGAAATCTCTCAACTCGAACCAATAGAATTGTGGATATATTCTGAGCGAGAAGAACTTTTAGAAGAATATTATCGTTACCAATCATCAGGAGTGGGATTAGAGAATTTAATCCAAAAGATCCAAGCCTTTAGCAAAGGACAGTTCTCACGATATCTAGAATTTGTCAAAAAACAAAAAAAATCTGAAGCATATTGAGTGGCTGGACAGATCTTTGTACAAATTTTGCAGGTTTTGATGCCCTATGTGCCAGAATTTGTTGCTCAGATTGAAGGTATTCTGACAGAGCAACTTCCAAAGCATCTTCAGAAAAGTTCACATCAGTGAAAAAAGGACTATAAGCTTCACCTTCTTTTTGATATTATCAAATGAATCACGCAACAAAAGGCTCTCATCAAGTTAAAAAAACATCAGCCAATTCATCTTGCAGTCAAAGCAAATCAAGATATCTTAAAGCTTATAGAACAGCATCAGGAAGTTTTTCACACCCTTTTTAAGGTGGATGATATCCAGATGGTAGAACTAAATGCACATCTTCCGTCAGGTTTTTCTTGCTTTTCTATATTAGAGATTGAAATCTGAATCAAATCAAGCGAAGAGCAGGTGATCGGAGATGATTTACTGATATTGGAGAAACTTTATAAATCTAAAATACAACAGGCAGAATATCTTAGATCTACATTGATGATGCTCTCAACGAATCCACTCATCGCGCAGGAAAAAGTGAAAGAAAAGCAAAAAGAACTTGAACTTCTCAAGGACGAAATTGATACTCTTGACATTAAGATAAAAAAAATTAAAATGCAGAGAAGGGCATAGTGCCAATTTTAGTAATGTTTTGTGTGCAGATAGGTATGAGTGATAAATCAAAAAACATCTTAAAGTATACGATGATATTTTTCCTATGTTTTTTTTGAGTGTTTGGTCTAGTATTATTTCTAAATTCTAAAGCAGAGCAACCACAAGAAAAATCTGAATTTACCATCCAAACAACAACAATTGATCAGATTGATTCTTCTATTAGCCTCGAAAAGCCAGGGACAATTCTCTCTAGTCAAGATATTACCGTAGCTGCCCAAGCAAATGGTAAAGTAAGCCGTATTGCTTTTAAGGAGGGAAATCAGGTAAAAGGTTGAGATCAGATTGTTTATCTTTCTGATACGGTTGCTAGTTATGAACTTCAGGTGCAAAGAGCAAAAAATAATCTTGATAGAGCGCTCCTTACTAGAGAACAAACCGAAAATAGCCTTAAACAGCAACTTGATCAAGCTGAAAATAGCTATAAGACAGCATTGCAATCTTTTGAGGCGGCCCAAGTAAGTGCAGAAAATGCCGTTAAGCAGGCGAATATCGGAGTGACTTCAGCTGATGATCAAATTTCTGCATTAAGAAAACAGTTTCAACCTCAAAAGCTTGCTCTTCTTTCGCTGTTAAATTCAGTAATTGAATCAAGTGACAAGTGGCTCTGAGTGACGACGTATTATGACAATTTGAAAACAGGTTTTGAAATCTATATCTGAGCTAAGGATCAAAATCAGAAAAATCAGACCGAGCAAGCACTGAGAGATCTTTATACCCTCAAGGAGTCAATTACAAAACTCCCATCCTCTCCTAAGACGGATGAGGAGCTCAAAAGTGCCGTGCATCAAATTGATGCCGCATATACCCAGATTGAAGATTTTGCAGGAATGATGATTCAGTTGATGAGAAATTCTATTTCATCAGTATGAACACTTGAACAAGCTACAATTGATGCGACAATCAGAAATTTTGAATCAATTCAAGCTGGACAAGCACTCATAGGTTCTAAAGCGAGTTTCATTTCATATCTTAATCAGGTAGATGCTCAGCTTTCAGGGTCTGGAACTTTAGCTCAAGATAGTGCAAAGATTACTTATGAAGATGCTCTAGCTAGAAGCAAGAACACCCTCTTCACGAGTGAAATTGCAGTCAAAAATGCAAAGGTAAATTATGAAACACTCCTAGCAAATAATCCTGTCCAGTTAAGACTTCTAGATAATGCAATCGTTGATGCGAAAATCGGCTATGAATCAGCACTCACACAGTACAATAAACTTGTTGTGAGGACCCCCGTTTCAGGGGTTATTGGTGAGATTCTAGTTTCAGAGGGACAAGATGTTGCAGCAGGAAATCCAGTCTTTAAAGTTTCAGGACTCAAGAAACATCAGATCGAGGTTCATGTGACTGCAAATGAGTATAAATATCTTCAACAAGATAAACCGGTTTCAGTAACCTACCAGGGACAAAGTCTAACTGGAGCGATTAGTGCAATTAGCACAGTTGCAGACAAGACAAATCTCTTTAAGGTAACGATTGAACTGGATTCAGATTTGGAACTTGTTGGAGATGTTGCAAAAGTCAATTTCCCTATTCTCTTTACTCCTCACACCTTGCTTCCTCTAGAAAGGGTGAAAATTCTAGAAGATAATCTTGCTGCAGTGCCAGTGATGAGTGGAGGGGCTCTTGCAGAGAAGCTTGTAAAAATTAAAACAATATGGGGAAATTTCATTGAACTTGAAGAACCATTCCCAGCTGATCAAACTATCGTTACGACTGATATAAGTTCCTTTGATGAAAATAAGTATGTGATCAAATAAGGAAAAAAGCTCAAAAATCAGAATTTTATTCTCGTTTATTATTCATTATGGCTAAAGAACAAAAAAAAGCTACAGGAAGTAAAACTATGCTTTTAGGAGCTGGTGGAATAGTACTTCTTGCTTTGATTTTTACAGTCATTGCTCTATGGAATCCCAATAGCAAGGCACCAGTTTCTGAACAAATATTTTCAGAAAACCAGACATGAAGCCAAATAGCTTCATCTTATCAAATCAGTACTTGAGATAACTCATTAGATGTCTCAGGTCAGAATTCTTTATCTCTTAGTACATGAAATACTATGACAGCAGAACAAGCAATTAAAAACTATCTCGCTTCGGCAAATCAAGATATCCAATCAGAAACTGTAAAAAGTGGTGATACAGTTACTGTAGACTATATTGGAAGACTCAATGACAGTGAAGTATTTGATACGAGTGTTGAGTCTGTAGCTCAGGCAAGCGGAAAATATAATCCAAATAGAAACTACTCAGAGGGACTTTCTTTCAAGGTCGGAGCTGGTCAAATGATTGCTGGGTTCGACGCAGGAGTTGTTGGTATGAAGGTTGGAGAGACAAAGACTATTAAAATCCCAGCTGCACAAGCTTATGGTGAGAGAAGCGAGCAAAATATTGTTCGTTTCCCAATTAAAGACCTTGGAGAAGACGCTAAAGATGCAAAGGTTGGAATGCAGGTATATCTTGGGGGAAGATTCCCAGCTGTGATTACTGAAATCACTGATACTGAAATCGTTTTTGATGCGAATCATGAACTCGCAGGAAAGGATCTAATTTTTGATATCACAATCAAAAATATCGCTCCAGCTGCAAAATAGTGTAAAAAAGATCAAAAATCTGATTTTTTATCTTTAAATGCTTTGATAACTATGAAGCTTTCCATTTATAATGGTGAATTTTACCAGAGAAGCAAGCGATGGTATCTTGCTTTTTGACTGATAGTCCTTGGAATTGTTGTGCTCTCTATTATCTACGATAATATTTTTGGTGCGGTGCTTGTATTGGTGCTTGTATGAGGGTATCTCTATATTCAGACTAAAATTGGGATCGAGACGAGTATGGAAATCAAAGATGAAGGTATTCAGGTTCTAGATAGACTATTTCTTTACGGAGAGCTTCAAGGATTTGTCCTGGAAATGGAGAAAAAAAGCTGAAAATTGATAAATATCGTCCTTGTAAAAACTAAGGGAGCAGAAGCTTTTACCCTTAGAGCAACTTCGGAGGAGTTAAAATCTTTTTGTCTTGTTCTTCAAGAAAGAATTCCTCAACTTCAAAGTTATCAAGTTTGACTTCTAGATAATCTCTTTAGAAAATTAAAAATCTAAAAAACAGACCACTGGTCTGTTTTTTTGTATTGAGTATCTTTAATCGATCCTGTCTTACTTCTCCACTCATAGGGAGAGGTGTCCGAAGGACAGAGGGGGTTGAGTATAAAGCCCCTCAGTCTTGTTTACACAAGCCAGCTCCCCGCCAGGGGAGCAAGGTTTTTCGTCATCGCGAGACGGAGCCGTGGTGATCTCGATATTTAAACTATCCTCTATATAATCTCCAAAAATTCTCTTCAACCTGAGTCCAAAGTTGCTCTTCACTTATTCCTAAGGTCTCGGCAGCAAATTTCCCAACAATATTTACCTTTGCAGGACTATTGATCTGTCCACGAAAACCCTGTGGAGAGAGATAGGGAGCATCAGTTTCAAGGAGGATCTGAGTAAAATCAGCTTCTCTCAGGCTTGCTCTAATTTCCTCAGCCTTTGGATAGCTGATATTGCCCGTAAAACCAATAAAAAGCTGATTAAATTCAGATTTTAAAACTTTGATTTCATCTGGTCAATATCCCCAACAATGAAAATAAATCACAAGATCCTTAAACTCTCTCAAAATCTCTAGTGTCTCAGAAAAGGCATCCCTGGAGTGAATTACTATCGGTAAGTTAAACTCTCTTGCTAGTTCGCATTGTGCTCTAAAGAAATCTCTTTGAAGTTCGAGAAAGCTCGCTCCTTCTGGATAGTGAAGGTCAATTCAACATTCTCAAATAGCCACAATCGAGTCTCTATTCGCCTCAATTTGTTGCTTGATCAGTGTGATTTCTTCCTCAATGTTTCCAATTGCATTCCCGACATCACAAGGATGGATCCCAAGACTCGCTTTTATCCAGAGGTCTGGAAAAGATGTCCTGCTTTCATTTGAAATAGTCAAACCATTAGTATTATATTGATGATTTGCTCAAATATTTACAAGTCCATGTCCTCCTACTCCAGCAAATGCTTCCAAATGCTCTTTTCGATTAGGGAAAAGGTCTTCTTGATTGAGGTGGGTGTGAGCATCAAAAATACGCATTATCAGTACTGCAAAAAAATAAAAAATCAGATTTTTTTCATGATTATGCAATATCCCACTATACTCAATTAAAGAAAAAAAACAACCCAACTTCACATATTTAGGCTATCTTTATTATAAATCGCCATTATTCACAGTAATTAGATTTACATATGACAGAGAGATTCGCAAGAAAAATTTGCAAAAATAGAGAAAATCTGTATCATTCCACTTATTTATCTTGAGAGTGATAAGTGCTTTTAGTTATATATTGAGAAATATGTTAAGAAATTTTTTAAAGAAGCATATGAAAGTTGCTGGTTTTTGATTATTATGCTTGTTGCTATCTTTATTCGGGCAAGTAGAGGCCAGTGGGACAACTGGAGAGATTACCTACTATACTACAGCCTGTTTCCCTGTATCTACTGGATGTGTAGATAAAATTACTTTTGTCGTGAATACTTCGGGGGGAGATATTAATTGGATAGAGACAGAGGCTCTTGAACAGAGAACTCTGTGACATACGGGAGATGCTTCATACTATCTATCAGGTAATGAAAAGAGGGAAGTTCAGCTTTCTTGAGAAAAGCTTATCTTCCTTGAAGCTTATGGACTATTCTTTACTAAGGAGGACTCAATCTATAGGAATGCATTTACGCAGCCTTGGCAGACTAATACGTGAGATATTATTTATGATGTTGATAATGTATTAAAAGGAACTTGGGCGATTTCTCCAATTATTGAAAAATACCTCCCTGTCAAAAATGAACAGAATGAACTGATTGGTTATATTTTACGTACGATCACTGATCCTTTTACTGGGTTTAATGATCTCTATGCTCCACTGTATAAAACGACTCCTTTCTTTACAACAAATGGAACTACACTAAAGACCGTTCTCTCTGGAGAAAATACCCTTAGATTTACTGGAACAAAGGAAATCTTGGCTCAGCAACTTCCATCAATAGTAAATCTAGAAGATAAGAGTCTAGTTCAAGCTTTTCTCACAACAGGGACGCTTCCGGGTTCTCAGCTCCACACACTTGAGGGAGAAAAAATACTCTTCTTTGATCTAGGGACTGGAACACTGGTATTGATGTCTGGTTCTTCAATTTTTCAGTGAGCTTTTACTGGAGGAATTGCAGGAACGCCTAACTACGATTCAAGTACCCTCAAGCCTACCTGAATACCTCTTGGTTCAGTCGTGGCTTACAATGAGGTCAGAAAAAACTGAAATCTCCTAGGGTATGCCCTAAAAAATCAGTCAAATCAACGATTTTATGCAGCGAAGAGGGTTGTTTATAGCTCTTCCGGAGGAGGCTGAGGGTACTGGATTGCTCCACAGCCAGTAGTAAATACTCCCACAGGAGATAAACAAGAGGAGAAAAAAGAAGAAAAGAAGCCAGAACAACCTCAGGAAAAACTACCAGAGCAGACGAAGAAAGTTGATTCGTGAGAGGTAGATATCCCAAACTGTTCAATTCAGAATTCTCAATTCGCTTCTGAGCAGAATGATGCTTATCTTTGGGCTTGTCAACACAATATTACAACGATGAGGACAATCCAGGAGGCGAGGCTAGATCAACCACTAACTAGAGCGGAACTTGCAAAAATAATGTCTGTGTATGCGATGAAGGAATATCATCTCAAGCCTCTCATAACAGGAGCTGCAAATTATAAAGATGTGAATGCTGATCTTGGAGATTTGGCAGATTATATCCAGCTTGCCTACCAGCTCCAGATTATGGGAATCAATGCTGATGGAACGCCAATGCAAGCTTTTGAGCCACATAAATTAGTGTCTAGAGCAGAATTTGCAACTGTTCTTTCTAGAGTGATCTGGGGGAATAAACATAATATTTCTGGAGATGATCGATATTCTGAGCATCTTCAGGCACTCAAGAAATATGAAATTATTACGTCTGATGTACCAGCTAATTGGTGGGAACTGAGAGGACGAGCACTTCTTATGCTACATAGAACTGTTAAACCCTCTGTTGAAATAAAAAGTTAGTTAAAAAAATAAAAAAATCTGACCTTTTGAGTCAGGTTTTTCTTTTCTTTTTTGAGAAGATTTTCCTTTAATTCCTCTCTAAAAAAACAAAAAAGCACAAAAAAGAGAAAAAATCATTGCAATTTGTTGGCAAATCACTATAAGTTATCTCCAGTTAGTGTTTTACTTATCTAAAAGTACTTGTTAAAATGCCAAGGAGAACAATTAAAAACAGAAACATTGAGGTGATTTTGCTTCAGGATGACAAGCATCTCGGTGAAAAA
Source organism: uncultured bacterium (assembly GCA_963552955.1). Classification (GTDB taxonomy): domain Bacteria; phylum Patescibacteriota; class Gracilibacteria; order Absconditabacterales; family Absconditicoccaceae; genus HOT-345. The sequence continues at coordinate 138,449 of CAUVLQ010000002.1, forward strand.
TATGAAATTGTAGCTGTAAAGCCAATTTTTGCTAGAAATGTACTTTTGCCTCAAAATATTGCTGTTCTTGCAGACAAGGCAAATAAGAACAAGTATGAACAAAAGATGCAGGCTGCAGTAGTAGCTAGAGCAAAGAAAGCTGCAGGTCTTGATGATCTTTTTGCTAAGATGGCAGAAAATGGAGGAGTAACTATTACTAGAAAGGTAAATAAGGATAATGTTCTTTATGCAAAGGTTCACGAATCTGATGTTGTTGAAGCGATCAAAGAGACTTATGGAGTTGATGTAGATTCTCATCTCTTCAAGCTAAAAAAGAAGATCAATGAAGCAGGAACTTTCGTAGTGCCATTCATGTATAAGGATATGAAAAAAGAGGTAACAGTTATCGTTAAGCCTGAACATGTAGAAAAGGTACAAGAAGATAAATCTGAAGAAGCTCCAGTTGCTACAGTTGAAAAGACAAAAGAAGAGCTTAAGGCTGAAAGAGAAGCAAAAAAGGCAGCAGAAAAGGCTGAAAAGATTGCAAAGCTCAAGGAAAAGTATAAATAATCTATGCTTGAATATATAAAAAGCTTCATCAAGAATTGATGAGGCTTTTTTCTAAAATCTTATCTTGAAAAACTTGGTAAAATCCATATTAACAAAGCAATCTAATCTCTTTATATTCTACAAATGATAATGTTGAAAAAGAATTTATTCTTCCTTGTGATATTCTATTTATTTGTGCTTCAGGTTGCACTTATCGGTTTACTCTTTAGTGTTCCTCAGTTTTATACTCTTGCGGGAGTAAATCTTGGGGCATTAGTTGTCCTTTTAGGTCTTCATAGCTTTTTCTCAAAGAAAAAAGATGAAGAAATCTGAGATAAACCATTTGTCAGAGAAGTAATCTACACTGACAAAGAGGAAACTAAAGATGAGGAAAAAGTCTCAGAATCAAATATTGAAAATATCAAGATTAAAATTAATAGAACAAGAACTAAGCCTGTGGCAAAAGGTTCTGCTCTCTATCGCTTTCTAGCATTTCTATTTGCTCTTGTTGGTTTCTGAGGAATCCTGTTTATTCTGTGGGATATTGTAGACTTTGGTGCAATGATTCTCTGAGCCTTCTGTATGATAATTTTTCTCCTTGTTGCTTTCAAAGGTGCTAATCTCCGAAATAAATCATTTTTCGCCTCAGTATATGTTTTGATCTTCTTGTGTCTAGGAATCCTCGGGGTATGGGGGCTCTTTACTCCAGACTCAGTGACTTTGAGAGAAGATATAAAAGATTCAATAACTACTTTCATCGCTGGATTAAAATGAAATGTTCCTGAGAAAAAAACAGAAAAAACTGATCAGAATCAGCTTTCTGGATATGTATTTGAAGGGACAGGAAGTATTACTAATGTAGTCCTCTCAGGAAAGGAATCTTTAGAAAGCTTGACAGGAGATATCCCAACAACACCTGTTGTCTTAACAGGAGCTCAGAACTCGGCAGCTCAATCTGGAACAACTACTCAGACAACTATCCAAACTGGAACCTCAGTTCAGACAACAACAGGCGCACAAAATACTGTTCCAGCTGTAGAGAACCAAAACTCAGCAAAAACTTCTAGTGATGAGACTGCTGAAGTAACTATGATAGAGGCTATTAAACACCTTATCGTTGCAAATGCAATCCCACTTTCTACCTCAAAAAGCGTAAACTTTACTCATGTGGCAAAGACAAGTAAAGATTATCCTTATATGAAAACTGCGCTAGAAAAAAAGATGATCTGATCAACTACAAATCCTTATACCGTGCTCAGTTGTGATGTGTATATTGTAATGAGAGGACTGGCTGAGGGGCGATCTGTTGCAAAGGGGGATGATGTAAAATGAAATTATCGAAAAGTTGCAACTGCTAAAAATGAGCTTAATGGATGTCAGCAGGGTGCAAAGCTTACTGTAGCAAATCTGTAAAAATAAAAAAAAGCTGATTCCAGAGATAGAGTCAGTTTTTTTGATTTGTCATCGCGAGACTCTCCCAACACTTCGTCATCGCGAGGCTCACGAATGTGAGCTGTGGCGATCCAGTTGAAGTCAAATTGGGAATTTTTGTTGTCCTGGATTGCGAAGCAACCGCTTTGCGGACATTGCTTCACTGCCGCTCGCAATGACAGGTTTGTTATAATAGGTATATATGTGTTGAGGTACAGGTATATATGTGTTGAGGTACAGGTATATATGTGTTGAGGTACAGGTATATATG
>CAUVLQ010000003.1:0-97351 GCA_963552955.1 uncultured bacterium
AGTCAATTTACGACCAAGGTCAATCTCATAATATCGAATCTGCTCAGTAGCTTTGGTCTTGTCAAAGAAGATAATATCAATTATTCTAGAGCAGATATAACCTTCTATTAAATCAAACTAACAGTTAATTAATTCCGAAAAATGATCATTATCAATTTTTTGTATCATATTCATGATTACTCAAATAACTTGAGGCAAATTTTCCATATAGATAGATATGTCAAAAGATTCTACTGTATCTATAGAATTTATGTGAGAATAATCATTAACAAACTTATATATTAAATTATAGTTTTCTGTCCCTGCCTCAATTTTTGCCTTACTTAAACACTTATTTAGTTTATCCGCTATATTTTGTGCCCTAGGAGCATGTATTGCTCAAAAAGATTCAATAAGTTTACGAGCCATATTTGCATAATTATAACAATCCTCAGTATTCAAACTTAATTGACTATTAGATTGTTGAAAAAAATTATACAAAGTTTTAAATAGAAAGTGATATTCAGAACGATATTTAAAAAATTCTTCTTCTAATAAAACAATCTCGCTATTGCCTTGATTTTTTTTAATACGATAATAGAGAACATCTTCTTTTTTTAATCCTTCAATAATTTTTTTAAAAAATGTATAATGATGAGTCAAAAGAAATACTTGATATTTTTTCAAGGATAAAATAATACTATAAAATCTATATAGCAAAGATTCATCCAAGCTAGTAATCGGATCGTCAAAAACAACAATATCTGTAGAGCTGGTATTCTGATCATCCAATTTAGCTAAAAAATAAGCAAATCCAATGGTTGTTTTTTCTCATTCACTAGGATTAAATTCCTGCTCTTCAACTCACCTTACAATTTTATATCAATCATCTACTAAGATCAACTTAATATCATTTCTGCCTAAAATATTCTGAATATATTTGTTAATCGCCATTAAAGCATTTCCTTCTGGTTTAGTGCTTGTCATCAACTGGGATATTCTTTCATCCAACTTAAACAACTCATATCTAATATTATCTATCTTCTTTTTCTCTTCTTCTAGAGCTTTCTTTAACCCTAGATAATCATCGTACATTTCTGAAGCATAATGCATTTCAACTTTTTCTTTGGCACTTTGAATTTCCTTTTCGAAATTTTTTGTTTTAGTATTATGTTTCTCTATAAGATCATTAACATTGGATATTAATCATATTATAGTTGAGAAATCATATAATTCTTCATCTAACAATAAAGATTCAGCCATTTTTATCTTTTTATCCTGTAGCAGAGTAGATACAGTTCGAAGCCATTGATTAATACCCTCTACTTCTCTTTGAATCTGTCCTTTATAATTAAGATACAATTGAGCATATTCATCATATAATAAAGATCAATCAATAAAATTAAATGATAGAACAAGATTTTGTTTTTCTAGCTCTTGAATTTTGTTTGATAATGTAGCATATTCCTGATTAAAATGTTGTTTTAATTTTTCTTGATAATCAGAGGATATCTGATTATTGCAAAAATAACAAGTATTTACTCATTGATGTAGTTTTATTCCTTCTTTTACTCGTGTTTCTATATTCCCTTTTAGTTGATCTATTACTTGATTAGTTACTGATATTGCTATAGTTGCCTTTATTTGATTATAATACTCTTCGTAGATAGTCTGATTAAATTTAATCTCTCATTTCTGTATTAATCCTTTAATAGTTTGCTTGCTTTGTATTTTATTACTTTCTAAATCTGTTTCTGATAATTCTTTTTTTTGAAAATTAGAAGCCTCCAATACCTGCTTTAAATTGGTTTTATTATATGTTGGAATACTTAAAACCTCTTTGATAACTTTTGCCTTTTCCGTTAATTTTCATTCATATTGACCTGAGATTATCTTATATTGTTTTTCTTGATTTTCAAGATCCTGTTGCTTAATCTCTTTTTGCTTGTTATGTACTTCTAATTGTTTCTTTAATTCAATATTCTCACTACCAATATGAATAATAGAATGAGCTCATCAGCTACAGAATACATTATCATCAACAAACTCTCTATTAAACACCTTAATATTAGAAAAAGCGTTTCAAATAGACTTAATAGATGATCCATTATCTAAAATAATGTTAAAGGTTTCATTCCTAGCTTTTTTTATGAAATCAAGAGTTGGACTTCACTGAGAGACACTTCTTAATAACTCTGAAAGAGTTGTTTTCCCTGTTCCATTTGTCCCATAAAAGATATTCCACTTATCATGGAATTCCGGAATTCCATTATTCCATTTAAAATCAGAAAAAGATCATAGATTCTTAATCACTTCAATTTTTTTAATTTTCATAATTAAAACCCCCAAGTAAAATTTATGTCCATTAATAGTCTAATCTATACTCTAAAAACTATACAAATCCTTCCTATAAGAACTTATACCCTTTCTTAAGAGAAAGTCAAGAATATTACCCACTAAAAAAACTTAAACAAAGAAAAATCCTAGATAAAATCTAGGATTAATCCATATTCTAGCAGATACTGCTGAATATTTGAGTCTTTGTCTTCTTATTCCGAGACAAGATCCGTCCTGACTCAATCTGAGAAAGCAATTTCCCGATTTCCTTACCAAATTCATCAGACTCAGACTGTTTTAAAAAGTCTGAGAGATGCGTAGAATCCAGCTTTGAAAACCGATCCAGCAAATGAGAACATCCCCCCACAAAAGTGATCAGATGAACCGCATTTGTCTTTGCCAACACATCCGGCAGTCCAAAACGCTCGGTTGTTGTATAAAGAAGTTTCTGGTAGGCATCCTCTCTCCCTTTTGAGAGCGTGATACCTTTAGTTTTCCAATCCTGACGCAAAGCCGCCAAGATATCTACTGTTTCCTCAGGATGAGAGGCAAAGTTTAACAGCCTCTCTTTCTCAATTTCGAAATTTTTTGTTTTGTTCATATGATTACTAGTAATTTTAACTTTTTTTATTTTAGGGTTTGTGAATATATAAATTTCGAGTAAAAAGTCAAGATATATTTTTAAAAAACAAAAAACTGACTCTAACAGAATCAGCATTTTGCTGTTATCTTCTTAATCCATAACACAATCAGGGCTGGCAAGAATCGAACTCGCGACGCGGAGCTTTGGAGACTCCCGCTCTACCACTGAGCTACAGCCCTATAAAATGAATATCCCTTGATCCAGGGAGTGAGGGGATCGAACCCCCGACAGCGGTTCCGAAGACCGATGTGTTACCACTACACCAACCCCCCATATATCAGTCCAATAAGCCCGGTTCTGTATTAGGTACTATTTATCTATTACTCCTTAGAGGAGTACTATTGCACTTCTATACTAAATATAGCAAGCTTGCACGAGCTACGGTTTACCGCTCATCAGACCATCAGTCTGATTGAGTGTAGGTAAGCCTAGAAATAAGCTACCCTACTGTTTCACCTTTCTCCTCCTAAGAGGATAGTTTAATCTCTGTGGCACTTTCGTTTGCCCGCAAGAGCGATGTTCCAGTATCCGTTAGATACTAGCTGTTTTTTCGTGCCGGGACTTTCCTCACCTTTAGGGTGCAGTACCTAGACTGACGGTCTATATATACTAAAATACTTCTATAAATCAACTCAAAAAAACAAAAAAATCTGATTTATATCTACTCTTCGACTTATTTTCTCCTAAATATCGCATAAACGACCAAAAATGGGAAAACCAAGACCTTTTTCCAGCTCGGCTTCTGCCAAAAAAATGCTGGATATTCCTTGAAAAGCGTACTCATCGCTTTCCCAAACCTGTTTTCCGGATTCTGAGTATCAAAGGGGTACTTAAAAAAATCGAGCAAAAAACGTAGCATCACATAAAATAAAGTTAAAAAGCCCCGAAAAGTTTTCGAGGCTCTATGATCAGTTTTTTAGTCCTGTTTTTTTGCCTTTGCAGCAGTTTTTTTAGCAGGCTTTTTTGCCTCAGACTCGCTAGCCTCACTCAATGGACCAACAAGCTTAGTATAAAGTTGCTTTTCTACAAAAAGTGGCTCCTGTTCATTATTCCAATCAATTGTCAATCCAAGCAATTCAGTAACTTTATTGAGAATAAAGAACTTTTCAAGACTTTCCTTTGCTGCTGATTGAATTCCTTCTACAAATTCTTTTGCTTTTTCCTCTCCGATCTGAGAGAAATATTCAGCAACCTTCTCAGCAGATCCAAACCTCTTTTCCAAATTCTGCATTCTTACCTTTAATTCTTGATCAACCATAGTCTTAGGGATAATTACCTCAACCCCACTCTTCTTTACCTCAGAAAGGTAGTTCTCAACAGTCTGAATCAAGCTATTTTCCTGCTTCTGCTTAAGAATCTCCTTTTTAATATATTCTCTAAGTTCAGCATTAGTCTTTACCTCTGCATCCTTCCCAAAAAGCTTTACGATCATTTCATCATTAAGCTCAGGAAGTACAATCTGCTTCACATCTTGAATAGTCACCTTCAAAACTTTTGCTCCGTCATGCTTTGCTTTAAGAACAGCAGGAAGTTTCTTCTCATCATACTTAAGCTCGATCACTTCTCCTTTCTTTTTCCCCTCAAAAGTCTTTGCCCAAAACTTGTCCTCAGCAAATTCTACTTCTCCAAGGTATGTTGTTCCCTTTTCAATACTCTTGTCCTCAGGATCAAAAAATTCAAGTCCAAGCTTTGAAATAGTATCCAAAGCTACAACTTCAGCATCTTTATAATCAGCATAATTCTTCTGAATATTGAGCAAAGAATCCTCTACCTCCTGCTCTGTAGCTTCTACGCTAATTCCATCCATTTTAACTGTAGACCAGTTCTTACCTTTTACATCAACCTCAGGATACACATCAAGAGAAAAAGTTACCGTTGTAGTTCCCTTCTCATCTTTAGTATCAAAAGCGTAAGGCTCTCCAATAAACTTAATATCAGCGTTTTCAGCCAATAAAGCCTGAAGTCCCTTATTGATCAAATGTTCATTGATTGCCATACTGATGTATTCAGGAGAAACCTTCTGCTCTACAATATGCAAAGGCACTTTCCCAGCTCTAAAACCTGGAACATTCATATCCTTTGCAAAATGTTGCAAAACATGACTTCTCACTCCATTTTTTTCCTCATCAGAAAACGAAATCGTAATAGTATAATTGCTCTGTTGAGCTTTTGCTAATTTCTTATCCATTGTCCAAAATAATGAAATAATAAAAAATTTGAAACCAAAATTAAGTCTAGCTATTCGCTCCTTGTTTTCAAGAGAAAAAATCTACTGTTCCTCCGCTCTCCCACTCCCAAAGATCTAAGCCCAGTGAAAGAAATGCCCTTGCTTTTATCAAGCATATTCTTAGGATTATAGACAGAAAAAAAACAAAAAATTCTGATTTCTTTTTCTTTATTTTCGATAGATAAACAATGAAAGTTTCTCATGCTCTTGGTATTGATCGAGGTAGTAAATATATTGGCCTGGCCTATACTCCGCTCAATGCGGATGTCGTTTTTCCGATTGGATATGTCATGAATGATGCAATGACCTATTACTATATAGCGGATCTCATCCAGAGATATCACATTAGAAAAATCATTCTCTGATGGCCTCAGAAACAAAAAGATATCCAAGAACACATCACAAAGTTTATGGAATCTCTGAATTATATCATTGAAAATCAAAGAATTGAAATCGAAACTATAGATGAAGACTTCACTAGTGTGCAATCAGGAGAAATCGTTTCTGACTTCAAAAAAAATGCAACTACAGATACCATCAGTGCAATGATTATCCTTGAAAGATGGAAACAATCAAAAAAATCTGAAAACTAAAACAGCGACCTGATACAGGTGCTGTTTTTCTAATTTCTCAATCCCCCTTTGGATAAAGTCGAGTAATCCAGACATTAAAAAGAGGAGCCTCAGAGCGCAGTTCAAATAATCCTGAATCATCAGGGTCTCTTCGTTCTAAACTACTCTTCAGTCTCTGAATTTCTACAACTAGCGCAGAGAAATCTAGCGTTCCTCCAAGTGCCAATAAAGCCTGATTACTTACAAGCCTTAGCTTTTTTTGTCGATCAAGTTCATATACAACACTCGGTGCAATATTTACGTAGTCGTAGCGATAGAACCCATTTGTTAGCTCTTTTCTTCTCTTTGCTTTAAGTGCCTCAGCATAGATTAAAACATCTTCAGCCAAAACACTAACCTCATCCAAGGAGTAATGAATAATTTTTCCATTACCTAGACAACGAGCGATAAAAATCAGATTTTTTTCTTTTGTTCCCATATCCTTTTTATTTAATTGCAAACATATAGATAAACATTTTTAAGGGAAAGTCAAGATATTAAGAAAACAAAAAACAGCACCTGTATATAGGTACTGTTTTGGCATCTACAAAGATGCAATGTTCATCAGCTTTCAATTGCGAACAACTTAGGGATCCAAGTTTCCAACTTCGATCTAACCTTTCTACCATTAAGAGCATAAAAGGTTATCAGGGGTTGTTCTGGATCTCGACACTCGTTCTTATAGCAAGCAATCTGATCCTTAAGCTCTCGCTTAAAATCAGAGAAATCATCACTAAGCACAAGCTCTTTAAGAGGCGTAGTAGCAAGTCCAGCAACCTTACCATTGGGCAATGCAAGTGCATCAACCACATCTCCAACGATCTCTTCTTGAGAAACGCCAGAGTCCGGTCCCAAACTTTTCATCTTTTTATCCAGAGCTTTATTAACTCTAGAGAATGCTTTAGAAATTTCCTTGAGATCATCATAAGAAAGTTCTATTGACGCTGACAATGTTGCTTTAGGAACAACTGGGGAGATAACATCTCCTACGGAAGGATAAATCTTTTCCATAAAAAAACAATTTAATTAGTACAACTTTTTTATTTGTAAAATACAAAATAACGATTTTTTTATGAAAGTCAAGATATTTTTTTAAGAAAAAGTTAGAAGCCTTGCTTCTAACTCTCATCATCTTCATCAAAATTATACTCCTCAAAATCATCATTATCATCATAGTCATCTCTTCCATAATCCTCATCATCAAGATATTCATCTTTCTGCTTCTGAGCTGGCTTTCTTCATCTTTTCTTCTTTCCTCACTCACTATTAAGCTTTTCGATGTCATCTTCAATTCCAAGCATTTTTTGAAGCCCCTGATGTTCTTTCAGTTTTTGAATAACCTTTTGCTCAATTTGTCTCACTCTTTCCCTCGTTACATCAAACTCTTCTCCAACTTGTTCAAGAGTAAATTTCGGACCATCAATTCCGTATCTCATCTTCACGATTTTAGCCTCTCTATCATCAAGCATAGCCAAAATACTATCCAAATTATTTCTAAGAGCTGCCCTCTCGGCTAACTGATCTGGCCTGAGGGTATTCCCATCCTCTAGAAGATCTGCAAGCGTGTCTCTTCCTTCATCACCAACTTCTCTATCCAGTGAAACATTTCAAAAGATCACTTCTTCCAGCTTTTTAATCTTTTTAATCGGGAATCAAAGCTTTTGTCCGATTTCTTTACTTGTCGGTTCACGACCAAGTTTTTGAAAAAGAAGCTGATAAGTTTTATTATAGGAATTGATCTCATCAATCAAATGAACAGGAATTCTGACATGCCTCGTCATATCAGCTATCGCTTTTGTGATCGACTGTTTAATCCACCAAGTCGCATAAGTTGAAAACTTAAACTCCTTATCTGGATCAAATTTTTCAATAGCCTTAATAAGCCCGATATTCCCCTCCTGAATCAAATCAGAAAAAGTCAAACGAGAACCTAAATATCTCTTAGCAATAGAAATCACAAGTCTTAAGTTTGATTCGATCAGCTTTTTCTTTGCCTCCTCATCTCACTTTTTAATCCTTCTTGCAACTTCCTTTTCCTCTTCATAGTTCAAAAGTGGAATTTTTGAGATATCATTAAAATAGAGTTTGATATAATCCTTATACTGATTATCAACTGCATGATCAGCTTTACCATAAAGCGTAATTTTTCAAAGCTTAGTCTCTTTTTTCAAAGACTCCTGCTCTTTTTCAAGCAACTCTTCAATCGTTACAATTTTGATTCCAAGTTTTTCTGAGAGGTCATAGAACTTTTCAAGAAGCTTGATATTCCCTTCCATATCATCAATTTCAGAGATCACCTCTTCTTCCTCGATCATACCCCTATTCGCCCCAGTCTCTAAAAGAGCCTGTAGACCGGGAGTAAGCTCATTAATATCATCTTGCAACTTATCTCGCAACTGTTTTTTTGTCGAATCCATAGCCATCATACTCAGCTAGCAAATAAAGTAGTTCTCAACTATCAAAAACCTGAAATCAAAAATCTTTCATCATTTTTGACATTTTCAAAAAAATATATATAATATTGTTGTGTAGTAGAACCTTGTAAGTGAAATAAAGAGATAGCTCTGTATTTCGCGATAAGAGCAGCCTCCCTTGAAGAGTGCTGTTTTTATTTTTGAGGAGAAACTCTCACGATATAGGTCTCTTTACTATTAGCACGGCAGCTCTGAGGCTTAAAAAGCTTGATCGTTTTTGCTCAAAATCTCTTCTTTATCTTTGCAACAAATTCATCAAAACCAGGTCACATAAAGATTTTGATTACAAAGGTACCATCATCCCTCAGCAATTCATCATACATCCAATATGTTTGCTCTAACAGATCAATTGATCTCATGGCATCAATGTCCTTAAGCCCAATAGTATTTGGAGCTATATCAGACTGAATAAAATCAAACTGAGAAAGCTGATGTTGCCTAAGGATTGAATGTACTTTTTCCTGCTCTGTAATATCCTGCACATACGTACTCAATCCTGGAAAGTTTAGCTCAACCTTCTTTAAATCAAAACCGATTACTTGATATTGTTGGACTCCAAATTTCTTAAGTTGTCCAATAGTATACTGAAGCCAACTTCATGGTGCACATCCAATATCCAAGACACTACGAGTGCTTTTAGTAATTAATCAGAATTTATCCTGTATCTCCTGAAGTTTGAAAGCACTCCTCGCCTTATATCACTCTTTTTTCGCCTTTTTAAAATAGAAATCATAGGGATTATACATCTCGTCTTATATCAAAAATCAAAGCACACTAAAAAAGCAAAAACAGTAGAGTTTTAGTCTACCGCTATAATTTTCACATCTTTTCTTCCACCTTCATGTCTCATCTTCACCGTATCTCCAACTTTTTTTCCTCTGATTGCCTGTCCAAGCGGAGATTCAAATGAGATCTTCAAACCATCTTCAATACCAATTTCTCAGGTACCAACAATAGAAACCTGATATTCTTTATCATCATCTTCAATACTCACAGTCACTTTTGATCCAAAATCAACGACTTTGTCAGATTTTTTGATATCTTTTTCCTTTTCTACGATCTCAACATCAGCGATAAGATTAGTAATTTCAGCAATCCTTGAGTTAATGAAATCCTTATCTTCCATAGCTGACTTGTATTCAAAGTTTTCCGAAAGATCTCCCATAGCCTTTGCCTCAGCAAGTCTTTCTAAGACCGCAGGCAATTTCTCCTGTTTTAGCTCCTGAAGTTCATTAATCAACTTATCATATCACTCTCTGGTAAGAAAATTTTTACTCATAATTATTTGAATGTAATATAAAGAAACAAAGTACTCCTAAACTACTGTTTACTATCTAGAGAAGATTCCCCAGAAACCAAGTACTTTTCTCTTTCGTTTATCAAATGCATGAGAAACAAGATCAGTTGCAACCTTGAATCCTTTATGATTTTCAACTACAAATCTCTCTCCATTATAAAGGAAAGCAAAAGTAGCCTCATAAAGTCCGCTCTTATTTTTTGTAATAGTATAATCAATAATTACCTCTGCATCAATATTTTTAGCATAAATCTTTTTAAGGATAGTCTGCCCTTTATTGGCGATCTGATGATCTACAGCCTTCTTAATATCAGCCTCCATCACCTCTGATACGTTTACAAACTTAAACTTAACATCACTCACTTGAAGCAATTCTTGTGTCATCTTGCTAATGTATAGAATATAAAATCAATCTTACTTGTATTAAAATCCTCTCAAAAAGCAAGAGTGATTTCGCATTTTTTCTTCAAAAAAACAAAAAAATCTGATTTTTCATTCTTTTAACATTCTATAAAAGAAATAAATCTGAAGAGAATCACAATTTTTCCTTGAAAATACACAAATATTTCATACACTTTCAGAAAACATTTATTTTCTTATCAGAAATAAAAGATGAAATCTCTACTCAAATGACTACTTGCTATATTCATTATAGCCGCTGGAGTTTTCCTCCTCCGAAAAAATCCCCTCAAATCAGACACCATCACTGAAAAATCAATTATTACCGTAAGATATACTACGCCATATACAAATGCTCAAAATACTGATGAAGAATTCTCTGGAGTAGTTGAGCACCTTCAATACAGTTCAAATGTAGCTCAAGTTTTCAATACCCTTTTAGGAGCAAAAAAATGAGAAAGCAAAACTGCACTACTAACTGACCCGCTTTCTCTCCATGATGATAGCCTCATTCAAAAGATGCCAACCATGCTCCTCTCACAGATGAACACAGACACAGCAATTGGAACTGTAGTGACTCTTGATGATACAACATATACCATCACGAGCATCATCAACGAAGAAGGGGTAGAAAAAGCTGTTCTTGATCCAAATCCTGCATATACAATTCAAGAGCAAAACTGGACTTTCACAGTTGAGACTTTGCAATAATTTCTCTCAAGATAACAAAAAAAGAGCCAAAAATCTGGCTCTTTTTTCACTATTTGATACATTAAATCTCCTACATTTGCACAGGAACTGATTCAGATTTTTCTATCTGATTTCCATTTCCTAGTTGATCTAAACTCGTTGTATTCTCAGTTTCTGTTTGAACCGAAATCTGCTGATTCCCAGCACCAGATCCAGCAAAACCATCAATACTTTCAACAGGATTTTGGACAAACTGCTTGGTTTTCTCAACAAAGTTAGTTGCGCCCTGTTTGATTCCTGAAAAAACATTTTCGATAGGATTAAGCTGAACAGGAACTGATTGCGCCACTACCTGAGTCTGAGAAGCATTCTCAGGCATTTGAAGAGGAACTGCAGCTTGAGTTTGTACAGGAAGAAATTCAGTCGCCTGAGCTGGAACTTGAAAAGGAACTTGAAAAGGAACTTGAACTCCTACACTCTGAACCGAATTCACAACTTGTCCTCACATCTGCTGAGCAGAAGCGACAACTTGCTGTCCTGATTGCATTACTTGATTTCCTATATTTTGGACTCCAGCCATCGGATCAGCTACAAAATTCTGAACTCCTCCAACTGGATTACTTGCAAACTGCGAAACTCCATTCATCATCTGTCCTCACATATTTTGCATATTTGAAACTACTCCTCATCAAACGTTCTGAACGCCATTCATTACCTGACCTCCAGCATTTTGAACGCCATATACTACTTGACCTCACATCTGCTGAGCAGAAGCCATCATTTGTTGTCCTGATTGCATTACTTGATTTCCTATGTTTTGTACTCCAGCTATTGGATTAGCTACAAAATTCTGAACACCTCAAACTGGATTACTTGCAAAATTTTGAACATTCCCAGCAAGATTTTGCGCATTAGTCTGGATAGAGTCCTTAAGCTGTCATCACATATCAACCCCCTTATTGATCAGACTTGTTGCCTGATTTGCAACCATTGTTGGAGCTGAAGTTATTGCACCTGCAACGGCATTCGTTTTCTCAGTAATCTTTCCAGCAATATTTGAGGTTGTACTAGTAATACTATTAGCTACAGAACTTGTCTTATTGAGCAAATTTTGAGTGCTAGCGACTAATTTTTGGAAAAATCAAGGCTCTTGCTGAGGAACTTGTTGCACCTCAATAGGCATTTGCGCTACTCATTCTTGATTCATCCCCTGCTGAGCTGGAGCAGATTCTCCATTTTTAAGCCCAGTAATAGGATCAGGCTGCCCAGTCGCTTTAGCAATAAATCCAACAAGCTTACCAACCGTTCTATCAAAAAAAGATGGTTGCTTTGGTTCTGGAGGATTTACCTGAGAGAGTGGAACTGTAGTAATGTTTTGAGCAGATACTGCTTCTGGCATCTTTTGTTTTTATAAAGAACTAAAAGTCTTCATATCTAAGTATAGTTCTTTTTTGAAAAAAGTCAAAAAAATCAGACTTTTGTCCCTATTTATAAAGTAGCCTCTTGCCTCTCCATCAATTCAAAACACCTCGCTTCTTTAAGTTCAATAGTTTTAATAATCCCTCACAAGTGTTCAGAAAGCAAAGCAATCTCATCATAAGGCAAATCCTTATTATCAAAGATACGACTAATTTGTTGCTTTTCATCTTCAAGTTCTTCAAGTTCCTTGATCAATTGCTGAAGCTCAATATTCTCTGCATACGAGAGCTTTTTTATTGAAGTTGATGATTTGGAAGTTTTTGAAGAAAGATCAACAGAAACCTGATGAGAAAGATCAGTTTTTTGTTCTTTTTGCTGAGTTTGGAAATGGTTTCGCTCTGTATATGTTCCTCGAAAATCAGTTACCTTTCCCTCTCCCTCAAAAACAAACAAATGATCAACCAATCTATCCATAAATGCTCTATCATGAGAAACAATCAGTAAACATCCGCGAAACTGTAACAAAAAATCCTCTAAAATTCTGATCGTCAAAAGATCTAAATCATTTGTTGGTTCATCTAAAATCAAAAAATTTGGATTTGCCATCAGCGTTTTTAAAAGAAAGAGCCTCCTTTTCTCACCTCAGCTGAGGGAAGTCGCAAATTGATACTGTTGCTGAGCAGGAAACAAAAATCTTTCCAAAAGCATTGAAGCTGATATCTTCTCTCCACCAGCCAAAACCAGATATTCACCAACATCTCTAATCACATCAATCACTCTTTTTCACTCTGGAAACTCAATCTCACCCTGCTGATAATGTCAAAACACTACAGTCTGCCCAACTTGAAGCACTCCACTATCAGGCAACTCCTCTCAGAGCAAAAGTTTTATAAAAGTCGACTTCCCAACTCCATTTTTCCCAATAATTCAAATACGCTCCTGAAACTTAAAATCATAAGAAAACTGATCTAAAATCATTTTTTGACCGAAAGCTTTTTTCAGATTTTTTATTTTAAGAATCTTAGTTCAAAGTCTCCTCTCTTGAACCGGGATATCAAGCGTTCCAGATTCCAAATACAAAAGCTCTTTTTGTTCGTCATACTGGCTCTCTAACTGATAAAATTCTTTTTGTCTATAATTTTGTTTGGTCGCTCTCGCCCTTGGCGATTTATGCATCCAAACAAGCTCCCTTTTGAGCAGCTGACGAAGCTTTTCTGTAGCAATCGATTCATTTTCTCTCCTCTCAGCTTGCTTCTGCAAAAAATAACTATAATTTCACGGATAAAAGTACAGTTTTCATCTATCTAGTTCATAAATCTCATCACACACACTTTCCAAAAAATACCTATCATGCGTTATCATAAACAAGGTAGAATGCTGATTTTTGAGATAATTTTCAAGCCACTCAATCATCTGTAAATCCAAGTGATTAGTTGGTTCATCAAGTACCAAAAAATCTGGTTCATCAATCAGTGTTTTCGCTAAAGCTACTCTTTTCAGCTCTCACCCAGAGAGCGTTGAAAGCGGTTGCTGAAGGAGAGACGTCAACTGTAATCTAGAAATAATAGTATTTACCTTAGACTCATAGTCCCACGCCTGGATCGCATCAATTTCATCAAAAAGCTGCTGAAAACGCTCAGGATCAGTATCTGGATTCTGCACCAGTCATTCATATTCCCTAATCAGACTTGCAGCTGGATGAGAAATCGCAAACAACTCCTCTGCTATTGTATGATTCAGATCTCCACGAAAATCCTGAGGCAAATATCAGATTTTAAGCCCCTTTCTCCATTCAACCTTTCCATCAGTTTTATCTAGTTCTCACATCAGGAGCCTCAAAAGTGTGGTCTTCCCGCCGCCATTCTTGGCAACAAGAGCAATCTTTTGCCCCTGCTCTACAGTAAAACTTAAATGATCAATAATCGGTCTCCCAGTATAAATTTTCGTCAACTGATCTACCTTTAACTCCCAAGCCATTTTCCATTGCAATGTAAAACACTCCAAGTCTAGTAATTTTCTCTATAGATACAATAAAAAATTAAAAAATTTGACATCTCTTGAGCTTTAAGTATACTATAAGTAATTTAGCCAATTTCTCATAAAAAAGATGAATACTCCAGGTAATGGCCCAGGACCGTATCCAAGCGGATACCAAGAATTGAGAGATTTTTTCAAGGAGAAAAATAAACAATCTGAGTTTTCTCTCCTTTTTAATAATTTCTGTCAAACTGCTCCATTTTGACAGAGTTTAGAGCTTAAACAAATGAACTTTATCCGTTTTCTAGATGACATATGGAATAAGTCTGGCCACAATTTTCAAGCCGCAGTAAGATCAATGGGGAAACAGCTTCGCATCCAAGAGTTAAGATCTTTTTTCTCTACCTATCTTGCTTATCGCAAATCACTACACCCTACAGCAGAAAAAATAGAAGAAACTCAATATCAGCTCGTTGAGAATATTAATACAAAAACTAACAATCAACCAGAATATATCAGGCTCCTAAAAACAGGGAAAGCAGTTCTAGACCTAACAGCTGATGAGCAAAAGCTATTTGAGAAAATATGCAAAAAACATAAAGGAGGGAAAAAGGTTGTTGTAGATCTTTTTTATGAGTGTTATCTCGAGTATAAAGACACCCAAGAACCAGAATCTTCAGACACACAAGATCTCTATGGTCCTAGAATATCAGCACACGAAGAAGTAATCCATAAATACCTCTGAGAATTCCGAAGCAAGGACTCGAAGCTTAAACATGATATAATCAGTCTTTTTTATCGTATTGAGGAAAGCTTTAGAAAACATATCAACTAAACTTGACCTCTCAAGGCAAAAAGATAAAATTCTGAATTCAGTGTTTTATCTTTTTTTATTATACCAATGAATACCTTTGATAATATTATTATTTGATTCTGAAAAGGAGGGAAAACCCTCGCAGTTACGCTCGCAAAAAAATGAGAAACTGTAGCTCTTATTGAGCAAAATCCAGAAATGTACTGAGGGACATGTATCAATATTTGATGTATTCCATCAAAAAAACTCCTCACTCTTTCTCAAGAAAACCACCCAACAACCATTCAAGAAAAAGCTGAATACTACGAGCAAGCTATTGAGGAAACAACTAAGCTAACAGCTTTTCTCAGAGAAAAAAATTATGCAATGCTTGCTGCCTTTGAAAATATTCAAATCATTGACGGAACTGCTAGCTTTATTTCTGATCATGAAATCAAAATAACTAGTCCAGAATGAGAAAGGACAATCTCAGGAGAGAAAATCTTTATCAATACCTGAGCAACAAGCAACCGCCCAGAAATCCCATGAATTGAAAACACAACAAAAGTCTATACCAGTACAAAACTCATGAAAACCAGAGAATACCCTGAACACTTAGCAATTCTAGGTGCTGGATTTATTGGACTAGAATTTGCTTCAATTTATGCAGACTTTTGATGCAAAGTTACTATCATCAATACTCATCCAAATATTCTTCCTAATGAAGATGAAGAAGTCGTAGCAAGAATTAGAGCTGATTTTGAACACAGAGGTATCCAGTTTCTCGACTCAACAAAGCTCACCGAAATCAACGAGGAAAACAACAAACTCAATCTTACGCTTGAGACCGAAGATCAGACAAAAAATCTGACAGCTGATGCGCTTCTTCTTGCCGTTGGAAGAAGCCCTAACATCAAAGATCTCGACCTAGAAAACACAAAAATTGAAACCACAGCCAAAGGTGCGATAAAGGTCAATGAACACCTTCAGACTTCTGTTCCTAATATCTATGCAATAGGAGACGTAACAGGGAACCCACAATTTACTTATATTTCTCTTGATGACTTTAGAATCATCACAGATCAGCTCTTTGGAAAGGCTCAGAGATCGACAAAAGACAGAGAAACATTTGCTTATTGCTCTTTTCTCAACCCACCTTTCGCGAGAATTGGACTCACCGAAAAACAAGCACTTGAACAAGGATACAGTATAAAAGTTTGAAAACTAGAATGAGCAGCAATTCCCAAAGCAAGAATCCTTGGGAAAGCACAATGACTCTTAAAAGCAGTTATCGACGAGAAAACTGGACTCGTTCTTGGAGCATCACTGTATTGCGCAGAAGCACATGAAATGATAAATATCATATCTCTAGCTATGAAGCGAAATCTCCCATATACTGCACTTAGTAGCCATATTTTTACTCATCCAACAATGAGTGAAGCACTAAATGACCTCTTCAAACTCTAAAAAATATAATCTTTCAAATACAAAAAAATCAGTCTAAAAGGCTGATTTTTTCTCTTGTAAATAATCTGCAATCATCCGAGCAAATTGCGGCGCCGCTTGTGGCCCATTTGCTGTAATCAAATTTCAATCCTAAACTACAGGCTGATCTTTATACATACCCCCCTGATTTTTAAAATAAGCAATCTGCATTCAAAATACTTCAACTCCTAATCCATTTCGGATGATAATATACAACAATCCAAGTCTAGTAATTTTGTAAAATAAAAAATCCATATAAATATATTTCAATTTCATCTTGTTTTTTAGATAAAGAAGACTAACATCAAAGTGTAAAGAGCATTTTATAGCTCACCTTTTATTTTACATAAAAACATAGAGATGATGAGAAATCCCAACCATTTAGAAAAAAATGAAAGTCAAAACTCTAACAAAAATAGCATTGCTAATGCTATACAACCAATAACACAAGATATTTTTAATGCTATTGGTTATAAGGAATGGAGTGAAAATACAGAATTAATGCTAAGTTCAAACGCATTTAAATCAACAAAAGATTGTTGAAGTGGAACTTGTTCCTAGTCAAATTCTTATACAAAAAATGAAGACTTCTTTTCCCTCCTTTATTTTTTAAACAATTATAATAATGGATATTAGAAAAGCAACTATTATGGATCTAGATTATATTACGAAGACAATCTCTGAATATTACAAAGATTTAAACACTAAAATCAGCCTAGAGTACTATCAAAGTTCAATAGAAAAACTAACTCCGTATATCAAAGAAAGATTAAGTGAATGAGAGAGAGTATATAAATATTTCATAGCAGAAGACTGAGGAGAAAGAATCTGAATGCTAAATCTATTTACAGGATCGTCAAAAAAGTCTGAAATTTTGCTTTGTATTGCCAATAACGAAGAAAATACATCAATTCTGTTAGATTATTGAATATCATTACTTCAAGAGGAATGACTTCCTATTTTGATTCAAACAGCAGAATCTGAAAAATACATCGCTGAAAAATTACAGAATATGAACATAAAAAAACTAGCTACAAATTGGATCATTTAATCAAACCACAAAAGAATGCTTAATCCTATAATGGAAGATATTAAGCGAGAAAATATTTGTAAACAAATATTTCCTTCTTACAAAAATCTTTATCCATCTCTACAAAAATATATAAGAAAAGAATTTAGAGACAATTTACTAACTCAAATTGTCTCTGATTTTTATATAACATGAAACAATAACTCCTTTAGTAATTTTTTTAAAAAGAGCGATTTCATAATACAGCATATCCCGCGCTTTTTATTAAATTTTCTTAATATTTATGGACAGAAAATCTTAAATTATCAAAATGCAATATTAGAAAACTTTAAAGAAGTAAATGATATAAATATTTTATGAGACATTCACGATAACAACCACATAAAATCATTAATAAAAATAAAGGACAAAAAATTAATCACCTATAAAAATAATATATCAGAAAATTCCATTCTTGAAATTTTATGTGAAAAAATATTTCCAGAGTATAAAATTTTTTTTCCAAGTGAAAAAAGGGAAGGAGAACGACTAATTAGACCTTTTATTGAAGCAAACGAAAACTTAAAAAAAAGAGAGGATATAGAGAACTATTTTTTTACTTTTTGAAAAATAAGCTCCCTTCTTTACACACTTAGAGCCATTGATTTACATTATGAAAATGTATTAATATTCAAAAATTATCCAATTTTCATTGATACTGAATGTCTATTTGTCCCAAATCTATATAATGGCAATTATTGAATAGAAACAACAGGCCTAGTTGATGATAGTATTGATAACGGAAGCAGTCTACTAGGAGGCTATAATCCTCAAACAAGCTATCTTATTCCAATTCTTTGAGAAAGCAATTCTAAACCAGAAATCCATCGAACTAATGTCTCAAAGAGGAAAAGTTATCATAAAGTTATATTTTGATATTGAGATTCTCCATCATCATATAAAGCTAATTATCTGGATTGATTTAAATTAGGTAAAGATAAAATTTTAGGTCAAAAAAAAGCAATAGTTGAGGAAATTTCATCAAACACAACAGGAGTTAGATTGCTTCTTCGCCCAACAAGAGTATATTATGCATTAATTAAAAAAATGATAATGGACGCAACAACACAGAACTTTTCACTAAATAAAATAAGATATATACTACAAAATAGGCACTTTCTATCCCCTATAAAAACAGGTATAGACAATATCATAGAATATGAAATAAAATGCATTCAACAAGGGACTATCCCATCATTTTATATAAATATTCACAATTCAAAAATTAAAAATAGTTTTAACGAAATTTTATGAGAACTTACAGACATTCCTATGAATGTTTGGCTATCATTTTTTTCAGATATTGAATGACAGTTGGAATTAGCCTTAAATACAATAGAAACAATCAAATTTGATTGTTATTAAAAAATCAGTCTAAAAGACTGATTTTTTCTCTTGTAAATAATCTGCAATCATCCAAGCAAATTGCGGTGCTGCTTGTGGCCCATTTGCTGTAATCAAATTTCAATCCTGAACTACAGGCTGATCTTTATAGATAGCTCCCTGATTTTTAAGATAAGTAATCTGCGTTCAAAACCCATCATCTCGACCAGTCACTTGTTTGCCAACAAAGAGCTTACTATCTGAGAGTAAGGTTGGAGCAATACAAATTGCCGCTATTGATTTTGCTTTTTTAGCAAGCTCAAGATAATCAGAATTTTTATAATACTGATCATAAGCACCTCCTCCGCCAACAAACACGACCATATCATAGTCCTCAGCATTTACCTGAGAAAACGCCTTTGTTTCATCAATCGACTTCATAAAAGCACCTCTACACCTCCCTCCAAGTCCTGAAGCAATATCTATATCATATCCCTGATCAGAGAGAACCTGGTAAGGAATCCAGAATTCATCATCCTGAAATCATACATTAGCTACGACAAATAAGAGTTTTACCATCTTTGGTTACAATAGAATTAAAAATAGAAATCTGACTAAAGATCCTTAATATCAATATATTCTTTTGCTAAATCAATCTGTATCTGCCCCCTTTCTAAATAACTTCAAATTTTCTTCTTAAGCTGTGGGACCTCCTCTTTCTCAAACCTTAAATAATCCTCCTCTGCCATCTCTCAAAGACTAAATAAACTAATATGAGGTTCACTCTGAGAATTCATCATTTTCTCACAAAGCTCATAATTTTCTTGCTCTTGAACAAGCACCAAATATACCTGATTATCAACAAACGATCTCCAAACTTTCAACTGAGAAAACCAGATTTCTGACTTCTTTTCTAAAAGAGACTTCTCTTGAATCGAAGGATCACCTCTCCTCTTTAGTCTCCCTTCATTAGTAATAAATAACTGAGAAATCTGATCTTGAGTAACCCCAGTTAGATACGCCAGCGTCAAATGAGGATTTTCTAAAGCCCTATGTTCAATTCATCTCTCCTGCAAAAAGTTCGAAATCTCCGCTCTAATACGCTGTAAACAAGACATTGATTGCAAAGTTGGCTTAAGGTATTGCCAAACTCTCTTGGAAGATTCAGCTTTTTCCATCTGATTTCAGGCAAATAAAAGCTATAAAATCTTAAGTTCCTTGAGCGTTTTTTCATAAGCCGCATATTCCTCTGGATATTGCTTATTGAGAAAGTCCCTCAATAACTCCTTCCATCATCCAAAGGTCAAAAGACTATCCTTGTCAGGAGTCTCCAACTTTTCCAAAAGATCATTGACCTTTCTCGTTGATTTTTTAAGCCTAAAATCAGCCAATTCCTCCCTAAGCTGTTCATCAATCACACTATTTACTTGATCATAATTGAGCTGTTCAACCTTAAGATTCAAAGTTGTTTTTTTGAGATTAAGAGCTTGTTTTTCAAAAGTTCATAAAGGAAAAAAATTCTGATTTTCAAACTGCTTTTTCAAAAACTCTAAACATTCCTCATGAATCTTCTCAACATCTTGAGCAACCACAGGTCTTGATTGTTCAATTTGAAAATACGAATTGACCTGCTGCTCAAAAAATCAAAGCTGCCCATCTCTCCAAGTCCAAAGCCCCTTTACCTGATTCATCTCCAAAGGGGAAGTCGCCCAAACACTTCCTGCACAAAAATAATTTTTGAAAACAAATGGCGCATGCAGATGCCCAGAAATCAGCTTAATATCTGGATTATCCAAAAGTTGCTCAGAAAGTGCAATATCCTTAAATGAAAAACTCGAAAAATATCATGGGAACTGCTGTTTATTGGTATAATAGTGATGAATAATTGTCAGCTTTTTTTCTTGCTTGATATATCAGTTCAAAAGCTGATTGATCTTTCCTGAGAATACTTCATTCTTATCCTTTGACTGCAAAAGAGCATCAGTCAATAGTGAGCTTCCTAGCTGATATTCAGGATATTTATTTTCATCAATATCTAAGCAAAACGGCAAAAACAAAATCTTCTCTCCCTCAATCTCAGTCAACATCGGTTCTGTAATAAAGTTAAGCTTCCCGGCAGATGAACTAGACTCTAAGAGATCAAAAACTCTCTTCCCCTCTTCAAAAACGAACGAATTCCCAAGCCAATCATGGTTTCCCGCCAAAATATAGAGCGACCTCCCTTGAGCATAGAGTTCCAAAAACCACTCAAAGAGAGACAACAATGCAGACCTATCATAACTAAAATGATACACAAAATCTCACAGAAAAATCAGATTTTTTTCTTCTGGATGAGCCTGGAGAAACTCACGAAGCGTAAAAAGCAAATCCGTCTTAATTTTACTATTGATATGAATATCTCAGATTAGGAGCATAGTTTCTAGCAAAAAGCTATAAATAAGAAGAAATAATATTTATTCTGAGATTCTTTCTATCTCATGTAACGTTTTTCATCATTTCGTCTTCCATTCAGTTCGACCATTAGCATTTCTTCACATCAGAATAGTCGCTGCAGAACTAGGGGAGGAAAATAAATAATCTTTCAAAAAGACAACACTCTCTCAATCCTGCTTAATAACTCATAGTTCTAACAATTTTGGTCTATTCCTAAAGGCATAAAGTCTATGAGTAGTTTGAGAAGGGGCCAAATTTGCCGGACCTTTACTTCACTTTAAAATAAGGAATCATTCATCCGTATAAAATCATTCTCCCTTAAATTTTTCGCCTTTTAAATAGTATTTTGTTAAATCCTCTTGAGAAATACTTTTATTTATAAATTCTTTTAGTACAAAAACTCAGAGATTAGCAAGTAATATCTTAGTATCATCTATAAATTCAAGCATATCTGGAATTCTGTAATCCTGGATTCATCACTTATTACCATTATTTACATTTTGTACCTTATATCTTCCCACTTTTTTAGCCAGATCAATTAATTCCTTCTCCAAATAATTTATATCCGACTCTGTCAAACTACAATCTTTATAAGTAAAAGCAACAGCAAAATTCCAGAAATCCTTGATAGAATTGTGCTGTAGCAACCTATTTTTTAAATTCATAGCCTGACCTATATAAACAGCAAGATCTCCTTTCTCAGTTTCTCCAATTAAGAAATAAACACCAGAATTATCAATTAATTTCACTCCTACATTCTTTAACTCATTCCTTGGGATAACAATACCTTTAATTAACCTATTAGAAAACTCTACTGTTCTAGTTCCATTAGGAGTACCATTACAAAGATGTGTCATAATCGTCCTTGGCTGCATAATCTGTTCAAAAGCGAGTAAATACAATACTACCCTATAAACTCTTTACCCATATACGGCTGAAGGACCTTTGGAATTCTAATTCTTCCATCTGCTGTTTGATGATTTTCTATCAATGCGATCAAAAATCTTGGAGTCGCAATCGCAGTATTATTCATAGTATAACAATACTGAAGCTTTCCTTCTTGATCACGATATCTTAGATTAAGCCTACGAGCCTGAAAATCTAGAAATGCAGACACTGAATGCGTCTCTCCATAGCTATTTCTAGATGGCATCCAACACTCTAGATCATGAGACATATACTTACCAATCGCTAAATCCCCAGTACAAAGTTGCAAAAGACGATATGGCACCTCACAGTCACTCAAAACATCCATCGCATTCTGGAGAATCTGCTGATAATACTGTTCAGTCATCTTGAGGTCAGCAGGCAAGATCACAACCTGCTCTACCTTCATAAACTGATGCACCCTATAAAGACCTGCGGTATCTCTACCATAACTTCAAGCTTCACGACGATAACACGCAGAATATCCACAATACTTCTTTGGAAGTTCATTTTCTTCCAAAACCTCTCCCATATGATAAGCAGTAACTGGAATCTCAGAAGTTCCAATCAGCCACTGATTATCTCTTTCGAGCCAGTAAGCATCTTCCTCTCCTCCAGGGAAATATCCAGTCCCCATAAGACATTCAGGATTCACAATATTTGGTACCTGAAGTGGAGTAAATCCTCTTTCTACGAGTTTCTTCAAAGTATACTGCAAAACAGCCTGCTCCAAAAGCATTCCATCTCATTTCAGAAAATAACTTCTCGCTCCTCCGATCTTTACTCCTCTCTCAAAATCAACCAAATCAAGCTTTTTCATCAAATCAATATGACTCTGTGGTTCAAATCCAAATTGAGGAACTTCTCAGAATACCTCAGCTACCACATTTTCACTATCATCCTTTCCAACAGGAATTTTTGGATCAAGACTCGTATTTGGCATCTTCAAAAGCATTTTCTCAAGCTGAGCTGAAATTTCACTATGTTGAGCCTCAAGTTCCTGAATCTTAACCTTGAGATTTTTAGCTCATTCATAGTCCTGTTGAGTTGCCAATTGCTTCTGCTCAGCTTTTGCCTGATCAATAGAAAATTGCAACTGTTTTCTCTCATCATCAAGTGCAAGTACTCAGTCTACATCAATATTCATGTTTCTCTTCTGACAAATAAGCTTGTAAGCAGCTACATCATCGCGAATTTTTTTGATATCAATCATTGGTTCTATCGTTAGAAGGTAAAAAATCTGAAATACACTAGTGATTGTATAGTTTTATATTCAAACTTCAAATGAAAATTCAAAAAAAGTCTGATTTCATAAAATGGAATCTTCTCAAAAACAAAACAAAAAAGGTAGAGTATAATACTCCACCTTACACACACCATAAAAGAAAAACATTATGGATAGTGTTTCCATATAAGAATATAGAAATAAAATACAACATGAATTTTACTATTTTTTACTCGCAAAATTTCTTGTTAAATTTCAAGTATTGCAGATGAAGATAATGAGATTCTTTCTCTCTTAAAATAGATAATGCTTTACAGTTTTCAAGTAGAGCCTCATCAAATTGTTTCCCAGAAAAATCTAAATTACAAATAGGACTTGAATAAGAAAGTTCTGCGGGGTAAATATATCAGCAGTTTTCTTCTTGGAAAACTAGACTTTGATCTAAAATAAAAGAAGAAATCATATACTCCATAGATCCACCTCCTGATTTCTTTCAAAAAAGAAAATTTAGTTTTTTGTCTTTTATTCTCAAAAGAAAGGGAACCCTATCTACGACATCTGTTTCAAATTCTTGTAATATTTGTCGATTTTCACCCCATTTTTTTATTTGTAGCAAATAAGTTTGTTCTCATCTTGTTATAACTCTTAAATACCAATCTCCTAATTGATATAATATTTCTCATGTCTGAGAGACTGAAAATGTTAAAGGAATTCAACTTTCAACTAACCCCTTCAAATGAAATAAAGCGTCCTTTTTTTGAAACAATATTTGATTTTGGAAGAAGCAAAAAAAAGAAAATAGCAAAAATAGAAGCCCAATAAATTTTTTTCTCATGTATGAAAAATTTAATACAATTGTAAAAATTGTTAACATCATTATATCGTTTTATATCAAAACTTCAAATGAAAACTCAAAAAAGTCTGATTTTTCATCTTTTTTGACCTGTAAACCTAATTGCCACAATAATGATAAAATTTTTTCTACAAAATATTGACATTGCGACAAAAATACATATAAGAAAAATCTAAAATAAAAAATGATATATTATGGTCCCCCAATTTGAAAAAGACTTTCTCTACTGGATTTGCGTCTGGAGGAAGTTAAAAATGCATTGCTTTAGCATAGCACTGTGGAATATCTCACTATGTGCAGGCATCCTCATCACTTTGATGTTCTTCACGGAAAAATCTAAGCACCCCTCTGGTTCTCCAGAGATTATCTTGATTTCTGTTGTTCCTTGTGTGTTTATAGTTCTAGGTAAAATAGCAGATGCAATCGTCAAAGCAAATAAGCTCTATAATCGAGTTATCTCAATTATGGAGACAATGTCATCAAAAAAAAGTCTATAGCGGAATCGCTATAGACTTTTCTAATTTAGAAGGAAGAAATCTGACTTTCCCCCTATTTTTTCCTAATTTCTTCGACTAGCTCAGGAAACTCAGCCTGATTAAAATGTCCCCTATCTTCAAACATTCTCAGCTGAGAACCAGCAATCTGAGACTGAATACGCACACTATGCTGATAGGGAACGGTTGGATCATCCTTTGAGCTCCAAATCACAATTTTCTCCGCTTTTCACGAGATCTTTTTCACTACAGCAAAATCATAGGCGAAATCTCACAAATAATTATCAACCTCTGGTAATCCCTCAGCATCCAGCACAGGAGCCACTAAATGCAACTGAGCGACCTTTTTTGGAAACTGATTTTCAGCAAAATATTTGACCAAAAACATCGCCCCAAGCGAATGCCCAATCAAAATCAGCTCTTCATCATCCAAAAACTGAAAATACTTCTCAAACCAAAGCTTCCAAGTGCTATAACGTGCCATATCTTTATTTGGCATTTCAGGTTTTATAACGACAAACTCAGGCAACCTTTCCTGTAAAACCAGTCTTCGCCTCTTTTTTTCTTCAAAAGGATTCACCTCCCAAGTTTGCATGACTTTTAGAAGTTCATCATTATCTTTTATCAAATTTCACCCGTGAATAAATACAATTTGCCTCATTCTGCAAGAAAAAAAGATAAAAATTCTGAATTTCAGTCTACTATTTCCTCTCAATAAATCAAGGGCAAAAAATATCTTGACATTTAGAGTAATTACACTATATATAGATTATAAAATAAAAATAATAAAAAAATGTCAACAATTAAAAAACTTTTGTGGCTATCACTTGCAATACAGGGAGTCGCTCTACTCGCAATCTTCCTCTTAAAGGATGCAAGATTCACTAAAATTGGACTCTATACCGTATCTATTTGCGCTGTAGTCCAAATGATACTCATATCCCTTACTCCAACCGTCAATCTCAAGCTTGGAGCACTAAAAAGAGAGCTCCTCTCAATAGCCATACTATGCCTTATAGTACTCATCATGAGGGTAGTAGCATGCTTTCAGGGAAGGATAAATGTATTTGATTTATTAATTGAAGGATACCTCACTGTTGGAGTGGCTCTCATTCCCTTCGGAATGGTATATCTAAAATTGAAAGTAGACGATTAACAAGAAAGAGGATTTATAAGCCTCTTTTTCCAAGGAAGGTTTTTTTTACCACACTTCCACTTGACATTTAAGAGCAATTCCTTATTCCATAGGAATGGAATGAAGTTTTTTCTAATCACAACATTCTAAAAGAGTTACCTATTCACGAGAATCCTCAGTTTTCTACTGAGGATTTTTTTCAAATCAGTCCAAAAAAGATAAAATCAAATTCAAGTATTTTTTTACTTGACTTTTAAAAGAAATTTCATATATTATCATCACAATGATCCATACATAAATTAAGTAAATTAGTACATTAAAAACAGTTGAACTTCTCAAGTATTCTTGAGAAGTTTTTCTTTTATTTAAAAAATAAAACTCTAAACTTGAAAACTTGCAAAACAAAAGCAATACCTATATAATTAAAGTAAACTTTTATTTGCTTAGATACTTATGATAAACACGACTCAGAGTTCAGAAGAAATTATGCACCAAGTTATCGAAAAATTCTCAAAAGAGAAAGGCTTTCCTGAAGACTACTGTAATGTGGCAAGCAAAGAACTTTTTGATATTCTTAAAACTAAAGGGAAAGAGGTCAGACTTCAGTTTTCATATATTGAAAAAGGAGAAGGTCACCGCTTTGTAGTAGAAAAAGACTGAGACAAAGAAACAATCCTTGATCCCACCTATGCTCAGTATGATAAAAATTATTCTCAAGGCTTTAGTGGAGAGAAATTTCCAAATCCAGAACTCGAACAAAATAGGTTAGAAAAAGAAGAATTTATGAAAACTCAGGAAAAACGACTTGAGGAGTGAGTTTATGAGCATATTTTCAAAAAGAAATAAACATGACTTGATTTTCACTCTAAATTCTCTATCTTTTTACGTTGCTATATTTAGCATAATAATCATTTTTTGTCTGCATGAAAAATCCTCAAGAATACTTGAGGATTTTTTTGATTATCAGTTGCAATCTGAAAACATTTTTTTATACTCAGAAACTGATTTATTTACTTATCAAGCTGATGTTTCAACTCAAGGCGAGCTACCTTCCTGCTGGAGACCAACCCAAAGCGATTGATCAGATTTCTCACGCCTTTGATGAGTGAAAACATCATCTAACTCTACTATGAGCAACAGGAACAGGAAAAACCTTTACCATGGCAAATATTATCCAAAAAGTTCAAAAGCCGACTCTAGTGATTTCTCATAACAAAACCCTAGCTGCTCAGCTCGCAACCGAATTCAAATCGTTTTTCCCTGATAACGCAGTACATTACTTTGTTTCCTACTTTGATTATTACCAACCAGAAAGCTACCTTCCAAGCTCTGGAACCTACATTGAAAAAGAAGCTACCATCAACCAAGAAATCGAAATGTACAGACTCGCCACAATGGCATCACTCCTCAGTAGACCAGATGTGATCGTGGTTGCATCTGCATCATCACTGTATGGACTTGGACAAAGTAGATTCTTTGAAGAAAACTGTCTCCAGCTCTATGTAAACCACAAATATAGCTTTGATGCGATCAAAAAACAGCTCCTTCATATGCAATACAAACCTATACAAGGAAAAATAGAAGCAGGAATGTTTGAAATCAAAGGAGATATCCTTGATATTTTCTCATCTACAGAAAAATGTCTCTACCGCTGTTTTTTTGATGAAGAGACACTTGAGAGGATAGAAAAGAGAGATTCATTAAGCTATGAACTCCTAGAACCAGTCCAGAAAACCATGCTCTGGCCAGCTACCCAATACCTTCAAGACGTATCAGACCTAGAAAAAATCCTCCAACAAATGGATGCCGAAAAAGAGCTCAGAGTTAAAGAATTTGAGAAAATGGGAATGGCTCTAGAAGCAGAAAGGATCAAGAAAAAAGTAGAATACGATATTAGAATGATCAGAGAAACATGATTTGTCAACGGAATCGAAAACTACTCTCTCTACTTTGACCAGAGACTGCCTGGAGAGCCACCGAATACAATTTTTGATTATTTCCCAGATGATTTCTTGATGATTGTAGACGAGTCTCATATGACAATCCCTCAGCTCAGAGCAATGGCTGAAGGAGATAGAGCGAGAAAAAATAATCTTATCCGCTATGGATTCCGCCTTCCCTCAGCGATTGATCATAGACCTCTGAGATTTGAGGAACTTGAGGTCTCTCTTTGACGAAAATCTCTAGATACTGTAAAACTTGATCAAGCTACTCAAGACCTAGAGCTTGTTTCAACCGCTCATCAGCAGGTACTTGATACCTCATCAATCATCAAAAGCGAGGCAAGAAAAGCAAATCACTACTCTAGCCTCAAACAAAAAATAAAAAGCTGATCAAAGGCCATCTTTCTTTCAGCAACTCCAGCTGAATATGAATTAGAGCTTTCTGAACAAGTTGTTGAGCAGATCATTAGGCCAACAGGATTGCTTGATCCAATCACCTATGTCTATCCAAAATCTTGAGATTACGCAATGCTAATAGACTCTCTAGAGCCTCTTCTCAAAAAGAAGCCGCACTTAGATACCTATCTAGAGACCCCTCCTACTGAGGAACAAAATTCAAGTGAACTCCAGCATCTATTTGAAGATATGGCTTCTGTTGAATAAAAATAAAAAACTAAATCGAAAATCTGATTTCTTTCTTTTTTTTGAAATCAGATCGCTTGGTTTTAGCTTTTGAATACCTAAGATGTGAATTATCACCTCAGAAAATAGCTACACGAGTATCACAGCTACTCAAAAGGAGAAAATAACACAGCTCAACTATCTCAGAAATAAATTATCCCTCATGAAAAGCGAATATCAAGTCCAACATGGGATTTGGATCTTAATTGATGAAATAGAAAAATCTCAAACTCCTTATACCATAGATGAATACTGATTTATGCTAACTATCCATCTTCCAAACGGACAAAATAGGATCATTTATCACGCAGACTATGGTTTTGATAATTCGACACTGAGAAGAATCTTTGAGGACAAAATCTACACCTCAAAAATTCTTAGAAAAAACTGATTTTTAGTCGCGGAAGATATGCTCGTTGCTAGAGAAAATACAAGATATAGCAACCCAGACAATACTACTTCCGCCTGCATCCAATTTGCAGAAAAATACGGATATCCACTAATCTTCAAACCAAATGATGGAAGCCTCTGATCTTGAGTCTCAAAGATATTTGATAATAATCAGTTGTTAGCTACACTCTCTCATTTCAATCAGAGCAATAAAGGTATGCATCTGTTGCAAACCTATATTCCAGGTAGAGATTATAGAATACTCTATTTGGATGGAGAGATCCTAGTTGCCTACGAGAGAATCCCGCCAACCATTACAGGAGATGGAGAAAATACAATAAAAAATCTGATTGAAACAAATTTTCCAACGATCAACAAGAAAAAAGTTGAGCACTACCTCGAAACCCAAGGTATCAATACAGGAACAATCTTACAAAAAAACAAGGCACTGTCTCTCCTACCAACTGCAAACATTGCAACCTGAGGTTCAATCAGAGAGATCAAACACACAGACCGTGATACTACATTTCTAAGGAAAATCGCAGCAGCTTTCTGATCAAGATACTTCTGAATTGATATCATCTCAGAGGGAGAACTAGCTGATGGATATATCCTAGAGATCAATAAGTCTCCAATCACAAAATGAATCTGCGAATACTCACCAGCTTTCAAAAACTTTTTCTCAACAAAAATACGAACTACCATACAAAAAGATGAAAAACTCATCTAATCCAAAATATCCAGCTTTATTTCTAGTCAATTTTGTATGAAAACTCTCACAAAAATCGTCAATATTTTAATCAAAGTCTTCCTGATTGGACTCTTTCTACAATTTTTTCTCCATACCCTCTTCACTTACAAGTTCTGACGAAGCGAAGGTATCCGAAACCGAGTCCGACTACGAAAAGAAGCACTCATTTTCATCTTTATGCTGATTGCTGGGCGACTCCTAGTACAAAAATACCTTTTATCATGAGAAGAATCTGAAAAACTATCTCAAAAACAACTCTTGCAGACCTCTTTTTTCAGATTTATTTGTTGATTTCTAATCCTCTGCATAGTTACAGCATTCCTCGCAGTCATTGTTCAAAAAGTCAGTATCTCAACCTATATTCTCTCAGCAAAGTATGACCTAATCTGATTCCTCATATTTATTCTCTGAGGACTACTCGCCCGAGCACTCCCTATCAATAGTAAATTTCACAAGCGATATGAAAATCTTTTTAAATGAGCAATTTATGGAGGAGTAATTTGGTGGGCAATCATTGGCCTGCTTCCGAGTTTTCTTAAACTCTTTGGATATTCTCGCGATAGTTTTGAGGGAACGCTGACTGGAAACCCTCCTGCCGTTTACTACACACAGATCAACCAGTGACTCGCGAGAAATCAATTCCTCTTTGAGAGACCTATCAGCTTTGGGTTCTGGTTGATTGCATTCTGGCCACTTTTTGCTCTCACCTACCTTAGAAAACAATCTAGGAAAACTCAAATCTGACGAACTATCGCAACAGGAGCAATCGTTCTCTCAACCTATTCAAGAGCTGCTATCGGAGTATGGATCATTCAAACAGCAGTCCTTATCCTCCTTCTTCACCGAAAAGACGCCAAAAAAATTATTATAAAAATCTGAATTCCAGCTTTTATCCTCTTACTTTGAGCGTTTTTCTACTTTAGAGGAGCATTCGCCAGAGAGCACAGCAATACCTGACATATCAAACTCCTTGAGTCTGGTATTGAACTAGGATTACAAAAGCCTCTCTTTGGACGAGGAGCAGGATATTCTGGACCAGCCTCACATCAACTCTGCCTAAACGCAACTACAGACACAAGATGCGCTACTATCACTGAAATCAACCAAAAATATAGCATGGATACTCCAGGCTTCAATCCAGAAAACCAATATGTACAGATTTTTATGGAATATGGAATACTCGGCTTCATCCCATGGATATTTTGTTTTGGACGACTCCTTTGGCAAGGACTCAAAGAAATCAGAACCTACCTAATAGAAGTCAAAAAATGAAAAAAAGCTGATCAAAAAAAGCTAACTCAAATACTCATAGCAATCGGACTTGGACTCGGACTCTTCGGACTCGCTATTGAGGGACTGGTGCTTCATTCCTTTGTTGATAGAATGATCGTCTATCCATTTATGCTGATCTTCTGAATTCGATATGGACAAAGGTTAGCAGATCATCAAGCCTTCAACTGAGAAGCTCTCGAGAATCCTAACCCACCTGCTTTAGAGAAAGATTCCTGAACAAAACTAACGCAATGAAAAAAATCTAAAGCAAAGAAAAAGAATAATAAGAAAAAATCAAAGAGAAAATAATCCTCAAATCAAAAAAAACCTGATATACTCAGGTTTTTCTTTTTTATTTGACCAAGAAAGCTTAATTTCCAATTTTAAACTTCTCTTTAAATTCCTCAGTCTTTAAGCTAAAAGTCTCATCATCAAAATACTCACGATCATCTCTATTTCCAACAGCAGTTACTGCAACCTTAGGAATCAAATGAAAATGAAGATGATTAACACTTTTCCCCAATTCTCAACCCGTCAATCCATCCCTCAAAAGTAGCGTCAATCAAGGATATGTCTCATGAAGTTTTGCAGTCCATTTTGTAATCAATGCCATTGCAGCATCTAGCTGGGCAGAACTAAGCTCATTGAGGAAAATCACATGATTTTTGGGAACTACCAACAAATGATCCGCCGTATAAGGAGCCCTCGCCAAAACCACATAGCAATGTTCATTTTCATCTACAAAAGGTTCAGATGGGAATCCACAAAAAAAACATGGACTTGCAGACTGCTCCTTCAAAAAATCATCATAATTCATTCTTCTCAACGTTCAAAATAAATAAAATGCCGACTATCCCAACATACTAATGCAAAGAAACTTCTTGCTCTTCTCAGCTCTGCATATTTTTGAGCTTATAGATTCACTTTTCCCTTTCTCCTTCACCATAAATAACTACAAAAGGAATCCCCTTTTTATCCGCATAGGCAAATTGCTTTCAAAGTTTTTCTGCATAAGGATAAACTTCAAAACTTTTCCCCTCTGCTAAAAATCTAGCTCCTACAGCAAGGGAATCAGCTATTCCTCCCTCAAACTGTACGATCAAATAGTCCGCAACAGTCTGTTTTCTTGTCTCTTGAACTGAGAAAACCCTACTAAGAATCCTACTAATTCAGATACTACCTCAGACTCCACAATATTCATTTCTCTTTGGATCAATATAGCCAGTTAGATTCTGATATCTTCCACCTCAACAAATTGAACCAAGCTGCGGTTCATTTTCAAAAACCGCCTCAAAAATAGTACCAGTATAATAGTCTAGCCCTCTAATGATCTGCATATCAAATACCCAGTGAAAGACTAATCAAAGACTCTTTTGAAAATCCTGAATCAAATTCAAAACAGATCTTAGCTCAGCAATTCATGCCAAAAAATCCTCATTCTGAGAAAAAAGCAAAAGCTGATCCAAATCCTCAATTTTATTAGAAGAAAGCTGAATAAATTTCAGGATTTTTTGCTGTGTTTCCGCATCAAATCAAAAATCCTCCTGCAAACTTGCCAAAAACTTCTCCTGACCAATCTTTGCATATTTATCAATTAGATTTCATAGATCTTGAGCTTTATCTCAAGCAATTTCCTGCAAAAAAGCTCTAATAATCTTTTTATTATTGATATGAAAACATACCGAATCCTGGATATTAACTGCAGCTAAAACCTCAGTCAAAGTCTTACCTAATACAGCAATAATTTCTGCATCATAATAGAAGTACTCCTTTTCCCCTTTCCAGATAGCATCAATATCACACTGAAAGAACTCTCTAAATCTCCCCTTTTGGGCCCTTTCTCATCTCCAAACAGGTTGAATCTGATATCTCTTGAATGGGAAAGTAAGCTGATGCTCCCAATCTAGCGTATATCTTGCAAACGGTACTGTCAGATCAAAATGCAAACCGTACTCTTTCAAATCTTCAGCTCCTTGAGCCATTCCATACAGTCAAAAAATCTGTTTTCCTGTTTCTTCTCAGTTTTTTGCGAGTAGAACATCATTTTTTTCCACTGCTGGAGTATGAATATGGGTATATCAAAATTGCTGATACTGCGCCTGAATAATACCCACAATCTGATCAAAAACCAGCTGCTCTGCTGGACTATACTCAGGAAATCCACTTGGACGAAGCTCTGCCATCATACCAAAAAATCTAAAAAAAACTGACTTTACTTGTACTGAAATCATCCTAAAAAGCAACGGATAAATGCCAAGTCCTCCCAAAAAACAAAGCCAAAAAATCATCAAACATTTTTTTGACAAAAGAATATTATCAGATTTTTACTTGATTTTCAAAAAGAAAAGAATACAAGAAAATAACTTTTATCAAATAAATACATCATGCTACCAGAACTCATCGCCTACAGTAGCCAACCAGATCTCAAACTCTCAGACTTCAAAAAAGGCAATTATGATATACAAAACTTAGACCAAAAAGTGATCACCTACTGCCAAGAGTACAATATTCTAGGGCTCACGCAAAAAGACAGCTGATACCCTGCTCAACTCAGAAATTATAGCGATAGTCCCTACCTTTTTTATTATCAAGGAAACCTGGATCTCCTCAAAGAAAAAAAACTCTGAATCATGTGACCAAGACTCCCCTCTTCCTATGCACTAGAAGTGATGGAACTTTTCTTCAAATCTGCAGAAAAATACCAAATTGCCACAATTTCTGGCTTTGCTAGGGGAATAGACCAATCCGCACACGAGCTCTCTCTCAAACATAAGCTCCCAACAATCGCAGTGCTTGGCTGAGGATTTCAACATTATCATAAATCTAAAGACCGCCTATTTCTAGAAAAGATCCTAGAAAACTGAGGGCTGATTATTTCACAATTCAAAATCTGATTTGAACCAACAAAACGAAGTTTCCCACAGAGAAATAAACTTTTAGCTCAACTTGCAGATATCCTCTTTCTCCCCGAAGCAAAAGAAAAATCTTGAAGCCTCATTACAACAGATTTCGCCAACCAATATCACAAAAAAGTCTACTCTGTCCCTGCCCAACTTTTCAGTTCCTCTAGTGCTGGTATTTTCCAAAAAATGACTGAAAATAAAATCGAGCTGATATCAGATTTTGACTATCATCTCTCAGAGCACTTTCAAAAAAAAGCTGATTTTTCTCCCTCTTGTATTCCAGCAGCTACTATCTCAGAACTCACTCCATCTCAACTCAAAATTTACAATCATCTCAATACAACTCCCGCCTCCTTTGAGGAGTTATTGGTAAGTACACAGCTCGAGTATTCTTCACTCTTGCAAGAAATAACCCTCCTCCTACTCAATAACACCATTAAAGAAACCAGTCCTGGATACTATTCTTTACAAAAATAAAAAAAATCTGATTCACTCAGATTTTTACTTGACATTTTATCAGAAAAACATATATTCATAGCACTAAAGTAGTTTTTTTCAAATAATTAAGTGTTTTTTTATTCCTCTCTGGAAGTTTTTCTTTCCAGAGAGTTTTGTTAATTCAAAATTAATTCCTTGATTTGTGTATAAATGGCTTCTATACTCTGCATCCCATCAATCTTTACAAGCAATCAAAGCTCATTCACATAATCCAAAGCCGGGATAGTTTCTTTTTTATACTCATCAATCCTCGTTTCAACAGCAGTACTATCTGCATCATCAGCACGAACATAGAGTTCTCATCAGCATTTTTGACACTGTTGAATCTCTGGACTTAAGAGTGTTGAGTGGATTTTTCAGCAATTTTTACACATTTTACGATGAGAAAGCCTTTTATATACCTCCTCTTCGGGAATTTCTAGCTGAACAACAATCGGCTTTCTGCCTTTTTCTAACAGAGCATCAAGGATTCCCTTTGTCTGACCTACCCTCCTCAGACTTCCATCTCATAAAACAGACTTATTATCCAAGGTCTCCAAAAAAACCTTAAAAAGTCAGACTACAACCTCATCTTTTACCAAACGCCCTCCATTCACAAGATCTCTTAAATACTGACCAATAGCATTTTCATTGCTCATCAGTGCCCTTAGAATATTCCCAGTTTCAAAGTACTGAATCTGATTTCAAAATTCCTCAAGCAAAAGCTGAGCTTGTGTCCCCTTTCCACTTCACTGAATTCCTGCCAAAATAAGATCTCTCATCCTAGAAAATAATAACTAAAAAACCAGCAACCGATAGTAAAGATCAGTCAAAAAAATGCAAGCCAGTTTTTAGCCTGCAATTTCTTGAGCTGATTCTGAAGATCTAAAATCCACCTTTTTCCCTTCATTTTCACGATTATAATTAATCGTACCATATCTATTTAAGGCAGCAGCAAGACTAGGATCTCAATTTATGGAATTCTCAATTCCACTTGATAATTTTCATTTTAGCTGCTCAATTTCCCTCTTATTTTCAGCGATCTGATTCTTCAAATCCTTCATCTCTTCAGCCACACTTCCTGAAAGAGTTTTAATATCCGGTGCAGGACGAAAATTTCTCTCAGATTCATCCACTGGTCTAAAAAGTCTTCATACCGTTCTAAGACGATCTTCATCCTGTTTATCTACTTTCTGCTCATAGGGATTATCAGCGGTCTCCGTTGTCTCTACTCAAGTATCATACTTAAGCTGTTCTACAGTCATTGGCATCTTTTCTTCATATCAACAAATAAAATACTAGTGATCATAATGCATCTTAAAGGTTTTATTTTCTTGGATCAATTGGTAGGTAAATTCAATATTATTGATTGCAAGCTTATAATGATTATCTCACTCTGGAAGCTCATAAATATTCGCCTCTCCATCAGACTGCACATTGAGGACAAGCAGAATCGTTCTTCTCTGCCCATCATACCAGAAATTCACTGGGATAATACAGTCTCCATTCGGAGTTAAAGTCGGAATCACGTCTACACCAAGTCACTCAAAACCAAAATCCTTATCATCTCTCTTCCCACTTTCAAAAGACAAAAAATCTGGATTTTGAATATCTTTTTTTGTCCTTTCCAAAAGAGCCTTTATCTCAGATGGACTGAGTTTTTTTTCATTTTTTGTCAACTTAGATTCAAAATCCAAAAGCCCCTCTAAACCGCTTCCAGACTTAGAATTTTGGATCAGATCCAAGATCCCTTGATCTAAGTTCGTATTTGAAGACTGAGTTCCTCCAAGGATTGTCTGCTTTTCTTCACTCATCTGCATTTTCTTGTTAGGAACTAAAAATTACAATGTTTCAAACATTGCTTCTAAATCAACTTGATCTGATTCATTTTGAGCTCTTTCCTGAAGTTTCAAAGCCTCAGAATTCAAAAGTCTCTCCTTAAATTGAAGTTTCTCGTATTGAGAATAGGTCGAATGGACATTTTCTCTAAAAATCTGATACAATTTCTCAAAAGTATCAGGCTCTAGCTGATTATTTTCAATAAGTGGCTTAAGTCCCCACCCCATCTTCCAATCAGGAAGAAAAGCAATCACTTGAAGCATAAATTCCTTTTTTGTCATACGATACCAAGAAGTAAAATAAAGGTTTTTACTAAGTATACTCAGTTTTTTTAATTTGTCAAAAAACAAAAAAGAATTTATTTGCCTACTTAGCAAATAAAAATTTTCACATTATCGAGAATATCCACCAAGCAATAAAAATCCAATATTACGATTTCCCTTGTAAATATGCATAAATTCACTATAGTTTTTCTGAAAATTTATCTCTCATTTTCAAAAAAATGAAAGCCCTCCTAAAAAAACTCATCGCTTATGATAAACTCTACCCACTTTTACAAAATTCAGCCTTTTACCATTTTTTCAAAAGAACTCAGGCATCAGTCGCTCGTAGCCTCTACGGAAATCCAGCTAAGGGATTTTTTCTTATCGGTGTAACCTGAACAAACGGAAAAACAACCACGGTAAATCTCATTCACCAAATTCTCAATGATAACCTTGCTCCTGCTGTCGCAGTAAGCACTGCAAATATAAAAATCTGAAATAAAAATCTCAACAACCTTAAAAAAATGACCTCTCTAGATGCGTTTGACCTCCAAGCGCTTCTCTCTACGGCAAAAAACAACGGCTGCAAAATAGCAATCCTAGAAGCCAGTTCTCAAGGTCTCGACCAACACAGATTTGAAGGGGTGGATTTTGATGTAGCGGTACTGACTAATATTACCCATGATCATCTCGACTATCATGGAACTATGGAAAACTACGCTGAGAGCAAAAAGAAACTTTTCAAATGAGTGCTCAACAATAAAAAACAAAATAAATTCTGAATTTTCCCAAGTGATGACAGCTATGGAAGAAAATGGTTTGAGGAAATGCCTTTTGATAAAAAGATTAATTATGCCCTCCAAGCATCTGCTATCCTCAAAGCTACTCAGATTATCGAATACATAGATCATACCGATTTTACTTTTTCGTACCTAGGTAAACTTTATCGTAGCTCTACAAAACTGCTCTGAACCTACAATATCAGCAATATCCTTGCTGCAATATCAGTTGGTATTCAGATCTGACTAAGCATGGAAAGTATCCTCGCTTCAGTAGAAAGATTTGAAGGTATTGAATGAAGAATGCAGAACTTTAGCATCAATGGAGTTCAATATTTTGTTGACTTTGCACACACACCTGATGGACTAGAAAAAACACTTACCTTCCTTCATAACCAAAAAGGAGACTGAAAGCTGATTACTGTTTTTGGTGCTCCAGGAAATAGAGACAAAGCAAAAAGACCGATCATGTGAGAAATCGCAGGGCAATATTCTGATATCCTTATTGCAACTGATGATGATCCAAGTAGCGAAAATAGACTTGAGATCCTCGATCAGCTCACAAGTCAAATCCAGACAAAACTCTTTTCACAAGGGAAAGAACTCTTTATCATTCCAGAAAGACTCTATGCTATAAAACTCGCTAGAGATCTCGCAAAACCATGAGATATTGTCTTGATCGCTGGAAAATGACATGAAAAAGTCCAACTCACAAATTTTGGGAAAAGAGAACGAAGCGACCAAGTCGTAGTCAAATCCTTTGCACAAAATATAAACCAATAAAAAAATCTGACTTTTTATCTTTTTTACAAAGATGCCAATTCCTTTGCTATATTTGGTTGTCATTCTGATAGCAATCATTCTCTTAGGTCTTCTATCAGCAGAAAAACTGATCAAAATTACGTTTGCGAGCTATGTTATGCTTGCAATTTCGCTTGCACTAGGAACAATGCTGATCACTTATTCCTGAACACTTAATACCAATCCAGAACTCATATTTTTAGGAATCCGCTACGGAGCATACGCAAATTTCCTCACCAATGCACAACCAACAATCATTCTCGTACTTTCCGGTCTTTTATTATGGTTCTTTGCTCAAAACTCACATTTGCAAATCTCATTTTCAATGATTAGTTGAAAATTGCAAGCTTTAGTTTGGCTACCACTCTGCATTGGAAGTCTGATTTCTTATCTTTTTTTCACCCTAAGCTATTTTAAGGGAGGCATTTATGAATGGCTCTTTATGAACCCAGAAATTCTGCCTTATACACAGTATTTGCCACTTTTCTGTTGTATTGTTGGACTCCTAGTAATCATCTGTTCTTCTCATATCAATATCAAACTTACTATCTCAAAAGACGAGCCAACTCTCTAATTTTTAAAGAGTCCAAAACTGAATAATGTCGCTGATTGATCTGATTTTCCCGCGTGAATGCCTTGGTTGCGGTAAACAGGGATCCTATCTCTGTTTTGAGTGCAAAAAGAAACTCACTCCCCACCCAGAACTATGTCCTTTCTGCCATAGTCCTCAAAAAGATTTCAAGACCTGCCAGCTTTGCAAATCCAACTGAGAAACTGCTCTTGAATGAGTACTTATCTGTTTTTCCTATCAAACACTCATCAAAAAACTAATCCTTAAGCTCAAATTTTATCATAAAAAAGATATTTGACCTTTCTTAGCTCAGAGGCTCAGCCTTTTGACTCAGACACACCAAACTCTAAGTGAAGCATTAAACAGGAGAAATCTCATCATCTCTTTTATCCCTTCACATCGATGGAGACACTACTTTGAGAAAGGATACAATCAATCTGAACTTTTAGCAAAACACCTCGCTAAAGAGCTCAATATCCCAGTTTTGCAACTTGCAAAAAAGAGCAAATATACTGCCTCTCAACTCAAACTTTCTAGATCACAAAGACAAAAAAATCTGAATTCAGCCTTCTCTCCACTACACCTCGAAAAAATACCCAAAGACTCCCACATACTCCTAGTAGATGATGTTACGACTACGGTATCCACACTCAAAGAGGTCGCAACTTGTATTAAATCAAATAGACCTGATCTCAAGATCCGATGAGGAGTTCTTGCGAGACATACCTGATAACTTTATTTAACGCATATAATTTTTCCAAAGATAAGCATGGCATTCACAAAGGAAGAAAGAGAAGAGCTTCTTGCTATCAAGTGAATCGGAAACACTTTCATAGATCGCTTAGAAGAGATGGGCTTCTGATCAGTAGAAAAACTCAAAAACACCTCTACGGAACAAATAGTTACCCGCTGAGCAAAAATAACATGAAGCTCTTGCTATAAGAATAGCCCACAGG
Organism: uncultured bacterium; assembly: GCA_963552955.1. GTDB lineage: Bacteria > Patescibacteriota > Gracilibacteria > Absconditabacterales > Absconditicoccaceae > HOT-345. Next base: position 39,417 of record CAUVLQ010000003.1, read on the forward strand.
CAAAAAATGCTGCACAAAATGCGATCCTCCGGGCAAAACACAAGAGTAAAAAATAATGATTAAATAAGGAATCTCTAGATATCCTTGCATTTTCAGACTGATTGACTAATATTTCACTCTACAAAAGAGCATAGTGCAGTGGTAGCACGCCAATCTCCGAAGTTGGAGGTGTAGGTTCGATTCCTACTGCTCTTGAATATTTTCAGTGAGATAAAAAACTGACCACAAAAGTCAGATTTTTTTGTTTTCTCTCTCATCATAAATAGCTAAAAAAATCAACTTCTTATAAAAGGAGCCTATTTATAACAATAGATTTTAAGCATAGCAGAATAATTCTCATTTCCAATTGAAACCAAAAGCCCTTTCCTTATTATCATAAAAAACTTTAACCAAGCGAAACTATAATGGATATCTCTACAATCCTCGCTGAGGCAAAAACCACAATCAGCGATTTCAAAGATCAAAATCCTGACGGAACAGTCATTATCTGGTGAGCAACTGCAACAGGGAAAACCAAGCTTTCTGTTTTATTATCAGATTTTTTTGATATTGAGGTAATCTCAAGCGACAGCAGACAAATCTTCAGAAAAATGGACATCTGAACTGATAAAATCAGCAAAGAAATTAGAGAAAAGCTCCCCCATCATCAGATAGATATTGTAAATCCAGATGAAACCTATACTGCATGAGAACGAAAAGACACAACAGATCAGCTCGTCAATCAAATTTTAGCAAAAGGAAAGACTCCATTTATCGTAGGTGGAACCTGACTCTATATCGATACAATTTACAAAAATTTTTCTATGCCTGAATGTGCTCCTGACTATACTCTCAGAGCAGACTTAGAAAAAAAAGAAGCTGAAAAACCTGGTTTTCTCCATGAACAACTTAAAGCCATTGATCCAGAAGAAGCTCAGAAACTGCATCCAAATTCTACTAGATACCTCATTAGAGCTCTAGAAATCTTTTATCTCACAGGAAAAACAAAAACTGAGGGCTACATTCAGCAACCCGTTTCACATCCGCTACTTATGCTAGGACTCCGAAGAGACAAAGAATCCACAAACCAACTCATCAATCAAAGAATCAAACAAATGTTCAAAGATGGACTCATTGATGAAGTAGAAGGCTTACTCAAAGAAGGCTATAGTCCAAACCTTCAATCTATGCAAGGAATCTGATACAAAGAAGTTGTAAACTACCTCAACTGAGACTACGGACGCGAAAAGATGGAGGAACTCCTAAAAAAGAACACCCATCATCTCGCAAAAAAACAAAGGACTCGGTTTAGAAGATATATTGCTGAGGGTATTCAAACACCAAAAGCTTGAGTTCATTACAAAGTTTGGGAATTATAAAAAAGAGAAATCAGATTTCTCTTTTCTTTTTTTATATAAAATAAAATTAAGCCACCAGTTCCTTCTTTGTATCTGGAGAAACTCTACCTGCTGAAGCAACAAGCTGCTGCCTATCACCAGAAGCCTGATGCTTAGCCAATTGCAGATAATACGGTGGACGCCCAAAATGACGATATCCAGTAATCTCTCTCACTCTATATCAAACTCAACTCTTACCTGTCTTTTGTCCATTGTGATCTAATACTCACTTATCAGTTGAAGAGCCGATTGTTTTCACATACCATTTCTCATTCTCCTGATACGGCTGTCCAACGACCATCTCAATATGATAGATTGGATTATGTCTCTTCTTACCTGGCTGTTCATCCCAATACATAAAATCTCAAACTCTGACTTCTTCTTTTGGAATATTAACATCACTAGCTTCAAAAGCCGCCGCTGTAAAACGAGAATCAAACTTAATCCCCTGCTGCTGAAAAGCCCAATTCCAAAGTCCTGAACAATCAAATCCACTTGGACCTGTAGCTCACCATTGATATGGCTTTCCAATCTGTCCCTCCGCAGACTTGATTGTCGCCTCAATGTATGGAATCTGCTCACTCGGTCGATTTTTAATCTCATGATGAGAATCTAGAGGTTGAAACTTATGTTCCTGAGGAGACACTCCTCCAATAGGAGTGGAGGAAGCTGAAGAATTCTGATTTTCTTCATTTTTCTGATCTTGAGAAGTATTTTCCTCAGTCTCTCAAGCAGAATCTTGGCTTCCTTCAGATTTTTCATCTATTTTACTCAAAACCTCAGCTCTAAGCTGATCAAGTTGTTCCTTAGTATCGACTTTTTTTAGTTTTTCCCTAATCTCTGAAAGCAATCCATGTAAAGAACTTAGCTCAAGCGCTTTCCCCATCATATTATCCTTGATCGCATCAAAAAATCACTCAGAAACCAGATAATCAACTACCATATCATCTGCGATACCAACGATAGAAAGCGGATCTTTCTCCTTCATCTTTTCAACAACAGTTTTTGCTAAGTCAGTTTTGAGTTCAACAAGTTCTTCCTGAGTAGAACTAGCCTCTCAGCTCACAGCATCAATAAACTGTCCTAAATGATCTAATGTTCACATTCTTTGTAATATAAGCATATAAAATTATGAAAGCTCTTTTGTCAGCCAATCTGCCAACTTTTGCACTATTGCATCATCTTTTAGTGCTCAACATTTTGCTTCCAAATCTGATCTCTTCACGAGTGTTGTACCATCAATAACCAGCGTCGGCTGAAATCTAAGCTTCAAAATCTCCAAGCTTGTAAAATCCGTCTTAAATTCAACCTTTTGCCCATGATATTTCGACACACATCGATTTCTAAAGTTAGCCAGCCAAAGCATCTCATCTAAAGAAAGCTCCAAAGATAAACCTGACAATATAAATGTATCAGCCTTTTGTTCAAATTTTACCTTATGACCTCGACTTTTAATCTCTGAACTCTTTGGTAGATACTCGATATTTCATCTTTTCCCCTGCCAAACGACAGTATCTTTCTGATTTTCAATCTGATGCTGCAAATCTCCAAGTCCTCCAATAACCGCTTCCTCAGGATGAGAAAGCGTTTTGATTTCATAGGTACATTCGGGAATTTTTGTATCATCAATATACGCAACTATCTCAAGAGAAGAAATCTGCTCCTGAATACGCTTATCAACTTGAGCGAAAAGTCACTGATTCAGATTCATTTTAGTAATATTCATCTTCGTAGTTCAAATATTTCTCAGCATCCATCACTCTAAAATCTTTTCAATCACAAGATTTGAAGCGCGCAAAGCCAACTTATGTTCCTCAGATTTATCAGAAGACCAAAGTGATTTAAGCGACTTCTCTTCTCCATTGACCCTAAGTTTAAGACTTTCTAGCTGCTTGGCATAATACGCTTTAATTGGTTGCTGATCTAACGGAGAATCCTTTTCTACACTCAGATTTCCATCTTTATCAAAAATATTCTGTTGCCCAAGCCTAACTGCTTCTTGAAAACTTCCAAAATCATCAATATCATTGGTCAACTTAAACTGACTCGCTCTTAAAAGTAAACCTTTATATAAATTTTCAAAATACTGAGCATATTCCTCTGATTGTCTCAATGTCAAAGATGCAGCAGTTCAAGGTGCATACACCAATAGATTTGCCTTAACTTGCTCTCGATCTTTATATTTCTGACTGATCATCAGCTCAAGTTCCTTCGGCAAATCCAAATCATCCTCAAAGCCGAAGCTTCCATTGACTCCCCTCAAGTCCTCTAACTTTTTATGAGCCAGCTCAACACGATCAATACATTTCTGCTGTTCAGGACTATATTTTGTCCTATCAGATACTAGATATTGCTTCTCAACTCCAGTAAAGGCATCCAACCCTCATATTTCTGAGCTCATCGAACATATCTTCATTTTTCCCCCTTCCCAAGTGAAAAACCTTCTCTGCAGATCACCAAGTCCAGCCCTTTTCGCCTCAATAATCAGATAATATGGCAATTCTAAATACTCTCCATTAGAAGCATAATTTTTAACAAAAGTAGAAATCTGATTTTTGACCTTTGTTTGCTCCTCTAGCGTTCTGGCTGCAAGCTCCTCAGTCAAAATCGCTCTAAGCACTTTCTCAAACTCTTGTTGTAAATAAGGATCAATCGCCTCAGTCTTCGTATCAATATTTGAGCCACGAATACCACTAATCAAGCGATCCACCAATCCAGGCACATCCGCATATTTTAACTCCTTCGGAAGCTGCTGCGATAATGCACTATCTATCAGCCAATCTCTATTGATCTTCCACTCACTAGTATAATAAATACCATGAACTCCTCACTTATCCTCCGAAAAGAAAGCCATCAACTCCTCCGCTGAATTCGCTCCCTCATAGCCATAAAGCCTCTTAGCTAATTGATACCTCACATTTTGACTTACATCATCAGAATACTCTAAATCTGAATTCCTCTCTTTAGCAAACTGAACAATATCAACTAATTCATTTTTATTCAAAGTTTCAAACTGTAATTTCTGCTCATCAAAACCATTCTCAATCAACTTTTCAAGCATAGCCATATTTCTGTTCGTATCCTGAGGAGAAAAATATGATACTTCCTCACTTCTCTGCTCAAGACCGATCCATTCCTTATATTTTTTGATCAGCTGTAAATTCTGCCCATATTCAGGAGAGTCTCCCTCAGCCATCAAAGAATCAAAATCAGCAACCGAAATCAGTTCCTCAAAAAGGAAACGATTATTCCTTCTCAAATCCTCAAGTTTTTTAACTTTCTCTCTCGGAAAATCTGCAAAAAATTCTGATTTAAACTGTGCCAGATTCTTGGCATAATCAAGATTCTCATCCCATTTTTTAGCCTCAAACACCTTCAAGTATCCAGCAGACTCTGCAACCAGATCAATCAAACCTGAAGTACCTGCTCAGCTTTTTAGCTTATTCATCAGCTTCGGATTTTTAAACTGCTCAGTTAAATATTTAGTCCTAACAGCAATTTTCTCCTTGATTCTTTTCAGAGAAGTAGTAAACACCTCAGCCTGCTCTGGTGATAAATCTTTCAAAAAATCTGACTCAGACTTCCTAGAAGCGATATAATAATGAAGCATCTCATCTGTACTATCTCTCATCTCTTCAATAAACAGGAGCGAATACAGAGCTTCATCCAGGGTTTTAGATTTTATATTATCTGCAGGAGCACCAATTTTCTCATTCCAAGACTGGTCTCAAAACTTTTGAGTATGTAGTCATTGCAAAACTGCTTGCCTAAGTTCAGCTCTACTCTGCCTCAAGAAATCCTCCCTATTCTGCAGATAAAAATCATGCGTATCAAAATACAAGGCATCAGCTCCAATACTCACAGCTGCAGTCACTGCTCAAACCGCAAGTCAAACAACCGCTCCAGGAGCACCACCTACAGCTCCAATCCCACCGCAGATAATAATCGCCTCTATCGCAAAAGATGAAAGTCAAACTGCAAGCTGGAAGTTTGCCTGATTTTTCTTGTTTTCTGCCCTTATTTGATTGACCTTTGCGATCAATGTTGCCTCATCCATCGTCTCAAGGTAGGTCCATACATCCAGTCCAAGAAACGCCACATCAATCATCATCGCAGCTTTCAAACTTTTTGCCCACTGCGTGAGTTTTTTACCTTTTGACAAAACATTACTCATCGCTTGAAACTCCTGAGCATCTTTAGCAGATCCTAACAGCTTCAAGACATCATCGCTGAGCTCAATATCAACTTTTTTCAGTTTCATAATCTCGCGAATCTCTGCAGGTGTCTTTCCAATCAATTCATCTGCATACGGAACTAACTTTGAAAATTGCCTAGGATGCATTCCAGCAGCAGTTAATAGCTCATCTGGGATCTGTCCTTTAAGACTATTCCACTGTTTAAATACCACAAGCCCTTCATCATCCAAAGATTCAAATCCAGAACTCATCTTTTGAATCGTTTTATCAATATTTTTGATTTGTCTCTTACTCAAACGAGAACTTAATGCTTTTTTCTGATTTTCCAAGTTCTCAATCAGATTATGCATTCCTGATTTCATCTTTGCTGCATCAATATTATTCAGATTGCGAGCCTCAGCCTGCTTAATCAACCTATCTACGGTCTCAATTCCCCCAACTCCCAGCATAGAAGTTCAAGCTCCGTAGGCAATATTATGCCGAGGATTTGCTGAAGTATTTGTAGGACTCTCAGCAGAACTTCCACTAGTCTGTTCCTCTAGATCGACACCTGATGAGGTATTTCAAGAATGTTGATCTGCAGAATGTGAAGTAGAATATGAAGTTCAAGAAGGATCAGAATTCTGATCTATATTTTCTGTCCCATCAGCTACAGGAGCTTCTCAGAGAATTTCAGCTTTAAGTCTTGAAAGTTCCTCTTGAGTATTTCTTTTTTCAATTTCTATTCTTTTTGCTTTCATAAATTCAAAAATCTCTTTTGCAGTAGAAGGCGCTACAAAATCAATAATATATCTCCACCAACCAAACTCCTTTGCCTCATCAAAGTGCTTTGGTAGCTCAGTTTTCCCAACGATAATATCCTTCACTTTGCTCTCAATAGGCAAAAGTGCTATTGATTTAAACCATCAAAGCTCTTTTTTGAAATCCTCAAGGTAATACCCGGAAATTTCCTGTTTGAGCGTTTCTACCTGAGTTGACATGAGATATTTATTATTTCATTACATAAAATTAACTAATCTTAGCCGCAAACTTAAAGAGAGATTTCACACAAGTTGCAAACTCATCAGCATTTTTTATTGCCTTTTTAAATCCATCAGCTTTAATAGTTTTGAAAGTTTTAATCAAACTATCTAATTCTGAATCTAGCACTCAACCAACTTTCTTATTGAGCAATTTTGATAATTCATCGACATCAAGATTCTTCAAAATGTCATCAAAATTAGAAACCAGTTTATTTCAATTAGCATCTACTGCATCCTGAAGACGAGAAAGAGTTTTTAGCTTTTTGATCGCTGCAACAGAGAGTCCAGCATCTTGAGATGGTCAAAACATATCTAAAACATCAACTATTTGAGCAACTTCTGAAGTCGTTTTTCAAGACAACATATCTAAAAATTCATCACAAGAATCAAGTTGTTGCTTGATTTTTAGCTTACCAGCATCTGAACCAGCTTTTTCTAACTGTTTTGACAAAGAGGCTTTTGAATTAAGAGTTCTTTGGACAAGTCCCTTATACTCAGGACTATCCAAGAGCTGCTGAATACCTTTAAAGTCAACAGGCAATCCCTTATTGAATTTATCAACTCCGATCTGCAGTGCATCTGGACTTACACCAGTCCTCACTGCCTCTCTAATATCTGAAGAATGATCAAAGTATTTTACAAGATCATCATACAGATTCCTATGATTATTCCTCAAATCTAAGAGATATTGTTGCCCTACTCTTCTTGAAACATAGGTATCAAAAATCTTAGCAAGATACTCTTCTTTCTTGGTATCTTTCGATATATCAAATATCTTGAGCCACTCTTCTCTTTTATTTACATCCATAAACGGAGCATGGCTCTTTCTACTCAAAATACGCTCAACTTTTTCAAGAGAAATATCTCAGTTATCAAGTGCCGTAAGCAATTTTTCTTGTCCAAGTTCACCTCTAAAGAAAAGATTTGATTGTACCCAGCTTGGCGATCCATAAATCATCTTATTTCTCAGTCGACTTCCAATCGCGGTTTTATCCATCAACTTATTCATCACAAAAAGAGGTACTGTCAACGGAGCACCCGCTGTTTTAAGTCCAAAAATCACAGTTTTATTACTCCTCATAAGCACTCCTGCAGCACTAATCACAATTCCAGTTCCCAAAAGTGAACCCATAAAAGTAGAAAAACCTGACAGATATTCTCAGTTATACACTTGCTTGAGACTCTTTCATAAATTCTTTATCGATCCAAGCAAAAATCCTGGCACTCTATAGATCATATTTCAATTCTCATCAATATCTTTTTGGATAGTCATCTGCCCGAGAAAACACTCCTTTTTGAGTGCTAAAAGATCATTCATCACCTGAGCCGTGGCTCTGAGTTCCTCAGCAGAAATATCCTCTCAGTTCTCCAAACGCTGCTTTTGTTGTTGGAGAAAAGTCTGAGAACCACGAAGAATCTCGTTAAGACCAGATTTCTCAATATATTCTCTCAAACATGCACTATCCGTTGCAAACAAATCTCCATACATATTTAATACACTCTCCTCAACAGCATCAATCAATTCTTCATCAATATCTTTAGCTACATTTTCACATGCTGATTGAAGATTTTTCTTCTCATCCGGAGTAAATGCTTCTCCAGACTTTTTATTGTATGATACTTGCAAAATATCCGACTTTCTACTCTGAGCATCCAAAAGCTCATCTCTTCTCTGATCAAGTTTCTGAATCTCATCTTTGAGCTCCTCAGATACCTCTGCTGAATCAAGCCCATATTTTTTGAGAATATTCATCGCACTAGCAATTGGAGCATCCACAAAAGCCTGATAATCAGGATCCTTTGCAATATATTTTTCAAAATTGTCACTATCTGCTAGAAGCTCTTTCTTAGAAATGTTGAGGGTTTTAGATTTTTTCTCTGCGATAGCATCAGCAAGCTGATCCTTCTTTTCAAAAAGAAAAGTCTGAACTCTGATCCCTTGCCTAAAAAAATACTTTAATTCATTTTGAGCTTCCTCATTATTCTCTCCCCACGCCTTAATCTTATCTACGATTGATCCTTCAATATTTTCAACCAACTTCCAAGACGGCAACTTACTAAAAAATGATTCCACTAAAACAGCAAGTTTCTCGGTACTCCAGCTGAGAATATGATTCTTCATCTTGGCAAATCCCTCTCCTAACAAGCTCTTAAATGAACTATTTTGCTCCAAAATAGCTGCAACACTTCCGTATTGATTATCTAGACAAAATGGGATGATTCACTTATAATTTTTAGCATCAGGGTTAGATTTTTTCATTTCATTAGAGATCCTCTGCATTTCTAGCTCATCCTGATATCCAGCATCGAGTTCCTTTTGATAAAAAGTTGAATATAAAACATCGATATTCTCTCCAATGGTCTCATAATTTTCAGCCTTTTCCTTATTTTCTGGATTAGAGTGAAACTTATCATAACCATTGTATTTATCTTCTCATGAAGCTCCCCTTGATGGCTCAGCATCGCCATTAAACCAGTTCCAAAGTTTACTAATCCCCCAAATTGAACCAACAGTTATTCCTCCCCATTTCAAAGCCTTTCAAAACCAGCTATTCCAAAATCAGCCTTTTTTCTCTTTTTTTGACTTTGATTCTTCTTTGCTATTTTCCTCCTTTTCTTCCTCCTCATCACTACCAAAGAGCCACTTAACCCCCTTATACACAAGTGCAACAGCACCAACTCCAGTAGCTACAAAACCAGCGGTACGAAGGACATTTTTCCCAGGTTCTTTACTCCAAGTTTCCTTACTACGCACCGCATCTCGCTGCTCTCCAGTAAAGTTTTTGAGAGATGCCCAGGTTCACTCCTTTTTCTGAATTGATGTTTTATCTTTCCCATTATCGGGATTCATAGTCCTAGAATCCTGATCTGCTTGATCTTTCCCTTGAGAAACCACATCTTCTAGTTTTCAAAGCTCTTTTGAAAAATCAGAAACCTTAGATTGCACCTCTGCAATCTTCTCTTTTACATTTTGATCCTTCTCCCTCTCAAACTGAACTTTTGCAAGCTCCTGAACAACCTGAATAGATTGGTAAAGTTCAAGCTTTTTCTGAGCCTTTTCCTTGCTCTCTGTGAGCTTTTTTAAAGCATCAAGGTCCGCCTTGATCTTATCAGTCTCAGACTGCAAACTCTTTAAAACATCAACGGAATTTTGAACCATAACTACAAAAATACAAATAAAAATTCTCCATATAAGTATACATAAAAGTACAAAAAAAATAAAATTCTGACTTCTGTTTCTCTTGTTTATAGCTTGACATTTTTATTTTTTATGATTAGAGCATTATAATTGACTTGCAATCTCTCCTGAGAAAAAATATACTCAGAGTCAGTTTTGAACAAAAAACTCAAGAAAACTCTTGTGATTTAATTTCCTTTAGGAAAAATGTCAACATTAGCAAACATAATCTGAATTTTAACCTATTCCTTGATCAGTATTGGGCTCGCTATGCTCCTCTATCCCCTGTATATCAAGCTCCTTAGAAAGCTCAAAGCAGGGAAAACTATCCGTGAAAATAATGCCACTGGAGAAAAATCTGAAATATTTGCAAAACTCCACTCTCACAAAGCGGGAACTCCAACGATGGGATGAGGGCTCTTCATGGTAATTATGCTAATCATGATCTGACTTTCCTTTATCCTACAAAAAAAAGGAATCATCACCTACTCCCTTCGAAATAGCAAAGAAACCTACATTATTCTCTTTGGTTTCTTTAGCATGTGATTGATTGGACTAGTTGATGACTGGCTTAATATCAAAAATTTCTGAAAGATCAAGTGACTAAGTGCAAAAGCAAAAATGACAGGGATGATCCTCTTTTCAGCATTCATCTCCTACTGGTTTTATGTAAAGCTAGGTATTGACTATATCAATCTACGACCCCTTTGATGAAAAATAGAAATATGAATCTTCTTCCCAATTTTAACATTCCTCACGACAATTGGAATCGTTAATGCCATCAATATCACAGATGGGCTTGATGGACTAGCTGGTGGACTCATCATCATCGTGCTCTGATGCCTTGGTATCTCAACCTTCCTGAATGGAACCTATATCGCAACAACTATTATCTCTATTCTCATCTCAGTTTTAGTAGCTTTCCTCTTCTACAATATCAATCCAGCAAAAGTTTTTATGGGTGATAGCTGAGCTTTCGCACTAGGAGGAATTGTTGCATCACTCCTCTACCTACTCAATATGAGATTTTGAATCATTATTCCCTTTATCATAATTTTCTGAGTTTTTATCTTAGAATTCCTCTCAAGCGGACTCCAAATCTTCTGGAAAAAAATCCTCAAAAGAAAACTCTTTGCAGTAGCACCTTTTCATCATCTGCTTGAATACAAAGGAATGCAAGAGTCTACAATTGTAATGAAAATCTGGCTTATCCAAGCAATCCTAGGTATCATCTGAATTATTTTCATTCTTGTGCAATACTTAACTCTTAAACATCCTATCATCTACATTTCTTAGATGCTAATCAAAAAGCTCAATTCCTATCCTATGTAACTCATAGGATTTTTTTCAATCAAAAAAATCTGATTTTGTATTGACTTTTTATTTAAAATAAATATAAGATAATACGTAAATCTAAAAAGAAATCTAATTTCTTTAAGGATTGAGATCATTAACAAAACGTGTAATCAATTAAATTTTAGATAAAATGAGAAAAATCCCCCAACTCGTGACAAACAAAGTGAAGACAGTAGCTTTGTTTCTCGTAACTCTTGTAGTAGTATCTCTCATAACTTCTTGTAAAAAAGAAGATATCAAAGATACAAATCAACCTTTAGAGAAAGAACCTTCTCAACAAGTTCTGTTTTACCCACCTCAGAGTTCTATCACAAACCATGTAGAATGGGAAAGTGAATTAGATATGACTAAAACGGAAGAAGGGTATCTAACACTTCGGATAAAAATCCCACACAGGAAGGCTAACGATGGAAAGATATATGATTTGGAGTATATTGAAGACATCACATTAGACGGACAATGGGAAATAGTAGGCGATGGAATTGGTAATAAAGGTTTAGAAGTACTAACACTTTCTACTAACAAAAAGTCTTTTAATATCACGCAAGATAATCCTAAACCAGAAGGATCGTTCATATATCTAGAACATCAGTATGGTCTAACTGAAAGATTATCAAAAGGATATTGGAAGATAGGAAGACAGTGGATTAGTGGTAAGGTGAAGTATAGAACTACTGATCCTCTAGACTTAAATACAAATCCCAAGCCTAAAGAAGAAGAGAAAAAGGAGAAGAAAAAAACTCCGGTCCCCATAAGGGATTAGGTTGATTGGCTACAAAGATACAAGAGCTCTATTTCATTTAACCAATGAGATAGAACTCTTGTATATCTAACTATTCAAAATGTCCTATGTAACTCATGGGACTTTTTTCAATCAAAAAAAATCTGATTCTTTCTCCTTGATTTTATATCGTAAATAAATATAAAGGATCAGCGTTCCCCTTGAGGAGGAAATTTTTGCGTATGCTCAAGCTCTCGTAGTTCAATGGATAGAATAGGCCCGTCCTAAGGGTTAGATGTAGGTTCGATTCCTACCGAGAGTACGTGGACATTCCGAAAAAGGCAATTTGCTTTTGGGTTTGTTCAGAATTCTTTTTATTTTTATAAGTGGTTTGTTTAATGGCAAAAACACAGGAAAATGTATTTCAGAGACACGAGAGAGATACTGGGTCTCCACAAATGCAAATCGGTCTTTTATCTGATCAAATCGCAATGTTGCAAGCACATGTTGCAACTAATGCAAAAGATTATGATGCAAAGAGAAGTCTTTTGAAGAAGGTAGCAAAGAGAAGATCTTTCTTGAGATACCTTAAGACAAAGGATCTAGATGCTTACACAAAAATCAGTAAAAAAATCTGACTTAAGGTCTAATTATTCTTAATTTTATTTATTTAATTTTACATCATTAATGGCTAAAAAAGCTACTGCCCCAGCGGCGAGCCAGTTCACAGTTCCTCTTATCAAGGAAGGGCAAAAAGTAAAGTGAACAATCCTTAAAGAAATTGAAAACGGAGTTCTTGTAAACTGCGAAAACGGTGCATTTACTGGTATCATCCTTTCAAAAGAAGCTAAGGAACTTAAAAGATCACAGTTTGATCTTAATCCATCTACAGAACTTGAGCTCGAGATTATCAATCCAGCTGTAAGACACGAAGATGGATACTACATCGTTTCAGTAACTAGACTCCTCCAATACGACGTGTGGAAGTCAGTTATTGCAAAGTTCGAAAAAGATGAAATCATCACTGTTGTTCCTACTGAGGCAAACCTTGGAGGACTTTTGATCGATATGCACGGTATCAAGGGATTCATCCCATTATCTCAACTTGCTCCTATTCACTACCCTAGAGTAGAAGATGGCGATCAAGAAGCGATCTTTGATAAACTTCTTGAACTTATCGGACAAGAAATCAAGGTAAGAGTGATCAACATCGATGAAGAAGACAGAAGAATTATCCTTTCTGAAAGAGAAGCTCTCAAAGAAGAAAGAGAAAAGGTTCTTGCTGAACTTGAAGTTGGAAAGGTATTTGATGGAGTTGTTTCAGGAATCTCTTCATACGGACTTTTTGTAACTATCGGAGGTACTGTTGAAGGTCTGGTTCACATCTCAGAAATTACTTACGGACACGTAAATGATATCGATAGACTTGGAAAGATCTGAGACAAGATGCAAGTTAAAGTAATTGGTCTTGAAAATGGGAAAATCTCTCTTTCAAGCAAACAGCTCAAAGGAGATCCTTGGTCAGAGCTTCCAAAGAAGTACAAGGTTGGAGATATCATCGAAGGAGAAATCATCAGATTTGTACCTTATGGAGTATTCGTGAGAGTATTTGACGATATCAATGGACTTGTTCACCTTAGCGAGCTTTCTCAAAAAGCAGTTAACAATCCAAATGAAATCGTAAAACTTGGACAGATTGTAAAGGCTAAGCTTATCCTCATCGATCCTAAAAACAGAAAGATCGGACTTTCAATGAAACACTTGGAAGATAAAGCTGAAGGAGAAACTACAAAAAAAGCTCCTAAAGCAAAAGAAGCTACCGAAGATGCAGAATAATTTGTCATTTAATAAGAGAAAAACCTGAATAAAAACTCAGGTTTTTTCTTTTTCAGTAAAATCCTCTCAAAAAGTTGCAAAATAAAAAAATCTGGATATAATCAGCCTTAGCTTTATATTCTATACAAAATAAAATATGTCAAACGTAAAAGACCTTTTACCAACACTCAATGATCATCAATTGGCTTATGTCAACCTTGATCTCCCAAATCCAAAAAATGGACAATATATGCTCCTTGCAGCCCACTTTCAACCTGGAAAATCAATGAACATTCTCCAGGCAGCTTGTGAAGTTGCAGCTGAATCCTCTACTGGAACAAATTTCCTAGTTGAGACAGAAACTGCCTTTTCAAAAGAAATGAATGCCCTTGTTTACAAGGTGGATGTAGAAAAAGAGCTTATCTGGATCGCATACCCGTGGAGACTTTTTGATAGAGGTGGAAATGTTCAGAATATCCTCACCTATATTGCAGGAAATGTCTTTGGAATGAAGGAAGTAAAAGCATTAAAAATTCTTGATGTATGGTTTCCACCTGCAATGCTTGAACAATACGATGGACCAAGCTATACTCTAGCAGACATGAGAAAGTACCTGAATGTCTACAATAGACCAATCCTAGGAACTATCATAAAACCAAAGATGGGACTTACTTCTGCTGAATACGCTGAGGTATGTTATGATTTTTGGGTATGAGGAGGAGACTTTGTAAAAAATGATGAACCACAAGCAAATCAGGATTTTTGTCCTTATGATAAAATGGTAAAGCATGTAAAGGAAGCTATGGACAAAGCAGTAAAAGAAACCTGACAGAAAAAGGTACACTCTTTCAATGTATCAGCGGCTGATTACGATACCATGATCGAAAGATGTGAGATGATTAGAAATACAGGATTTGAACCAGGATCTTATGCCTTCCTAATTGATGGAACAACAGCAGGTTGGATGGCCGTTCAAACCTTGAGAAGAAAATATCCAGATGTATTTATCCACTTTCATAGAGCTGGGCATGGTGCATTCACTAGACCAGAAAACCCTATTGGATACTCAGTTTTAGTCCTTTCAAAATTTGCAAGACTCGCTGGAGCTTCTGGAATCCATACAGGAACCGCAGGCGTTGGGAAAATGGCTGGAGATAAAGCAGAAGATGTAACTGCAGCAGAAGGTATCAGATATATGAAAAAGACTGGACATATCTTTGAACAGTCTTGGGGAACAATCCCAGAAACCGATAAAGACTTCGTAGCCCTCGTACAAAGAGACGAAGATAACGAAGAAGTCCTTACCGATGATAGTTGGAGAGCAATCAAAACCTGCTGCCCTATCATCTCTGGAGGTCTTAACCCAACTCTTCTGAAGCCTTTCATTGATCTCATGGGAAATGTAGACTTCATCACAACAATGGGTGCGGGATGTCACGCTCATCCAAAGGGAACTCAGTCAGGTGCTAAGGCCCTTGTGCAAGCCTGTGAAGCATACCAAAAAGGAGTAGATATTCATGAATATGCAAAAAATAAACCTGAACTTGCTGAGGCGATCGAATTCTTTGAAAAACCATCTACAAAAGAAAAGATGAAAACACTTAGAATTGCAGCATAATAAAAAATCTGACTATTTAATCAACGAAAACAAACATGAACCAGCTACAACAGGTCGTTCAGTTCGCTATTGAAAAATCAGCGACCACGCTACTCAATCACTTCAAAAACCAATATGGAAGTCTGATTTTTCTTCCCCTATGAGTAAACGACAAGACTCCTCACAAAATTGCACCTAAAGTTGCTGAAAGCATCTTCACATCAGGATTCTTAACTCAAAAAGCTGACTGAAAATACCTACTCTCTTTTACCGATGAAAAGGTCTGAATCGTATACGATAGCTTTCTAACAAGCTTTATCGACACGCTAAACTTTATCGCAAAAGGAGTAATGAGTACACTGGGAATGAAAATGTTCTGGAGTGATTTCGCTCGCCTCTTAGCCGAGAAAAAAACAAGTAACCCAGTAACTTATGAAAAACGAAAGACAAATCTGAAGATCATCCTAGATACTTGCTTTGTACAGTTGGTGACTGATCTTCAATCGCAAGGGCTTCAAACAGAAATTACCAATGGAGAAACTTTTTTCCCAACAGTAAACGAAGCAAGCTCAAGCCTCAGAATCTTTCAATAAAAAACAAATATGAGGAGCACATAAGATAAATAAAATAAAAGTTATGCGACAATAATAACTAAAAAAATCCATAAATCAAAAAAACCTGAATCAATCTCAGGTTTTTTTCTTATTTCTTATCTATCAAAATAGCATTCAACAGTCCATTTACTAATTTTGGAGCTCCATCATCAGAATATCTCTTTGCCAGCTCAACCATCTCATTTATCACCACAGCAGGCGGCGTATCCATCACCTTTACCTCTAAATACCCCTGCAAAAGGCATACCTGATCCATAATATCCATCTGCTCATATTGGAAAGCTTGCGTGTTCTGATTAACCTTCTCAATCAATTCTTCTTCATAACGAGAAATAGCAGAAGTCACCTTAAAAACATAATCTGTATCAATCTCCTCAAGTTGCCACTGATCAAAACCATACTTCATCAGATATCCAGCATCTTCCTCAGGACTCTGATTGATCAAATACTCAGTAACTTGTGCCTGGACATATTCATCAATATGCTCTTGCTGCTGTTTTTTTGATGCTACTTGTTTGAGAAATTCAGCATCAAAAAATGAGTTTTCAGCTGGAGTATCAGGAGAAGAAATCTGATCTCATGCTTCAGCAACTTTAGATGGCTGAGCAATCAGATTTTTTTGCATTGCAGAAAAAAAACAATGCTCGTAAATATAGGCTAATACCACTTTCCTCGCATTGATTCTTTTTCTAATATCCATAGGAATAATCTTCCAGAGCTAAATAATAAGGAGACTAAGCGTCTACTACAGTATCCTTAGCCTTTGACTTAATAGTAAGAACTTGCTTACCATTATAATATCCACAAGATGGACAAACTCTATGATTTAGTCTATTAGCACCACAGTTTGGGCACTTTGCAGTCTGATAAGTATTTTCTAATCTCTTAAGATTAATAGATTTCCAAGTTGAGTGTCTTTTACGAGATTGCACTTTACTCACCTTTTTCTTTGGACCAATTGTCATTTGATAAGTTGTGATTAGTAAATTAAAAAATTATCACTTAATATTACTCAGCCTTTGCTTTTTTTGCAGGAGTCTTCTTAGGAGCTGCTACTTTCTTAGCTGGAGCCTTTTTTGCAGGAACCTTAGCTGCTTTTTCAGCCTTTAGTGCGTCCTCTTTTACCTTCAATAGATCTTCTGGAGAAAACACCTCAACAACAGTCTTAAGATAAGTTCTTCCGTTGAACTTCTTAAAGTTCTTCTTTCTGAATGCAACTACTCCATCAATTGCAGCATGTACTGAAAAATCTGCAGCTTCATAAGTATTTTTTCCGCATTCATATTTAGAACCTTTTTGTCTAATAATAATATTTCCAGCTAAAACTGGCTGTCCTCCAAAGACCTTGACTCCACGATATTTTGGTTGTGAGTCCTTTAGATTTTTAACCGAACCAGCGGCTTTTTTGTGTGCCATTATTCCTCAAACAATATAAAAATTTGACTGAAGACCTTTATAGTGATTGGCGATAGATAATCAAGAGAAAATAACACAGTTTTTAATTTTCAGCAGAAAACATCAAATAAAAAGCTGAATATATCAGATTTTTTAGCCATTTTCTTTATACATAAAATCAAGAGAAAAATAAAGATAAAAAAATCTCTCATTTGAAATTGAAACTCAGGGTAGATTTCATACAATCTGAAATCAGATTTTTACCACTTTTGACATAAAATATAAATATGCAACTCAAAGACTATATCGCCTCAAATCTCAATGATGAACAAACTGCTGCGGCTCTCCATACCAACACATCAGCTCTGATTATCGCTGGTGCTGGAAGTTGAAAAACAAGGGTACTTACCTACAAGATCGCATATCTAATCTGGTGAAAGAATATCAAAGTAGAGAGAATCTTAGCTGTAACCTTCACCAACAAAGCAGCAAACGAGATGAAAGAGAGACTAATCAAGCTTTGAGACGAAATTTCTAGCCAATCATTTACAAATGAAGAACAAAAAGCTGACTCAGACTTTTGAGATTTTCTCAATGAAATGAATACAACAACTCCAAGATCAATACAGCACCTTGATCCAAGAAAACTCAAATGGATTGGGACTTTCCACTCAATTTTCCTCAAAATTCTTAAGGAAGATATCGAAAAATTAGAGATGAAGTACAACAAAAACTTTGGAATCTTAGATACCGATGATAGTGCAAAAATCATCAGAGACATTCTCAAAAGATATGCAATGGCGGATACCTTCAAGCCTCAAGAAGTAAAAAGCTTTATTTCAAAGCAAAAAAACGAAGGAAGAACTGCAGAGCTTTTCCTCAAATATAGCAACGGAAACTATGAAGATCAGATGGGAAAACTCTACCAAGAATACGAAAAGGAACTCGAAAAATCAAATAGCCTTGATTTTGATGATTTACTACTCCTCCCCTATCAACTCTTCAAAAAAAATCCTGAAGTACTTCAAAAATGGCAAAACAGCTTTGACTATATTCTGGTAGATGAGGCTCAAGACACCAACTGGATCCAGTTTGAACTGATGAAAATGATGAGCTGAGAATGAGCAAATATCACACTCATTGGAGATGATTTTCAGAGTATCTATGGACGAAGAGGTGCACTTATGGAGAACTTTCTGAATGTAAAACAATACTGGCCAGATATCCAAATGTTTAAGCTCCAAACCAATTATCGTTCAAAAGCGCATATCGTCTCAGCAGGTAATGCCGTTATCAAGCAAAATAAAAACCAATACGAAAAAAACATCATCGCGCATAGAGAATGAAACGACAAAATTACTATTCTCACGTACAATACCGATATTGATGAAGCAGCAAATACAATTGACCTTATCAAACAAATGAAAGATAAAGGAAAACTGAAATCACGAGGACAGGTAGCGATTCTCTACAGAACAAACTCTCAATCTCAGAATTTTGAATCTCTTTTTGTCCAAGAAGGAATCCCGTACAAAATCTATGGAGCGTTTAAATTTTTTGAAAGAAAGGAAATCAAGGACATCCTTGCCTATCTCAAAGTCATCAATAATCCCTTTGATACAGTATCGCTCAAGAGAATACTCAATATTCCAAACAGAAAAATCTGAAAAACTTCCCTTGAAAGATTAGAATCCTATGCCTTAGAAATGGGAGTGAGTCTCCATGAAATACTTCTCACACTTTCTGAAATGGGAACGACAAAAATAATTGAACAAGAATGCTGAATCAAACTAACAACTCCAGCACTCGATGGGATCAAGGATTTTATTGAACTTTTCAATCAATTAACAACAGTGATCAAAACACTTAACCCAGCAGATCTCACCGAATATCTTGTCAAAAAAATTGATTATAAAGGCTACCTTATCAAAGAAGAAGACAGCGAACAAACTGCAGAAGAAAAGTACGAAAACATTGGACAACTGATCAACATGGCCAGCAAATATGAATTTTGAACTGCAAATGCAAACGAAGAAATCATCAGTTCTGGAGAAGAGTTGCTGAGACGATTTTTGGAAGAAGTAACTCTAATGGTAGATACTATCGAAAATACAGATGAAAATTCTGACGCAGTCAAACTTATGACGATCCACTCTAGTAAAGGACTAGAGTTCCCAGCTGTCTTTATCGTAGGTGCAGAGGACAATATCTTCCCGCTTGCAAACTCTCTTCTTGAACCAAAAATGCTAGAAGAAGAAAGAAGACTGATGTATGTGGCGATTACTAGAGCAAAAGACGCGCTCTTCATCTCGCACGCAAACAGCAGAATGACCCGAGGGCAAACGAAGATGAATCCTGTCAGCAGATTTCTCCAGGAAATTCCAAATGATCTGCTCAAGTTCTACGACCTTACCAAAGGCTGAGGAGCTCAGCATCAATCTTCGATCACCGAATGAGCAACCGTAAGACATAAGCTCTTTGGAACTGGATATGTGCTTGAAATATGGAATAATCTCGGAATTGTAAAATTTCACAATCCAAAATTCTGACTCAGAAAGGTTGAACTCAGATTTTTGGAAGAATGTTAAAACTCCTCTTTTTTAGAACTTAGAAAAATCTCAATATGCAACTGTGCTTTGCGCCGATGGATGGGATCACAAATTGTGCAACCCGCTTGATTACGAAAAACATTTTTGATCGTTATAAAAATCAAAACGATACCCTACAGCTACGAACTGAGTTTATGAATGCTGATGGTTTTATCATCAATCCAAGCAAAGTCATCAGGCATATCTTGACAACACCTAACCAACTCCCAATCGCTCAGATCTACTGAGGAAATGAAGCAACACTCCTGCAAACCGCCAAGATCTTAGTTGAAAAATATGCCGACCAATTCTCAGGGATAGAGCTCAATACCTGATGTCCATCAAATACCGTCATGAAATGTGGTGGTGGCTCTGATATGCTTAGACATCGTGAAAAGACTATCACAATCATCCAAAATCTTTCAAAAATCGTAAAAGAAAATTCTGATTTATCTTTTTCTGTAAAATCCAGAGCAGGACTTCATGAAGAAGACAAACCTGAACAGCTCGATTTCCTAAAAAGTATCGCACCAAGCTGCGATCTGATTAGTATTCACGGGAGAACCCTCAAACAACTCTATACAGGAGATGCTGATTTTTGATTTATACACCAAGTCAAACAAGTCCTCCCCTGCAAGGTTATCGCCAACTGAGGCATCACCTCTTATCAAATGGCTAAAGAAGTACTTGATCAACGGAAATTTGACGGGATCATGATTGGACAAGGCGCTATAGGAAATCCCCGAATCTTCACGCAGCACCTTCCATCACTCAGCGAAAAACTAGAGACCATGCAAGAACATCTACTCATAATGATAGCCTGCGATCTACGATTTGAAGAATGGTGAGAAAAGGTAGATAACTATGCCCTCAACCAACCAACACTTGAGGATTTAGAAAAGCTAAAAAAACTGATTGATTTTTCAAAAGAATATCGTTCAGTCGTAGAGTTTAGGAAATACTTATTTCAATATATAAAAGGAATACCAGATACTCGCGAACGAAAGCAAAAGGTCATACCCATCAAAACTGTAGGAGAACTATTCTCTGCATTTGAGGAGTTAGCCTCTCACAGATAAAACCAACTATCATTGTAAGGTTTCACTCAAGATGGCATTGCGAACACAGTGAAGCTATCTAGATGAAAATCAAACTTGCTGACTATAAGATATCCACAGCTTCACCCCACAATGCCTCAAGAAAAATCTGAACAAAAATCAGATTTTTTTTCTTGTTAAGACTTGTATTCTCTACAAAAAACACTATAAATCAGATAATTTACTTTTTCATATATTCATTCAAAATGCAAACGACAAGTATCAAAACGATCTATAAAAGCTACGAATCACTTATCGGAAGCAAGATCATCGTAAACGGACGAGTAAGAAGTCTCAGAGATTCAAAGACTTTTGGATTTATCGAACTCAATGATGGTTCATATCTAAAAAATCTTCAGATCGTTTTTGAACAAGAACTTGAAAATTTCAATGAAGTCGTAAAATACGGAACAGGGAGCAGTCTTCAGATTGAAGGAGATCTCATCAAATCCGAATGAGCAAAACAGGCTTTTGAACTCAAGGCTACAAAAATAACGCTTTTGGGAGCAGCAGATGAAACATTCCCACTCCAAAAAAAGAGACACTCTTTTGAATATCTCAGAACTATCGCCCACCTCAGACCAAGAACAAACACTTTTTCTGCAGTATTCAGAGTAAGAAGTCTGCTTTCTTTCGCTATTCATAAGTTTTTTAATGAAAGAGGTTTCATCCGAGTACATACACCAATTATCACTGCAAGTGATGCTGAAGGAGCTGGAGAAATGTTCCAAATCACAACTCTAGACCTTAAAAATACTCCAAAAACTGAATCTGGAGAGGTTGATTTTTCTAAGGACTTCTTCTGAAAAAAGGCTGGTTTAACAGTAAGTGGACAACTTGAGGGAGAGACTTTTGCCTCTGCCTTTGGGAAAATCTATACTTTCGGACCAACATTCCGTGCAGAAAATTCAAATACAACAAGACACCTTTCAGAATTTTGGATGATTGAACCAGAAATCGCATTTGCTGATCTCAAAGAAAATATGCAAATCGCAGAAGATATGATCAAATATGTTCTTAGATATGTTTTAGAAGAAGCTCCTGCTGAGATGGAATTTTTTGACCAATTTATTTTCCCAGGAGTAAAAGAAAGAGCTGAAAAACTAGTTAATTCAACTTTTGCGAGAGTAACCTATACTGAAGCAATTGAACTCCTTAAAAAATCAGGACAAAATTTTGAATACGCTCCAGAATGGGGGATTGATCTGCAGACCGAGCACGAGAGATTCCTCTCAGAAAAAGTATTTAACGGACCAGTATTTGTAACCGATTATCCACAAGAAATCAAAGCCTTCTATATGAAACTCAACGAAGATGGGAAAACTGTTAGAGCAATGGATATGCTCGTACCGGGAATCGGAGAACTCATCTGAGGATCTCAAAGAGAAGATAACTATGAAAAATTAACAAAAAAGATGGAAAACCTGAAGATGTCTACAGAAGACTATCAATGGTATCTTGATCTTAGAAAATATGGAAGTGTTCCACATTCAGGTTTTGGACTTGGATTTGAGAGACTCGTAATGTATGTAACTGGTATGGAGAATATTCGTGACGTAATTCCTTTCCCAAGAACGCCTAAGAATTGCGAATTCTAAATTAGGATCTAGAAAAGAGAAATCAAAAAAATAAATTCAGATTTCTCTTTTTTATTTATATTGACTTTTATTACAAAATAATTATCATAGTATTCAGAAAAATAAAAAAACATAAAAACAATGAAAAAGTATTTTACCCTTATGCTTTTAGGAGCATTACTCGTCAGTTGCAAAACAGAGCCAGCAACAATCGCATATGGTGCGATTGGAGTAATTGTCTTAATCGGTGGATTTATTATGTATGCGATTATGGCAGCATCGAAACTCTTTATCACCGAAGGTGATGAACTACTAAAAGATGACATGACAAAAAAAGAGGAAAAAAATGCTGAAGATCCTCCAGTATCCCTCCAGGCATCCTGAGGGACTAAAAAACCTCCTTGAGATTTACTCAAAGAGGCTTTTTTTAAGAAAGTCCAGGCATAAGGAACAAATCTCCATTCTCAAAAGTCCATCAACTGATCTGAGATACAAGGCGAAGAAATTTTTCTTGTTCCTCAGCGACTCCGAGAAAAACAACTAGTTTTTTCTCAGATTTTTGGATTTTAGGCTCAGAAAGCTGATAAATCTTAGCATAATTCATCACAACCGCCTGAGAAATTAGCCCTTTTTTCAAAAGAGCTGTAAAAAGATTTCTAAGTTTTCTCCCATCATTAGGGAGCAAAAGCTGGAAGGTATGCATTTGCGTAAAGAAAAAAATTAAAACTGAGCAATTTTATAGTTTTTCTTTCCCTTCCTAATAAGCAAGACTCAATTAACCGCATCACTCCTTGAAAACTTCTGACCAATATCAGAAACAAGCTGCTCATTTACTGAAATCGCCCCCTGAGCAATAAGTTTCTTCGCATCTCCATTAGATTCACACACTCAAGCCAACACCAAAAGTTCCAAAATTCTGATTTCATCTTCTTGAATTCTACAGTCTCCAGTCTCTCTAGCTAAAGCCTGCAATTCATCAACAGAAAAAGCTGACAAGAGTTCCATTTTATCTTTTTCCCCAAAAAGGAATTCTGAAATCTTTTCAGCCTGCTGAGCAGCCTCCTTCCCAAAAAGAGTTTGAATTACATAATTTGCTAACTGTCTCTGTCCATATCTAAGCTCTGGTTGCTGAAAATGTTGCGAAACAATCGCCTCTATTTCTGAGATCTCTAGCAAAGTAAATGCCCTCAAAAATTTCTCTACATCAGCGTCCGCAGTATTCACAAAATACTGATACACAAAATATGGACTATTTTTCTCCTGATCTAACCAAATTGCATTTCATTCAGATTTTCAAAACTTTTTTCCAGTTGAATCCATCATCAAAGGCAAGGTCATAACATAACTTTCCAGCTCGCCTTCTGTCTTTTTACGAAGCATTTCAGTTCCTGTCACCATATTTCCTCGCTGATCAGATCCTCAAATCTGAAGCTTTACACCTTCATTCTCATACAAATGAACAAAATCGTTCCCTTGCAAGAGCATATAACTAAACTCAGTATAACTGATCCCAGACTCAGTATTCTCGAGCCTCTTTTTCACTGATTCCTTACTGAGCATAGTATTTAGCGTGATATATTTCCCAACTGTTCTGTACCACTCAAAAACTGACAGATCCTTGTAAAAGTCATAATTATTCACGACTTTAAATTGAAAATCCTTTCCTGTCAGTTTTTTTAAATTTTCCAAAATCTGACCAACTTGTTTGGTAATCGCCTCTTGATTATGCCTTAATTGATCAAGTCAAAGGAAGGCTCTCGCCTCACTTTTCCCAGTTGGATCACCAATCATCCCAGTTGCGCCTCAGATCAGCATCACAAAAGTATTTCCCCTCTTCATAAAATTTACTGCAGCCATAAAGGTCAAAAAATGCCCAAGATGAAGAGAATCTGCAGTTGGATCATAGCCACAATAGAACTTCTCGCCTCACTTTTCATACAAATCAAAAAATTTCTCATCAGTATACTGATAAAGTAATCCACGAGCCTCCAATTCCTCTCTAAGTTTCATTCTATTATCGCTAAAAAGTAAAATCCTTCATCAAGATATACGATTTTTTGAGTAAAATGCAATCAAATCAAAAAAAATCTGATTTTTTGTGCTTAAAAATTTGTTTTTTCAAGACTTTTCAGATATAATTAAAAAGATTTATATTTATTAGAAACAGCTCAAAATGAGCCTAGAATGAGGAAGCCACGCATCTTATGAAAAAGGGGAATCAGTAAAGAAAAGCACTGATAAAGTTTCTAGTATTGATAAAAAAATGGGGCAAGGAGAAAATCTTGATAGCCTTAAATATTGGAATAAAAAAGAAGAAAACTATATACAAGAAATCAAAAAGACACTCTGAGCAGTCACTATACAAAAGATAAATGAGATAAGTCATTGAGAAAAACATCTTATATTCACAACAGATAAAGAAAAGAGCGAGATAAATAAATGAAGAATCCAGCTTGCCTCTATAGTAAAAAACTATCTAACTAAGTTTCAAAACATCCTAAAAAATGAAGGACTAGAAAAAGAAAATCGAGTATATAAAAAACTAACAAATATTATAAATTTTCTAGAAAAGTGAGAACAACTAACAAATGATACAAAAAATCTTCTGAAAAATACTAAATTTGATCTAATAAAACTCACAGCAAAAGCCATCACTCATGTTCAGGACTATATGAGCAACAATATTTGAATCCTGAGGAGAAAGAAAAAAAGCTGAGGACCGAACGAAAATTGACAAACAATCTCTAACGAAACTTTTAACAGCCTAATAAAATCAAATCTAAGCGAAAAACAAATATTAGAACAAATCAAAGGGAAGAATGTAACAAATTCAACAAAAAAATACCTAGAACATTTTAGAAATATTCTAAAGAATGAATGAATATCCAAAGAAGAGGGATGGCTATTAAAAAAGCTTAATAATTTCTATAATTACCTAACAAAAAAAGAAGCATTAACTGAAGATACAAAATCAATTCTTATTTGAAAAACGACTCATGAGGAGAGTCTAGCAAAAATTATAGATCATCTCAGTACTTATATTAAAAGGAATGCAGATTTCTTAAAAAAGAAACAAAAATCTAGTTGACCCCAAAGCTATACATCCAAAAGCACAAATAGTCTAGAAAGAGATAATATTCAAAAGAAAACAAAGGAAAAAGAGCTCAAAGAACAACAAAACGAAAAAAAATATACAACAAAAGCAGAACTCCTAGAACAAAATAATGATAAAAAAATCATGGATTCCACTGCTGGAACAAGTGAAAAAACTGATTTCATCAAAGAACTCGACAACATTCCCCAAGAAGATATCCTAAAAAATATCCCGAAGGAAACCTACAAAGAATACCTAAAAGCCTTCATAAAAAGTCCCGAAGTCGAAGCTCTCAAATTGAAGACAGACAAACTCATGTCACTTCTGTCAAAGCTCTTCATAAAAGATAAATCTAATCCTGATCTCATAAAGCTTCAAAAAATTCGAGAGGCAAGCCCTATAAGAGAGGAGATGATTACAAGCGAGAGACAACAATTCCAACAGATCATTAAAGAAAAAGCAGAACTAACAGCCTTAAAATCATGAAAAGTACTGTTTGAGAAGCTAGGAATCTCAGCAATAAATTGAAAAGTAATTCAAAAAGCTGAGGGGAAAAGCTACTACCAATATAGCGATGCCAATAATCCAAAAGTTTCCTACCAATTTACACCGATAACAGGAGAATTTTCTATAAGTACCAATAATATCAACGACGAAACAAGGTCCATAGATATTACAGGGACAAAACAAAAAAAACTCTTTAAAATACCAGGGTTAACCGAGCTAATGAATCAAGCAGATCCAAAAACCATACTCCCAGATAGAAGACTAGATTCATACAAAGAGGTCAAACAGGTAATTGAAACTAAACTTGGAGAAAATATCCAACACAACCTCTGAGATACCGAAGCGACCAACATCAAACATGAAATAGAAAAAGAGCAACTAGAAACCGGAATCATCACAAAAATCAAATCCGGACTTGGACTCAAAAAAGAACAACTCAATAAAAATACTGATCCTGGTTATTATAGCTTCTTTGCTCCAATCCTAAAAACATTCAAGCAACCAAACATCTCAACAAATCAATTAAAAATATTAAAACAATTTGCTGATCGTATCGGAGAAAGAGGACAATTTACCAACTGAAAAACACCAACAGAGACTAATGAAGTCGTTCAATATACAGATTTCAAAAAACATATTGAAACCCCAAGAAATTTGATTAAATATGCCCTCTCCTGAGAAAAAATTAGAGATATAGAGACGCTACAAAACAATCGAGAAAAATCAAAATTTACCATAGGGAAAATCATGAATCGATTGGAGAAATCTTGAGGGAAAGGAGGTCCTGACGACAGGATTCTAGATATCGAAAAAGTCTCAACACTCGTAAATCTACGAGAAAGCCCAGATATCACAAGAAATAAAGAATATCAAAACAGCTACAATAAGCTTCTTAGCGATATCGAAAGCGAATATCTAGCACAAATAGAACCAACAGTCAGACAGGAAGAAGTCACCTATGCAGACAATGTAATTCTACCAAAAATCCAAAATACACATGCATAAAAAAACAAAAAAAATCTGATTTTATTCTTTTTATCAAACTTTATGGAAATCTTTAGTTGAAAAATCAAAAAACTCAATATCAGTAACTGAGAAGGAATCGTAGCTATGCTCAATACTCAAGAAGCCACTGCCTACGGAATCTCCCCTCAAGACAAAATCTCACTCATCAGAAATAAAGAAGAATATGTCGTTGATGTTGCATTTTCTGATGAGCTCGAACCTGGAATTATTTGAGCAACTCAGGAATTACTAGATAATTACCCAATTATGGAAGGAGATAATGTTCTCGTTTCATTCATGAGGACAAACCCACTGTCTCTAGTAGCCATCAGAAAAAAACTCCTCTGAGAAAAACTCACTACCGAGGAAATTGACGCTATCATCGAAGATATGCAAAATAATAAACTTTCAGATCTGATTTTAGCCTACTATACCGCAACCAGCTTTTTCTACAAATCTGATCCTGAAGAACTTGCCTATACTACGAAAGCAACTGCTTATACTGGAGATATGTACCGTTTTCCAGGGATTGTTGCGAGTAAATATTGCATCTGAGGAGTATCAGGAAACGAAACCACAATGATCATCGTTCCGCTGCTCGCTTCACTAGGGATCACAATACCAAAAACCTTCTCTAAATCAATTACCTCTCCAGCTGCAACTGGAGAATGCGTAGAAGTTCTCATGAAAAGCGAATTTAAAAAATCTGAAATCATCAGACTCGTAGATAAGCACAAATGTTGTCTCGCTTGGAACGGGAATCTTAACCTCGCACCAGCAAACGATAGAATTATCAAAGTCTCAGCTCCGCTAGGGATGGAACCCTATGCCAGAATGATCTCAAGTATCATGGCAAAAAACTATGCTATGGGAATCAACCATTGCTTGATAGATATCCCAGTCGGACCAACTGCAAAAGTCACAAACCAAGCCGATGCTGAGAGAATCGCAAGCCATTTCAGAAATATTGGTTCATCACTAGGGATAAAAACAGAAGTCGCAATTACTAAAGCCATTCAGCCAATCGGAAACGGAATCTGAGCAGTTCTCCAAGTGAGAGAAGTCCTTAGAATCCTTCAACAGCATCCAGAAAGAGCTCTTGACCTTCAAGAAAAAGCCCTTGATTTAGCAGCTCAGCTCATCGTAATCTGCGGTCTAAAAGAAGACTACTTCTCAGCTCTAGAGCTTGCAACTTCAGAACTTCTCAGCTGAAAAGCACGAACAAAGCTTCAAGAAATCATCAAAGCACAAGGAGGAGAAAAACCTGATATCAACTCCGAAGAACTTTCGCTCGGATCAGAAACCTTTGACTATACTGCACCAACAGAGTGAGAACTCACAGGTATTGATATGAAATACCTTAATATGCTTGCGAGAACGCTAGGAGCTCCAGGAGATGCCTGAGCTGGACTCTTTCTACACAAAAAACTTGGAGACAAAGTTCAGAAATGAGAAAAGCTTATCACCTGCTATGCAAATTCAGTCAATAAGCTCAATCTTACGAAAGAGCTTTTTGAGGAAAAATCTCCTTATACCTTCAGCTAAGCGAGTAAATAAATGATTAAAATAAAAACTGATCTCAATCTCTGAAATCAGTTTTTTTTATTTTTGACCTAAAATTCAGATTACTCAAGTTCGAAAGTTACATTAAGACTTGCTGTAATCTTTTCCTCTCCCGCAGAAATTAATTCAGAATCAGCATTGAGACTCGCTGCTGCAACGGCAGATTCCTTCATCACCGCATTTGCATAATATGGCATTGGACGATCATAAGATGAGTTTTCAGCCGAAATTGAAAGCACCTTTCCAAGCCTTTTTCATAAAAGTTTTGCCATTTGTTCAGCCTGAGCTTTCGCAGTTTCAAACGCCTTTTCTCTCGCCTTAAGTTTTGGCGTCTCCTGAGACGAAAGAGTATAATAAGTACTAGAGATTTCTACGTCACCAACATGAGGCAAAAACTGAAGAATCTGATTTCATTTCTTCTGAAAATCTTCTCCCTCTAGCTTAATACTAAATAAAGCAACGGTTTTCTGCCCACGAAGCTCACGATCTCCATCTTTCCAAAAATAATCAGGAGAAGTAGTGAATGATTCTGTTTTGAGCTGTTCCGTAATCCCAAGATCAGTAAGCCCCTTTCTAAGCTGATCAATTTGCTTACTTACTAATTCTTGTGCAGCTTGTGTCGTTGCTCCAGTCTGAGCAATAGAAAAAGTAATCGTCAACTGATCTGGAGTCGCACTCGCCTCACCAACTCCAACAACACTCACACTCTTTTGCTCAACAGGACTAGGAACATGACTATTCGTAAAATAATACGTTCCAGCTAACACTCCAGCAATCACCAAAAGTAGCAATCTATCCATAGTTTTCATCGTTTCTACTCTTTTAAGAGATAAAAAAGCCTGAAATAAGCTCTATATCTACAGAGTGTAGGACTTCTGAAATAAAAGTCAAGTCAGAATTTAAGTCACAAAAATCCACTTGAAATCAGCCTTTTTTCTCCTATACTCAAACGACTTTTATATACTGAGAGATTAAAATGAAAATCGCCTTTGTCAACTGCTGGACCATGCCATGAGGCGTAATGCAAGTGCTAAACGACCTTCTCATAAAAGCTCTCAGAAAAAACTGACCAGAAACACAGATTCAGCTTTTCACCCTCATTTCAGAAACAAAACAGCTTCATATCCCAATTTCCTGATCCCCTGAAAAAAGCTACACTATACCTATCATTCAGGCTCTACCACATTGGCTAGCAAAAATTTTCCTCTATTTCAAAAAAAGAAAAGTCAAAATTCTGTCTTCGATCTTTGACTACCGCAACCTGATCGTTTTTTATCCGTTATTCATGAAAATTCTCTCAAGAAAGATAAAAAAACGAAAACCTGATGAAGTTCAGATTTCATCTTTCGCTATTGCAAAAAATATCGATCCAATCTGAGTACCAACCTCACTCTACCTACACTCTCCAATGCAATATATTCGAAGTCATTACGAGGAATACCTCGGCAAGTTTCATTGATGGAAGAAATGGCTTTTTAAGAAAATTACTCCAAAGCTTCGCAAACGAGATCAATCCTATACAAAATTTGACACAATAATTTCTAATAGTCATTATACTCAAAAATTAGCTAAACAGATCTACGGTTTCTCATCAACTGTTCACTACCCCACCATCAGTGATCAGTACCGATATATGGGCATTTCCCAGACTCCAAAACCATATTTTGTTTGCGTAGGAAGGCTCGTGAGCTTTGTAAGAGAGTGTGAAGTCATCATCAAACTTTTCAATGAACTCAAATTACCATTGCTAATGATAGGTTCTGGCCCAGATGAAGAAAAATTAAAAAATATCGCTGGAGAAACAATCATTTTTACAGGTCGAATGCAAGACGGACTCGCTGAAACCATAAAAGATAGTTCAGGACTAATTAATCTCACAAAGGAAAGTTTTGGAATAGGAACAGCAGAAGCACTTCTCATGGGCGTTCCAGTCCTCGGATTTGAAGAGGGTGCTAGCACTGAACTTATTGATCAAGATTCAGGAATCCTCGTATCAGATAAATCCCTTCCAACGCTAAAAAAAGCAATGCATGAATTTATGAGTAGAAGCCGAAATAGAAAAAAAATCTCTGAAAATATCAGATATAAACTCCAAAATAATAAATAAAAATCTGATCTCCCAGCTGAGAAATCAGATTTTTCATTATTTTTAACTCTTAACCAAGCTTTCTCTTAACAGCAATCTTTCCATCTTGTCCAATCTGAGAGATCACAACATGAATCGTATCTCCAACCTTGAAATGTTTATCCAATCCATCAGTGAATTTCTGACCAAGATTTGAAACATGGCAAAGTCCTTGTTTTCCCTTTGGTAACTGAACAAAAAGTCCATATGCCTCAACTCTCACAACCTTTGCATCAAAAACCTGTCCAACTTCCAAATCTGTTGCAATTTCCATGATCAGATTTTTCGCCTTTTCAATAATTTCCTGTTTGCTATGAGTCAAGAAACATGTTCCATCATCTTCAAAGTCGATCTTGATATTATCACATTGTTCAATAATTTTATCAATAACTTCACCTCCTTTTCCAATAACTTCCTTGATTTTCTCAGGGTTGATCTTGAAAACATGAATCTTAGGAGCATATTCCTTAACAGCTTCTCTTGGCTGTCCGATAGTCTCAAGCATAAAGTCCATAATCTCCTTATATCCTTTACTTGCTCTATCTATAGTCTCATGGATAATCTGGAGCGTAAGTCCCTTCAGTTTAGTATCAAGCTGAATAGCATTGATTCCTTCTTTAGTTCCAGCAACCTTAAAATCCATATCTCCAGTAAAGTCCTCTGTTCCCATAAGATCATTGAGAATACGATACTTAGTAATTGTTCCATCTTCTAGATGCTCACTCATCAATCCCATAGCAATTCCAGCTACTGGCTTCTTGATAGGCACTCCAGCATCCATCAATGCAAGTGTAGAACCACAAACTGATCCCATACTAGTCGAACCTCCAGATCCTAGACATTCACTCACAACTCTGATTGAATATGGAAATTCTTCTTTGCTCGGAATCATATTTTCAAGCGCTTTCTCAGCAAGTCTTCCATGTCAGATTTCTCTTCTTCCAGTTCATCTCATAGCTTTCGCTTCTCCAGTTGAGAATGGAGGGAAATTATAGTGATGAAAATACTTTTGCTGCACATCATCATGTTCCATATCATCAAGCACCAAGTAATCAGTTGGTCCACCAAGCGTAACTGTACTGAGGACTTGAGTATCTCCTCTCCAAAAAAGTCCACTTCCATGTACTCTAGGCAAGTTATCAATCTCACAATAGAGTGGTCTAATATCGAGTTCTCCTCTATCATCTATTCTCTTCCCTGTTTCAATAGTTCTTGATCTAATAAACTTCTTAATCGCATTGAAAACTCCCATCTTGATTTTACTTTCACTGTATTCGCTCGCCTGCTCACTCTCAGCCTTTTCAGCGGCTAGTGCCAAAGCCTCTTTTTCATATTGAGAATAGAGCTCATTAAATGGAGTCTTGGTATTCCCAGCCATCGCCTCAAGTCTTTCAGCAGTCAAAACCTGATCTACCAATTGCATGGTTTCCTCAGATGGCTTATTAAAAGTGATTTCCTGAGTTTTAATCTCCAAAGTTTTCAAAAATTCTAACTGCCAATCGCATGCCTCATCAATCACCTTTTGTCCAAGGTCAAAGGCCTTTTTCATCAAATCATCTGGGAATTCTTTTCCCTCACATTCAATCATGTTGATAGAACCTTTCTTTCCAGCCACCAAAAGATTTAATTCTGATTTTTCCAACTGTTCAAGAGTTGGATTCACAATAAACTCTCCATCAAGATATCCTATCTGTGCAGCTCCAACGGGCCCATCAAACGGAATTCCAGCCGCCATAATAGAAAGTGAGGCTCCAATAATATGCATTACTCCAAGCCCCAACTGATGATCCAATGCAAGCGGAGTAATTGAAACTACTACATCATTAATCATCCCCTTTGGAAACATAGGCCTCAAAGCTCTATCTGTCAATCTCGCATACAAGATTGCAGTATCAGAAGGTCTTCCCTCTCTTCTTCTATATACAGCTCCAGCAATTCTTCCAGCAGCTGAATAACTCTCTCTCATATCAATCATCAACGGCAAAAAATCGAGTCCTTCTTTCGGATTTTTCTCCATAACTGTTGAGTAAAGCATTACATTTTCTCCCATCTGCATTCTAATACTCGCATCTGCCTGCACAGCCAATTTCCCCTTTTCAAGAGAGATTTCCCTTCCTTGCCAAGTCATTGATTGGCGAGCAAGCTCAAATTGTTTTCTTACTACCATTTTTTTATATTCTAAAAAATAAAAAAGTCTGAGAAAATCCGCCTCAGCACTCTTCTTCAAGATAGATTAAAAAGCAAAAAAATCTGATTTTTAGCCTCCTTTCCTGCTTTTTAATCCACCTAAATGTTGAGGACAATCTTCACAGCAAAAGTATAGCTATTTTTTCAGATTTTGCAAGAGCTAACCAAAAATTAGGCATACTGCTCCTTGAGCTTAAAGAAACATTTTCAGCAGACCGATTCATAGCGAATATCACCACTTCCATCTATCGCTACCTGTGCTCCTGTAAATACCGGTCTTCAGTCTATAAGCCTTAAATTACATACTGCTTTCCTCCCGCAGCGACAAATCGTCTTTAATTCCTCAATACTATGCGCCAATGCTAAAAGCCTTCCACTGGCAGGGAAAGTTTGCAATAAAAAATCTGTCCTTAATCCATAGCAAATTACTGGAATATCTCTCAAAATCGCAATTTCAAAAAGCTGATCAATCTGCGCCTCCTCCAAAAATTGCACTTCATCCACCAAAATACAGGCATATTTTCCCTGTTCAGAAATTCTATCTAGAATATCACCAATTCTCTCCCCCTTTCCAATAAAAGCATCAACCTTTCTCTCCAGTCAAATCCTAGAAACAACGCTAGCACCTCACTTACTATCAGTAGCTGGCTTTAAAATCAGCACCTGCATACCTCTTTCCTCATAGTTATATGCTACCTGCATCAGCGCAGTTGATTTCCCAGCATTCATTGCCCCATATCTAAAGTAGAGTTTCGCCATCAAATACTAAATTTTTAAAAATAAAAAAAGATAAAAAAGCTGATTTCTCAGCCTTTTATACTCATTATGCACTTTGCTGAGCAACCTGTTCCACACGAGCAACCGCATCCTGCTTTGAAAGTGTCAAACGAATAATACTCTCCTCAAGTGCTTTTACATCGTGAGGAATCCCCCCTTCCAAAGTAAGGATATCTCCCTTATGCAAATGATAAACCTTCTCCTCTACTCAAAATTCAGCTTCTCACTCGAAAAGTTCAACAACAATCGGAAAGGCAGTTTGATGCCTCTTCATTTCCTGCCCCTTTGAAAGACAGATACGAATTTCCTTTGAGAACGGAGTATCCAAAAGAAGCTCAACCTGTGGCTTATCCGCAGCATATACCGCATTATGTACCAATGAATTAGTTTGCATTACTCATAACTAGAAAAATAAAAATCAGATTTTTTTATATTTTTTTACTTCCCAAAAACAAGAAAAAACTGATCTTTCTAATCAGCTTTTTCATCCTTTACATAGCCTAAAGGCAAAATCACGAGGACTAGATAATGAAAAACTACTCTTTCACCTCTTGCATCTCATAAAATTCAAGAATATCTCAGATATCAAGTCTCTTTCCCATCTTCACCTTCATTCCACAGTCCTCTCCTGCATGCACTTCTTTCACTTCATCCTTATTTCTCTTAAGAGACAAGATCTCTCCATTAGTCAAGATATCCTCTCCTCTGTATACTCTAAACTTAAGCTTATTTTTCACCTTTCCTTCCTTAACCATTCCTCAAATCGTCATTTCCCTTGTCTCAGTATGGAAAACTCAAAGAATCTCAAGTTTTCCAACAACAACCTCTTCTTTTTCAATCTCAACCATACCAAGCAAAAGATTAGTAAGATAATCAGTCAATTCATAGATGATATCAAAGGTTTTCATCTCAATTTTGAGAGATTCAGCCTTCTTTTTAAGAGCTGCATTCATTGAGATATTAAATCAGAGCAAAATTGCTCTTGAAGCCTGAGCTAATGAAAGATCACTTTCCCCAAAATATCCAACATCACTATGAACAACCTTGATAGTAACATGCTTTGGTAGAGAAATTCCATCAACAGCCTGTTTCAAGGCTTCCAAACTTGAAGAACCATCTGCCTTCAAAATCAGTCTTAATTCTGATATCTTTGACTGATCTCCAGCCTTCAACTGAGCCAAGAACTGTTGCAAAGCTCCATCTCCCTTTGCCTTGGTCTCATTTTCCTTGATAAAGGCAATTCTCTGATTAGCCTCTTTTTCATTAGAAACAACCTCAACAATTCTTCCTGGTTCTGGCAACTCAGTAAATCCAAGAATCTGAACTGGTTCTCCTCCTGAAATTTTTGAAGCATTCTTTCAAATCCAGTTCTGCATTCTTCTAACCTTACCATAAGTATTGTAAGCTACGATAATATCTCCATTTTTAAGCGTTCCAGTCAAGACAATCAAACTTGCAACTACTCCTTGCTTTGGATCTTTATAAGCGTCCACAACAACTCAAACTGCCTGCCTCTCAGGATTATACTTTAGCTCTAGCATCTCAGCCTGCAAAAGGACATACTCTAGCAAGACATCAATTCCCTGTCCAGTTTTTGAAGAAACCCCAACAAAAGGCGTCTCCCCTCCCCAATCCTCTGGAGTCAAACCATGCTTGGCAACGTCAGCTTTAATCTGTTCCATATTATTACCAGGTTTATCAATCTTAGTCACTGCAATAATAATAGGCACTCAAGCAGCTTTGGCATGATTGATTGATTCAATCGTCTGAGGCATCACACTATCATCAGCCGCAATCACAATAATCGCAATATTT
This sequence comes from uncultured bacterium, assembly GCA_963552955.1. Lineage (GTDB taxonomy): Bacteria > Patescibacteriota > Gracilibacteria > Absconditabacterales > Absconditicoccaceae > HOT-345. The sequence continues at coordinate 75,022 of CAUVLQ010000003.1, forward strand.
GTAAGTTTTGCTCCTCTCGCTCTAAGTGAAGTAAAGAGCTCATGCCCTGGCGTATCAATAAAGGTAATCTTCTTATTATTATAATCAATCATCGAAGCTCCGATTGACTGAGTAATACCTCCAGCTTCTCAACCAGCAACACTCGTTTTTCTCAGATAGTCAAGTAATGAAGTCTTTCCATGGTCCACATGTCCCATTACAGTAACGATTGGGGCTCTCTCAACCTGATGTTCAGCCTCCTTATCGATATCCAAGATCTTTTGCAAATCTCACTCCATAAAACTCTGAGCATCCAAGGTTGCTTCTTTTTTCTTGAGCAAAACACCCAAATCTTCAGCAATCAAAGATGCTGTATCAAAATCCAAACTTGCATTCAAACTTGTCATAATACCGTTTGCAATCAGTTTTTTCATTACCTCAGGCAAAGGAACTCAAATCTTTTCTGAGAACTCTTTTACAGTAATATTTTCATCAATAGTCACCTCTGTTTTCTTTACAAGATTTGCTGAAGTTGTAGCTTCCTTCTGTACCTTTGGTGCAACTGGCTTATTCTCAGTTTTCTTTTCAACTCTTTTCTCAGGTTGTGAAGTATGATGTTTTTTAGCAACTCATTCAGAAAAATCAGATTTCTTTTCTGGTGCTTTCTCAGCCTGGAATCTCGCAAAATCAGCAGCTGTTGCGATAACTTTTTCCTTTGGTTTATAAGTTCCCTGCCCAATTGAGATATTCCCATGCTGCTTTTTTGCCGGAAATTCTTTCTTTTCTTTTGGTTGTTCAGGAGCTGAAGAAATCTTACGCGCCTCATACCTCTGTGTAGGCTGAGAAAAACTAATTCTTTCCTGAGAAACTTCCTCACTAGAAACCACAGGAATCTGAATATTATGCAATGCAAGATCATCTTCATCTTGCTCAGGTTCTACAGTCTTTTCCTCCTGCTTTGAAAATCCAAGTCCAGACAAGAATCCACCTCAGAATCCTAATTCATCAGATTTCAAAACTTTAGCCTCTTGAGCTGCTTTTTTAGCAGACTGTTTTTCCTCCTTAGCAGTTTTCCCTCACTTAGACGGCAATTGATCCAAAACATACTTAATCTTTTCCAAATTTGCATCAGAAATAGTCGCAGCCTTTGCACTGAGCGGCTTATCCATCACCTTTTCATACACTTTGGCAAAAGTTGCTTTATCAATTTTAAGTTCTTCGATCACATCTACAATACGAGGCATATCCCTGCTCTATTTAATAATAAAAAAGCTGAAAAAACTGACTCTAGTGTAGTGAAATCAAGCTCATTTGCAAGGAAAAGTATCCAAGAAAAATAAAAAAAGTCCTCACAATGAGGACTTTCTTTCTCCTAGTTAGCACAAGGACTTCTTCAACTTTTTGAAACTATTTTCTAAGTTGAATAGTATCAGCTATCCAAGCTCCGATCAAGTAAGAGAATGATCTCCAATCAGTTGGAGCTGAATAATAGTGAGGTCTATTTTTCTTAGTCGCAACTTTCTCTTTTTCTTCATATGCAAGGATAGCATCAATATTAGACTTTACCTCATCTGAAGCTTTAATCCAGTTCTGGTCTCCAGAAAGTTTTGAAGATTGCTTTTTCAAAGTATCGACCAAATTATCCCAAATCTGACTTACAGCCTTTACCTTAGCGAGCTCATCACCAGTAAATGCATATTCTGATTGATAAGTGAAAACCCTGATTTCTTGTGTTCCACTTAGTTTTTCTCCACCTTCTTGTTGGATAGTAATTCTATAGAAACCCGGCTCCTTTACTCTAAGTCCTGAAAGCTGATAGCTCATTCCAGAATACACAGGGACAATTCCAGTCAAATGATAATCCTTAGGATCAAGAGCTTTCCATGTCTTAGGTTCAACAAGATTATTACTCATCTCAAGACTTACCTTGAAGTTTCCAGAGAAACTATCAATAGAACCATAAGCAGTAGTTGTCCCAGAGAAAAGAGTTTCCTTCTTCATAACACGGAATGAAACAGGCAAATCCTTTCCTACATGATAAAGAGGTCTAAGAGAACCTACTGGTTGTGACATAAAAATCTTATGTCCACCAGTAGCTACTCCATCATCTTCATTCTTTGGAGCCTTATCTCCAGTTAGTAGAGCTTTATCTCCAGTCAATGGAGCAACAACACCTGTAGTGTTTGCACCTGTAGTGTTTGAAGCAACAGCTCCAGTTTGATTTTCTGCATATACTCCCCCAAGAGTCAAAAGACCTACAGAAAGAGCAGCAACAATTGACAATTTGTTCATTTCTATCTCTAAAAGTAAAAATAAAAGACAAAAGCAGAGAATAAAGAATTCCTTCAAAATGTCAAGAGAAATTCTCTAAGGATTCTCTAATGCATTTCTAAATCACTAAAATACAAATCATCAACTAAAAAAATCTGAATTTAAGAGGATACTCATTAGCCAAAACCTTGCTTTTCAAAAGAAAAATCATAATATAAACTAAACTTTTAATCATAGAAAATACTCAATGTGAAAACTTGACTTCAAAATACTGAAACAAAAAGGGAATGCCAGAACCTGAGAAATAACACTCAACGGTATCAAGGTTAAAACCCCAATTTTTATGCCTGTTGGAACTAAAGCTACGATCAAAGGTATGATCCTTGATCTCCTCCAAGACAAAAAATACATCTGAGATAAAATAGAGCCTATCAACCTTATTCTCGCAAATACCTTCCATCTCTATCTGAGACCTGGAAGCAAAATCGTTCAGCAAGCATGAGGACTTCATACTTTTGAAAATCGAAAAAACTGACTCATTTTGACTGATAGTGGAGGGTTTCAGGTTTTTTCTCTTTGATTAGCAAACCAAAAATTTAACGACAAAAAACATACTCATAAAGTCGGGATAAAGCTCACAGAAGAAGGTGTAAAATTCCGCTCCCCATATGATGGAAGTAAGCATATGTTTACTCCAGAAAATGTCGTAGATACTCAGTGTGAACTCGGTTCAGATATCATGATGGTACTTGATGTCTGTTCTCCAGCCTGAGCCGACAAAAAAACCATTCAAAAACATATCGCTATGACACATCGCTGGGCAAAAAGAGCCTTTGACCACTTCCAACCCAAATACGAAAGCTCAAGAGGAGTACTCTTTCCGATCGTACAGTGAGGAAGCTATCTTGACTTGAGAACCGAATCCGCACAGTACCTTAGCCAATTTGCTCGAGACGGGATCGCCATCTGAGGAGTAAGTGTCTGAGAAAGTAGAGAACTCATCGAACAAGTTGTAGCTCACACAACTCCTCTCCTCCCAAATGATAAACCAAGATACCTTATGTGAGTGTGAACTCCTGAAGATTTGAGATTTGCGATTGAGCATGGAGTAGATATGTTTGACTGCGTAGCGGCAACAAGACTCTGAAGACACGGAATAGCTTTTTCAGACGAGGGGAACATAAAAGTCACAAATTCTGAATGTAGAACAGACTTTTCTCCTCTGACTGAAGGTTGTGACTGCTATACCTGCAGAAACTTCTCAAAAGCTTATCTCTGCCATCTCATCAGAGAACAGGAAACCCTATGAGGAACCCTTATCTGACTCCATAATATCGTTTATCTCAATAGAATTTTAGAAGATTGGAAAAAGGATTTCTAAAACGGGATCTTATGAAACTCTACTATCTTTTTTAAAACCCTAGTTTATCTATTGACTTTCTATACAAAAAGGTTATCATCTCATAACAAACAAAAAAATACCGTCATGAATACAAAAACACCCCAAGAAATCTTCAGAGAAAAGTATGAAGATATCATCACACCTTTAACTGAGTTAAAAATCAGGAGTACAAACACTGCGACCGCCACTATCGTTTTTGCCATATCCTTTACAATTGGGATACTAAGCACTGGCAATAAGAGAGTTGGCTGCCTAACTATCGCAGTATTTGTGGTCGCATGTACTATCGTAGAAGTTAGGAGTTTTTTCAAAAACTTTCGCTATCTCAGAGAAAATGAAAAAAGGTTCCTAGAAATGAAGTCAAACCTCTATCATATCGCTGATACCAAAGATTTCGAAGAAATCAAGGAACTCACCAATTTCTATGATGACTGCAATGAACTCCAAAAAAAACTAAAAAGCTCTCTACACTAGGGAGCTTTTTCCTAATTTTCACCTAAAAAAAAGGAAGAAATCAGATTTCTCCCTCCTTTATCATATACAACAAGAAAACTATCTCTTATACACCTCAATGGTCCAATTTCCTGCAGGGAGTTTGTTTGCTCTAATCCATGGATTCAAATTTCTTACTTCTAGATAGGTATATCCATTAGCTACAGCCCACGCTGCAAGATTATCAGTCTTTCCAAGAGTAATCTTCTGAGTTTCAGGAATCTGATATTGACTTCCCCACTTAGAAACATCAAAATACTGATCTAAATTCTCAAAAATCTCCTTCATCGCAAGAATCCTAAAGACATACCTATAGGTTTCATTATTCAAATACAAATCATAATAGTTATTTTGATATTGATACGCCATATCACTAGAGATACCATTAGAACCTCTATTATAAGCGGCCATAGCTAACCCCCAATTTCAAAACTTCTCATAAGATTTTTTAAGATATTCAATAGCTGCATTTGTTGATTTCTCCAGATGAAATCTCTCATCTATAAGATCATCAACCCTCAATCCATATCCCTTAGCTGTTGAAGGAATAAACTGCCAAATACCAGCCGCATTTGCAGAACTCACAGCAGTTTCTCTTAATGCAGACTCTGCCAATGCCAAATAATACAAATCCTTTGGAAGACCAGCAGCCTCCAACTTTTTATCTATAAAAGGCTTAAAAAGCGGAGCTCTTTTCCAGATAATCTTCATCTGAGCTTCATTCATCTGATTAACCGCAACCTCTCTATCAAATCTCTCAATATTAAACTGATGCGTCTTATCAAATGGCACCTTCTCTCCAGCGAGAGTTTTTTCTAGCTGAGGACTCGTAGAAAACCATCCAAATACATTCCCTGCCAAAAGTCAAATTCAAAGTACTCAAAAGCTAAAAATAAACACAAGAAAAAAAGATTTTAAAGTCAGATTTTTTTTCATTTTTTGAAATCAGATCTTTGCCATACTACTTCAAAACGATATAAAAATTATCTTCTAGAGTATAGATATTCGTTTTTATTTTACAAGAATTTTTTTAAATCAAAAAATCGCCCTTTTTCAAGAACGATTTCTATAACTAAGATTACAATCACCAATTATAACAGACTAAGACGTAGCTCACACCTTTCAAAGTATTCGGAATATCATACTCACCATGAGCCACGAAACCGCAATAAATCCAAGTCAAATAGCCGACTGCTTAAGAATCGTCACTCAAGCACTAAATTTTTTATCATCTCAGTTAGCAGTTACCATCTGGAAGCCTCACCAAAGAAGCAACACGAATACAATTAAACTCAATATTGAAAGTATCCAGTTGATAGTATTTTTGATAACAGTCTCTAATGTATTTCCCTTATCAGAACCATCTGTTCCAGCTATTCCATTAATATCTTTAACATTCTGAGAGTTCACTCAAAATTGATAACCAGTATCCGCAGATACGAACCCAATACTTCCTACTAGAAGCGCAAGTCCCATCATAAAAGCTGCAATTTTTTGTTTCATTTTCTGTTTACTATAGAAATAAAGATTTGTATTTCATACTAACTGGTAACTCCAGAGATCACCCAGAAGATCATACTAACAATCAACCAAGAAGCAGCAATAAAAGCTAGTCCAATACCTGCCTGCTTAAGAATAGTTTGCCCTGCAGCGAACTTTTTGTCATCTCCAGCAGCAGTCACCATCTGGAATCCTCACCAAAGAAGCAATACAAATACAATCAAACTGAGCATTCCAAGAATCCAGTTAAGCGTCTTTTTAATTACATCAACAAGACTACCTCCTGCATCTTGACCAGCTCCAGCAATTCCACCGATATTGCTAGTATTACTATTGTTAATATTAAAACCAGCAGTAACATTTGGTTTACCACCACCTTGTGCTTGTTGAGCAGATACAAATCCTAAGCTTCCTACTAGGAGTCCAAGTCCCATCATAAAAGCTGCAATTTTTTGTTTCATTTTCTGTTTACTATAAAGAATAAAAGCAGATTAACACATTAAGTATATTCAGAAAATCAAATAAAGCAAATTTTTTCATCTTTTTTTCTTTTCAATTGCAAAGAAGAACAAAATCTCTACAATAATCACCAGATTTATCTTTCTTTTTTCATAAAATGCAAAAAATCCTGAAAGGGATCTCTATCTATAAAATCGGATACGGAGGAATTGGAATCTGATCACTCCCAGATGGGAAAAAAGTCCTCGTGAAAGGGGGCGCTTTACCAGGAAGTATTGTAGATATCCGTGTAATCAAATCAAAAAAAGATTATATCGAAGGTCATCTACTCGCTATCAAAAAATATGATACTTCATTACTCAATGGGAAGCCTATTTGTACGCATTTTTTTTCTCCATTTCAGGAAAATACAGTAGAACAAGCGCCTCATAAGATCTGATGTTGAGGATGTAAATGGCAAGTCATGAACTATGATGCTCAACTAAAGCTCAAAGAAAGTATCGTTGAAGACGCTTTCTCAAAACTTTCAAAAAAACAAGAAATCTGATTTTTGCCAATTATCTGATCACCACTCCAAGAAGGGTATAGAAACAAAATTGAGTTCAGCTTTGGAGTTTATAAACAATTAAATGAAGAGTTTAGAAAAGCAAAAAAATCTGGTCAAACCGAAGAAGAGCTTATCAAAACTGGATACACAAAATATGAAATTAATTCTGAATTTAACCTTGGCTTTCATAAGCAAGGTGAATTCAGCAAAATCGTGGATGTTGATCACTGCGGATTGATTAGCACAAAGGCGAATCAGATTTTTGAACATATGAAAAGCCTCTGCCTATGATCAAACCTACCAGTCTACGATCAGAAAAATCACCAAGGATTCTTTCGCCATCTCGTAATTAGAGAGGGAATAAATACAGGACAACTCCTAGTAAATCTATCAGTCTCTGACGAAAACCTTAAGGATCAAGAACAATCTCATCACCGAGAACAGTTCCTCGAAACCATAAAAAACGATCCCCTTCTCAAAGAGCAGGTTACCACCATGGTCATCAGCTATAATAACGGACTAGCAGACATTGTAAACGCACCAGGAGTTGAGATAAAAACATTCCGAGGAGACGGATATATTTATGAAAAACTTGATTTTACACAGCTCCAACACACCCAAGAAGAATGCCTCGTAAACTTCAGAGTTTCACCTTCTTCCTTTTTCCAAACCAACACTCTCGGAGCTCAAAAACTCTTCTCAACTGCGATAAAAATGACTGGACATATTGAGGGGAATATCCTAGACCTCTACTGCGGTGCAGGAAGTATCGGACTCTCTCTCCTAAAACAAGGACTTGGAGAAGAACTTATCTGAGTAGAAATCGTAGAAAAAGCAATCATCGATGCCAGATATAATGCAAAAATCAATGGAGTTGAGGACAAATGCTATTTCGTCGCATCACCAGCTGAAAAAATGCTGATTAACTTCCCAGAACTAAAAGAAAAAATTCAGAATATCTGACTCGTTGTCATCGATCCACCTCGTGAATGACTTCATCCGAATGTTATCAAATACCTTTCTGATCTCAAAAAAGAGTATGATTTCAAACTCCTCTACATCTCATGCAATCCAATCACGATGGCTAGAGATATAGAACTCCTAGTAGAAGAAGACTTTAAATTTCAGAAGATTCAAGCCGTTGACATGTTCCCTCACACTCATCACATTGAATGTATTTCAGTGCTGAGTTAAAGGAACAGGCAAACGCAAGAGAAAAGAGATGCCACAGCATCTCTTTTTGTTTATGTCTGCATTAAAGAGTATCTCTCATTAGAGATGGTTAGTAACAGCAATAAAAATATTTTCACAGAAACACTTCCCGTGAACCAAAATGAAAAATTAAAAAAAATCTGATCTTATCAAAGTCCCCAACAACCTTTATTCTGCAATACTCATAGCAACAAACAAAAAAAAAGTCCGTTGCTTGAGACACAACGAACCTATATATATGTTATTATATAGTTTATTTACTTGTGGTGGGCATAGCTGGACTTGAACCAGCGACCAAAAGATTATGAGTCTTCTGCTCTAACCAACTGAGCTATATGCCCATACTAGTACCCAGAGTTATTAACATAATTAATGGTGGGTGATATAGGACTCGAACCTATGACCCCATAGGTACAGGGCAGGTGCATCCATACTAGTCACCATAAGACACTTGATACGAATTGTTCAAAAAATCTTACAGTGACTAGTATAATGGTTTTCTTTATAAATTCAAGAGATTTTTTATTTTCTTATAAGAAGTCATCAAAAGCCTGCTTGTGATCGTCCTTTATCTTAGGGTTGCGTACATGAGTATAAGTCTCAGTCGTCTTTAAGTCTGAATGTCAGAGTAGTTCTTGGATTTCTCTGATATTTATTTTTTTATCCATAAGCCTGGTTGCGAATGAGTGTCTGAGCGAGTGACAAGTAATTCTCTTTCACGGTATATTCAGAATTTTATTATACTTGTGAAAGAGGCTACAAACCATTGTTTTACTTAACTTATTCCCGAAAGTTCCACAATTATGCGAAATGAAAACATAATTTTTATCAGCACTCCTCTGCCCAAATACTCAACAATATTGAGGAAGTGGCTTCTTAAGACTTTCAATGTATTTGTTTAGCATCTGCTGAACTTTAGGTAAAAAATATACGATTCTCTCTTTTTTACCCTTACCTAGAACTGTAGTTTGTCCTTTGATCATATCCTCTACTGTTAAATTCAGAATTTCTGTAAGTCTTAAGCCAGTAGTATATCAAACCATAATAAGAAGCTTCGACCTATTTCTCCCAATTTCGGTGGTCTCAGATTGATCAACTACATCGAGAAGCTTTTGTACTTCATCTTCTTCTAGGAAATTGATATGACGCTCTCTAATTCTTGGGATTTCTATATTTCTATAATCAATTCCCTCATCATGAATAAAATTAACAAATTTAAGAAAGTTCTTGACTGACTGCACTTTCATTTGAATCGTTTTTGGTGAGAGCGTTTTTTTGCTACCATAATAAATAGAATGTTTGCTAATCTTAATCTGCGAGAGATAGGTTTTGTACTCCTCTATAATTTTATAAGTAATGTCTGAGATATAATACTCCCCTCCTCTTTTTTCATGCATATATCCATCAAAGTATTCCAGATTCGTTTTTAGTATATCAATTGTGCGTGATGAATAGTTCTTGTTTTTATAAAAATTCAAACATTTAGAAAAAAGCCCGTTAGTTACTTTCATTTTAATATTATCAAAAAGAATAAAAGTAAATAGAGCTCTTTTGAGTTCATTTTTTGTGTACGAAGATAATTATATAAGAAAAGGCACAAAAAAGCAAAAAAATTCTGATTTTTTCTCTTTTTTACCTTGAAATAAGTCAAGAAATACCTAAAATTAGGTCGTACACAAAAAAATATAGAGCTCTGTTCGTAATTTTATTATTGCGAACTTTTTTCATTATGGCAAAAAATAAGAAAACAACCTGACCTACGAGAAGTAAGCTCGTCCAAAAACTGGATCAGGTTTTTTCTGTTTATATAAGATTAGTAGTAGCGGACAAAGACTGATACATAACCTGCCCTCTTTGTGGAGCCAGAGTCCACTGGACAAAGGCTCAGAACATGCACTTTATCAAGAGATCAGTTTATAAGTATCGCCGAGATGAAAAGAATTGTCATGCTGGCTGTGTAAAGTGCAATGTTATACTACATGGTAACTACATCGTCTATACAAGACGAATGCAGAGGAAGTATGGGGAAATTCTTGTAGATGAGATGATAAACGATAGGCAAATTATGAAAATCGCTACATGAGAACTACAAGAGATGATAGACCGCTATCAAGCCTTAGTAGATGAACTCAAAAATACAAAAGGGTTATAAAATCAGATTTATTTATTATTTTTTTACAAATGACCAGAGAAGAAAAAATAGAATCAATCTATAAAGAGATGGCGAATAAGGAGCTTACATTTGGATGTAAGGTAAAATTTGGTAAGTGAGTTTATAAAATTATAGATAGAGAGAATGTTTGATTTTTGGATCCTTACAAAGGAGTAGATTGAAACATTCACAATACTATTGTGATTGAAGATGGGGTCAACTCAAGATGTTATAGTATAGAAGAAATCATCTGACACCCTGTAATGATTGGTGATGTGATTGAATGGATTGAGCCTTATTGAGGTTGATATGCACAAGACCTTAGATTTAGCCAAGAAAGAAAAAGGAAAATCAATATTGTCCTATTACAGTGGGACAAAAAAAGAGAGTCAATAGATACTCAATCAGATGAGTGTATAGACTTCGTTTATTCTTTAATCCAAAAGTAGAGATGACTAAATACTGAATATGTAGATGAATCACAGGAATTCATATTTGAAAGCTTAATAAAAAATGAACTGAGTTCTTGGATAAAGAAACTCTAACGAGAGAACAAATATTATGGCTAATAGCCAATTGTGCAAACTACCTACTTGATTGAGGCGAGGATACATTGGATATTAAATTCAATTGAGAATTGGATTTTACGATTACCAGATACAAGAAACCATAAATCAGATTTATTTATCTTTTTTATACTTACAGATGAAGAAACGAATATACCTACTACTAGCATTATTGCTTTTTATTATACTCGCTGGATGTGATGAAGATAAGTGTCTCAAGTCTCATACAGAGAGGAGAACAGGTACGACCTGTCATCGCATAGGGAAGATAATGTCGTGCCATCCTATGGTCTATCACACATCAGTGTGTGATGAATACGAGCATTGAGACTTTATCTGCACAAGGAAGTAAATGAAAAAAATCTCTCCAAAATCACAAAAAAAGCAGGTCAAAAAAAACGGACCTAAAAAATACGATTGGGAAGCTTTGAGACTAGAGTTTCTCGTTTCGCCGATGATGAATATTTCGGAGTGGCGGAGGCGGAAACGAGGTGGAATTGAGGTGCCTAAAAATTGAAATTTTCAGAAGCAGACCAAATGACGAGTAGAAGAGAAAAAAAAACTCAGAGAGGAGATATCTAAAGAAGCATTGGAGCAGATCAAAAAGGAGTGAGTAGAAGTCTATAAGCCTGATATGAGGGAACTTTCAGAGGCTCACAAAAAAATATTCACTCTGATACAGGCAACAATCAACGGAATGATGAGTGAACTAGATAGCGATGAAGGTTTCTTTGTAAATATAAAAACCCTCAAATCTCTCCGAGAGATGATCAAAATCGAAAAGTGAGAGCCTACAAAATATGAAAAAACAGACCAGATACTCAATCATAGTTTTACCTCAATTGAGATTTTAGATGCAGAATGAGAGGAAGCTTCAACCAAAACTGACAAAAAAACAAAGAGAACTCCGAAAAGCATTCAATAGCAGAGAAATCACAGAGATTCTCTATGGCTGAGGAGCTAGATGAGGTAAATCTTGGTGAGTGTGCGAAATTATCAACATTACTTGCATTCAGCAACCAGGTATTGTGTGGCTAGTTGGTCGTGCCGAATGGGACGATCTCAGGAAAACTACTCTTGCAACACTTATAAAGGTTCTTGGCAGACACTGAATGCAACAAGGGAGAGAATATAACCTTAACCTCCAAACAAAGGAACTTACTTACTATAACGGTTCAAAAATTCTGTTTGTTCCGCTTAAGCAACAACCCTCAGATACTGAATTCAACTGGCTGGGATCGTACGAGATAACCTATGGATTCATAGACGAAGCTCAGCAGGTTGTCCGTAAAGCGATAGATATTATTCTGAGTAGATGCACTGAAAAAATCAAAGAATATGACCTTGTCTGAAAAATTATCATGACCTGCAACCCGATGAAATGTCATCTGTATAATGATTTTATCAAACCGCAAAGAGATGGCACACTTCCTGCTGATAGAATCTTCATATCAAGCCTTTATAAGGACAATCCCTTTATAGACCATAAAAAATATGAACAAAGCTTAAAAAGGGCTGATAAAATTACAAAAGAAAGACTTTTGAATGGGAATCGAGATTATGACGATGATCCGACTAAGCTTTATGAGTATGATGATATTTGTGACTTATTTACCAACCAATGAGAAAGTGGAAACCATTATATTACTTGTGATATTGCAAGACTTGGGGATGATAGTACGGTAGCGATTGTGTGGGACGGATGGATTGGAAGGATATTTACTCGCAAAAAAAATAGAACCACAGAAACAGCCAGCTTTCTTCATTGATTGCAAAGACAATACCAGGTAAAAAATTCTGACACACTTTGTGATGAAGATTGAGTTGGTGGAGGTGTTGTAGATCAGATGGAGTGCAAAGGATTTGTCAATAACTCTAGTCCGATTCTCTCTCTTGAGGAAAAGGCGATTAGAAACTATAAAAATCTGAAAGACCAATGCTACTTTGAATTACAACAAATCATAGAAAGCTGAAAAATGCAATTGATTGTGATGGATAGTGACGATAAGGAATTGATTATTGAGGAGTTAGATGTCATAAAACAAAAAAATCCTGATAAGTGAGGGAAATTACAGATATTAAGTAAAGATGAAATTAAGACCTTGATCGGTCGTAGTCCTGACCGTTCTGACGCGATTGCTATGAGAATGCGGTTTGAACTCAATAGGACTCCAGAATTAGATATTTACTTTATATAAAACTCTAAAAATGCTTAACGATCCACTCTATCGAGAACCTAGACCACCTGAGGGACGACCAATAGGAAGACAAGAGCTTTTCTATAAGCAGAGTTTTAAGCTCCAGTGCTTTATCTTTATGAAATACACGGAAAAGCTACCAAAAAGAATTATCCAAAAATTTCTCTTTATAAGTTCCAAAGCAACCTACTATAAAATCAATAAAAAAGCCTCAGAAATCGTCAAAAAAGCGTATGAATAAAAAATGGTTCAAAAATAGACCTTAACTGTGGTCTATTTTTGCTTTTATTAAGAGATAATCTATACCAAAGATAACTTTATATTTTTACGGATAATACCGATGCAGATTGGAAATTTGAATATCAATTTTATAGAAAAATTAACAGTGAGAGAATTTCAGAATCTTAATAGAATCAATGCTAAATTTCAGAACAAAGAGATTGACGAAATGGAGCTAGGTAATGAGCTGGCAAAATTCATCATTTCAGACATTAACGGAGAGACTGACAAAGAAAAAATTCTAAATCTGATCTTAGATATAGAGAATATTGAGGATTATACTGTTCTCAATGAGGCTGTGGCAAAAAAAATCGACGAACTCGTAAATCCGTCAAAAAAAAAGAGCTAGAGTACGAATATTCTAAGCTCTTTAAGTGATTATGAGGAACTACATTAGAGGAAATCAAGGCTATAGAGATTATGAAGTATATGTGATGGAGTTACCAGGACTACCTTGATTGTCCTATGGACATAGTGCAAGCAATTGTTGTTAGGATAGAGTTAGAGGGAAAAAATAAATCGTAAAAAATAACTTAAACCACCGAAGACTACAATTCCTAGTAAACTTAATACTAAAAAAAACAAAGCAGATACTAGACTATTGCCAGAATTATTCCTCCTCTTGGCTTCAGCTCAAGAATAATACTCCTTGTATAAGAGATAATGCATAATATCCATAGCAAAAAGTATTAGAGATATAAATACAATGAAATTATAAACTTTTATTTCAAAAAAGCAAGCGATTCGGAATGGGTGCTGTTAAAAACACAATCCAAATACTTCTCTCTGCAACAGATAAAGCTTCCGCAACCTTAAAAAATGCTGGGAATAATTTGGTGAATTGGGCAAAAAATAACGAATTATCATTTGCAAAACTGAAAGATGCAGGGCAATCTGTATTTAGTTCTCTTACTACTCATATTAAAGACTTTACGGGGGCAGCAATGCAGACTCAAGAAGCTCAAGAGGCTATGGATAGGCTTTCTAAAAACATGAATCTTAATAGTAAATCAATCCTTGATTGACTTAAAACATCTTCTAAAGGTACAGTTGCTGAATACGATCTCATTCTTGCGGCAAATAAAGCGATGTCTCTTGGTGTTGCAAAGAACACTGGAGATTTTACGACTCTTATGGATATTGCTAGAACTAAGGCAAAGAATATGGGTATTACAACTACGCAGGCTTATAATGATATCGTGACTGGTCTAGGTCGTTGATCAGCTATGATTCTTGATAATCTAGGAATTGTAGTAAATTCTACTGAAGCCAATGAGGAGTATGCAAAATCTATAGGGAAAGCTGCATCTCAACTAACCGATGCAGAGAAGAAACAAGCTCTGATCAATAAAGTAATAGCAGATGGTAGAAAAGAAATGCAGGCGATGGGAGACATCCCATTGTCCAATAAAGAAAAAATGGAGAAATTCGCTGTTGCAATTGATAACCTAAAAGGAGCTATTGGGAATGCTCTGATTCCTGTAGTACAAAACCTTGTTACTGCAATTACTCCTTTGGCTGAAAAAGTGGCAAATTTTGCTCAAGATCATCCTGAATTGCTTGCCTGGATATTAAAAATTACTACTGGATTATCTGGTATTGCTGTAGTTATGTGAACTGTTGGTATGGCAATTTGACCGATAAGTACAACTTGGTGAGTATTAAAAGGGGCGCTCTCTGGATTATCTGGTATTATATGAGGATCTATAAGTTGACTATCCTCTCTCTGATCAATATTCTCAGCACTTACCTGACCTATAGGAATTATTATCTGAGTATTGACTGCTCTTGGTGTGGCTTATGCAACCAATCTCTGAGGATTCAGAGATTTTGTCAATCAGCTTTGGGAGGATTTACAACCAATTTTACAAGAAATCTGAACTGCGTTTATTGAAGCTTTCTGACTTATACGAGAATCTGTACAGGAACTTCGAGCAAAGCTTGAGCCCATTCTTATTCCTTTGCGAGAATGATTTTGAGAGATTGTGTCTGCAATGTTGCCTGTAGTATGAGACCTTGTTGCATCAACTTTTAAGGTAATCTGAAACTCAATCTCCTCTTGTATAGATATTCTGGGTGGAATGATAGATTTCATTGTGAATGTTTTTACTGGGAATTGGTCTTGAGCTTGGGAAAGCCTCAAGGGAATATTCTCATCATGGTATAATAGCATCGTCTGAATATTCTCAGCCTTTAACATAGATCTTCCGTGAATTATTGAGACCATAAAAACGACAATTACCAACCTTTGGGACGGAATGTTCAATGGACTCAAAAATATTGCTAGTTCTGCTATTGGTTGGATTTCAGATAAAATTAGTGCAGTTTGGGACAAAATTAAGGCCGCAAAAGATGCAATTGCTAGCCTTTGGTGAGGGTGAGGAGAACAAGCACAAGCAGTTAGGAGACCGGTTTGAGGTCGTGCCAGCTGAGGAACAGTGCTTGCTGGTCAACTGTATAGAATTAATGAGCTTTGAACTGAGTATTTCCGTCCTGCAATCACAGGGACTGTAAACTCTCAGTCAAACAATAGCTCACCTCAGATTTCTTTGCATTTTGGAGATGTACATATCGGTAGTGAAAGCGATATGGAAACCTTTGCTCAAAAAGTGAGATCTGTTATGACCGACATTTATCGCAATTTATCTTTGTGAACTTATTAGAAATGTTCTGAAAAATCTTGTACTGAACCGTTCTGTATGGAGTCAATCAAAGCCCTAAAAACTGATCAATAATCATCAATCAAATAGGATTCGGAGACTATGATTTTTCGGATATTCTAATATCAAACATACCAGATAGTTATGATGGAAACGAATTTGATCTCCAAGCCTACGAACTCACTACTCACGGTCAAGGATTGAGTAATTGGCTTATAAAAAGCAAAAAGATAACTATTAGATGATGGATCCAAGCTGAGAATCAGCAAGAATTGGAGCAAAAAATCAATCGTATCAAAGCAAATCTCCTGAATGGCGAAAAAACACTGATAATTAAAAGAAAAATCTGACTTTTGAAAACAAAAGCGGTTGTGTCAGGGTTATCTATCCCCAGGAATAGTTGGACAATCAATACCGTAGGGATAGAGATTACTTTCAAAATCTCAGATCCATTTATGTACTCAGTACATACAAACGAACTCTGATTTTTATGAATCAATGCTCTCTTTAATACAACTATTGAGTATCTATCAGGCTCTCACTCTGCTAAACCATCGGTCTATATCGCCTTTAAGTCCGCGGAAGATGTGAATAAAGTCGAACTGACGATTTGATGAAAGGTGCTACAAATCAGTCAGAATCTGCACGAGTGAGACATTCTGACTATCAATGGAGAAAAATTGGATGTAGCATTGAATTGAAGGTATGGAATAGATCGAGTAGGAGAATTTGGAGAGTTGGCAATTGGCTCTAGCTCCGTGCAAATAGACATGAATTGAACCTATGAAGCAGAAATCTTTATCCAATATGCAGATACCTATGTATAATATTAAAATCTATGATAGGAACTGAACATTCAAGACAACTCTGAGTGAAAAGCTCGTGCATTGTGGGTATTCGTTCTCTGCTAGTGTGAATTGAGGATATTCAGGATTAAACTTTGAATATTTCGGAAACATGGAGATCCAACATAGAGATAGAGTAAAAATCTATAAAGGAACTCAGGCAATTTATCAGGGATTTGTGAACTGAATAACTAAGCTCTCAGATAGAAGTGGAGAAAAACAGGTCATTGCGACAAGCTGAATGCTTGGGTTATTAGCATTTAAGCCGTATCCAAACGGAGAAAAAAGCTGAAATCCTAGTGAACTGATTCGTGAGGTCTTTGATAAGATTGGTCAAGGGTTTGAAACGAATACAATCAAAGAATATCCAGGAACAATCACAATCAAAGTGGAAAATTTGACTTATCTCTGATTTCTGCAGGAATTATTGAAGCTGACTAAAGACTGGACACTCTTTATTGATGCAGAAAATGCCGTTCACTTCAATTCTGTAGGAGAAAAACACCAGTTAACCTATGGATTGGACTGCTTCAAAATAGATATTGCTGAAGAAAGCTCAAATTATTTTAATGCCATAACTCTAAATTATGACTGAGGGAATGTAAGCATAAAAGATGAAGTCTGAATAAAAACCTATGGTATCAGTGAACTTGTAGTAGACGAAAGTCAGATTAAAGACAAAACTACAGCAGAATTCAGAATTAAAGCTCTTTTGCAAGAAAAATCAATAATTAAGAGCTGTAGAGTGTCGGTCAATAACGAGTATAACTTTACAAAGATCAAACCTTGAGATAGAATTTCCGTGAGGAATACTAATTGGATTATTGAGAATAAGATAGTAAAGCAAGTTCGATACTGACATAATACTGCTGTGGTTACCCTAGATAGTTATCAAACCTTAGAACATTTTATATCTAAAAAATAGCCAATGTATAAAGTTAAAGACAATGCAGAAGCTCAATTACAGTTTGGAATCTCCTCAGTAGCAACTACTCTCGTAGTCAAAGAAGGGCAAGGTGATAAATTCCCTGGAGTTCCGTTTTTAGTAGTTCTCAATAAGAGAAATTCTGACTGAGAAATTACAAAGTCAGAAAAAATAGAGGTGACAGCTAAAGATTGAGATCAACTTACTGTGAAAAGAGGTTTTGAGTGAACGACTCCATCAGATTTTTCTGCTGATGATTTCCTGAGTTTGTTTGTATTAGCGAAGCATATTGAGCAATTACAGGATGAAGTTGATGGAAAGGCGAATCAAACTGATCTTGATTCTGTATCTCAGAGAACTACTACCCTAGAGTCAAAAGTAGAGTCCCAAGAACAGAAGGTAGGGAAGCTAGAGGAGGCAGGAGCTCCTGATCACTTAGAAGAGCTTATTATGGTATGAGAAGTTTATTGAGTTTGAGATCATTATTATGCTCAAACTTGAGAAGCTCAAGAATGTAAAAAATTTATTAGAGTTACAGAATGGAGGAGTCAAGATTGAAATTGAAATTCTACTCATAATTTAACAAAAGTATCATTTTTAGATCATAATTGAACTCCTATCCCAAGAACTGAGTTTGAGTCTCCACATTTTCTTGTAGAAAGCACAAACTGAACCTCAACGAGTCTCAACAACGGACAAACTTTTGTACTGAAGTCTCCCAAAAGAATATCTGCGATGCTTCTTACTTATAGAGGGGATGCACATATCACACACAAGCCAAAATATGTTCCAAAGATCGAATTCTCCGAAAATGGTAGTGGTTGGACTCAGGTATCGTGATTTGTATTGGAAGATGTTAAAAATAGAGGTTCCACGACACTAAATATTAGCCTAAAAGCATATAAAAAGACTCAGTATACTGATCAAGAGCTAAAAAAACTAATATATCAAAAACCATTATTTAGTCAGAAAAGACCGAAGTTTGAAGAGGCTATTCTTGGAGTGAATATCTGAGACAAGGAAGATAATAAGGAACTTCATTTGCAAGCAATTAGCAATTGAAAGCCTTTTAATAGTATGGAATTTAAGTTGAATAAGATCTGATTACCTACTACAAATTTAGAAATTGAGATAAAAAAATCAGAACTAATTATTGAAAATAATTCTGGATTAAAAGTTCGAAGTAAGGGTGAGGATAATTTTATTTCATATTGGGTTGGTGTAGGATCAGCTCTTGCTAAATGAAGTATCTGATATTCGACCATACAACAGACTCCAGATAAAATTACTGTAATACTAGATAAGGAACTTACCCTGCCAGCGTGAGAATTGCTTTCTGTTGTAGTTAAGCAGAGCGGATGAATAGTAAATAGTCAGAATTACTATGTGTTATCATGTGATAGCACACAATACTCTGAATGATTGAGTTTTGTCGCCGTAAATGGAGATAAGAAGGTTAGATCACAATTGATGCCATATCTCCTTTGCCAAGGATTCGTAAATAACATAGCAGCAAAAAGTTCAAGCACAGAAATCACAATACCACAATTAGAAACTTATCTCTTCAATAGGAACTGAGCAGACTTTGTATTTGAGGAAGAAAATGATCTTATGTTTCTATCTGTTGCTCCTACTGATATGGAAATCGAGGCGGAGATTACTTTCAGGGGGAATATATGACCTCGTATCAATGGATTATGGAACTTCTATGTGAATGTTAATGAGACAAAGATATTAGAAGTTTATGTATCCTACTGAGGTAATACTGGTAAAAAAAGCAATAAGATAAAGGTTAAGAAGTGAGATGTAATCTCAATAACCAAAAGAGCGGATTCCTTCTGAGCAATGAATCCTAAGGTAGGGATAGCAATGCAAAACTTCTATATTAGAGAATTTATTACGAGTATATCAAAGCAAAAAACGAATGAGGTTATTTATGCTAGAGAGCAAAAATCTATAGGGCAGATAGTTAAATGTACGACTTTTGGTAGGCATATTGATGGTAAACGAATTGATAGAAATTTCTTTACTCCTCAAGTTTCTTCTTCAGTAAGAACAGGAAACATCCCTCTAGGAAATGCTATATGATTTATGCCTTTTGTGTCTCCTGATGGTAAGACTTATAAAATACCTATCTTCTGAGATTAATTTTATTTTTTAAATTACTTATAGCATGTTAACTGCAATATGAACTCGACCAGATGGAACAAAGTTTCGAGCTGATCCTAGGAGAATTCATACTTATTCTGGTTGTACTATTGAATACAGAGAGCCAACAGAGGATGAGATCAAAGAACTCAGGATTCCTACTGTGATTGTATCAATTCTAATACCTCAGATGGCTCTCTTTAAGTCCCAATCTCTTGCAACCAAGCTTGATATGATGATTAAGTATTACGATGGACTGGAGAGGTTTACAAGAGATGGAGTGATTCATCTTGGGAATATAGACCTCAACGATATTGCTCAATACGTAACAGCTGAAGAATACAAGGAGCGAAAAGAGGCTTGAGTACAATTCCCTACAGAAGTAGATACTTTATTTGCTAAGCAAAAAAATGAGAAGCCTACTGCATAGCCTCATTCTGCTCCTCGTGGCCTTGTCTTTGGCGGTGGTATTGCTACCACTGGGACTGCTTCGAACAATAGGAGAAATCTGATTCAGGTTTTTCTTCCCTACTGGGAACTCTCCGAGCAAAAAGGGGCTCTGATACTTAGGTGGAATCTTCCGCTCTGTGGCTATCTGAATTGACCAGATAGGGAACAGTGTCTGCCGTGATCTCTTCAATCGCTGTCTCATAACTTCGAGCTGATATAAGTTTGGTAAAGTTCAGGAGACCATAAGTTCCGTGCTAGGGAAAAACCAAGAAACCTGAACTCTGACTTGTCTTTGAGCTATTATCGTTAAGCTCTTAGATACCCTAGACAAAAACCACTGTAAAGACTCAATTCAGCATTTTAATTCTTAATACTTACATAAAAAAATGGCATTAGAAAACGAAATTAAAGCTACAGGTAACGCTCTTCATTCACTGACAGGTAGTGAGAGAGGGGTATTTATGTTCCTTATGCTCGTATCACTAGGATGTATCGTGTTCTTGATTATCTATTTTCTGCAGTCTATCAATGGAATAGTAGCGGATCATAATAAAGCATTAGGAGAGCAAAGAAAAGAATTTATAGAAGCTCAAAAAGTGAGAGATACTGAATTTGTTACTGCAATCTATGGTATCAAAAACTGAGAAAGAGCTATCAGATAGTTTTTATTTTTTTACAGATCATATCATGAAACAATTATGGCAAAACAAAGCATTTAGGGTGCTCTGTTGGCAGATGTTCAATGCTTGAGTAGCGTTCCTAGCAACAACCTTGACAGGAATTAAAGGAGAGCTGCAAGTAGTTATTGTCTGACTTGCAATTCCGCTCCTTAATCTGGTTACAAAATGGGTCAATACCAACTACTTCTGAGACTTAGGAGTAGAAAAAAAACCTGAATAATTCAGACTTTTATACCTTTACCAATTATTAAAATGGATGAAAAAGAATTGCAAAATGTAGTCATCAGTAACGATACTGAATGATTTACCCAAGAGGACTATCTGCATATACCTGGATATGCTACAGTTATGGAAGAGTATACAGGAGAAGCCGATCTTCCAGAGAAGATCGTGTATAACAACACACCGATCTTGGATCAAGGCTCAGAGTGAGCCTGCTCAGTCTTTGGAATAACAAAGGCGGAGAATGAGGCGGATTGGTTTGACTCTAAAACTCAGCTTGACGCTATGAAGATATGGAAAGAAGCCATCGCAAAGGGAATTATTCCAGACGGTGGAAAGAATGGTTGGAGTATGTCTGGAGCTTTGAAGCTGATGAAAGATCTCGGTTATATCCAAGGCTACTACTTCTGTTCCACACCAGCTGAGGTAAGGCTTGCCCTCAGCAAAAAACATATGTGCTACACTGGTGCGAGGCATATTAGATGGCACCAGACTGGAGTTACTCATACATTGACTCCTGATAAGGATGCTAATGCTGGACATCTTTTCGCCCTTACAGGTATTGATGGAGAAAAATATCATCATCCAAATTCTTGGACTGAGTGATGGGGTGATAAGGGGTTCTTTTACACCCCTTTTGGACTCCAAAAGTGGCTTTATAGTATCGTTGCTATCATCGACAAGAAGAATGCAACGCCTGAGGTGGTGATTGATTCATCTGATAGTGAAAAAATGGTTCAGATGAATATCCGAAATGGTAAGCTCCCTAATGAGAGTCTCATCAAGCTCCACGCTGTTCTTATGGTTATGAGAGCTTTCCACAACGAGTTTGACGATAACAGAGCCATTCAAAAAGCTCTTGAGCTCGGAGTTGTCAGCTCTGTGAATTGACCTCTCACAAAGAGATGGTTCTTGAAGATGATCTTTGTTGCTTTGTATGGTAGAACTTCTCAAGAGGAACTCATTCCTGATCTCGCTGTAGATCAAGGTATCATCAAGTCCAAAGTTGGTCTTGATGAACCAGTCAAGAGGTATCATGCTTCATTGATGATAGCAAGAGCATTGAGGTTTAGTGGTAAAATTTAATAAAGCTAGGGTCTGCTTAGATACCAGGCACGGTCAAATCTGGCCGTGTTTTTTGTATTGACAAAAAAGTATATTTTCTCTTGATTTCTACAAAAAAATAAAGAAAGATTATAATTCCAATCCTCTTGAATTTAATGAAAGAATTATATTTGTGAAATATATTGTAAAGGCTCAGGCTCCCCAAATGTTAATTAGAGAACAACTATAGTTAGAGATATAAAAAGGTTCAAAAATAGACCATTCATAGGGTCTATTTT
>CAUVLQ010000004.1:0-85137 GCA_963552955.1 uncultured bacterium
AGGCCTAAGTTTTACGATCTTTTCCATATATGCAAGAGCCTCTCAGCTTCTATCTGTATTATAGAAGATCTCAACCATTGTCAGATAGTATTTTGGGTTATCATTCTTTAGATTAATAGCTTTTTCTACAAGAAGTTCAGCTGTTTGATTGTATCCTGCCATAAAATAAATCTCTCATATTTGCCAAATAGCTTTATGATCATTCGGATCCTTTTCTGAGACTTTTTTAAGGAGGGAAAGCGCTTTTTTATAATTCCCTAGAGTAAAGTATAATTCAGAGAGAGGCTTTAGGATTTCAAGAGATTCATCATCAATGGCCAATCCTTCAATCAGCTTCTTTTCATATTGCTCAAACTTTCCACTATTTTTAAGAATATTTGCTTCAATCAGGATTGTTTCAAGCTTTTTTTTATTCTTTTCTTTGTCCTCTGGTGAGTTCTTAGGCTCAAGATTTTCTTCTTTACTTTCAGGATCTAACTCAGGATTCTCTTTTGGCTCTTCTACTTCTGTTGAGTAGTTATTTGAGATGAAATCGTTTTCTTGTTCCTGTAGTTCTTCTTTAATCTCTTGCATTTCTTTGTTTTCTTTAGCTACTTGTGCTTTAGTTTTTATAAATCAGAGAAAGCGTCTGCTGGCTCGCCATAATAATAATCCAAGAGGAATTACAATCATTGCTACTGTTAGAGCAATCCAAGCATAAGCTAATAATTTAGACATTCCGTAAACAAAAAGAATAAAACAGATTTTTACTTTATGAATTAGTTGATTCTAAGGCTGAAAGAGGCACCCTTAGAATAGCTCCTTCTGGAGTTTTTAGAATAACTTCTCTCGTCATAATATTATATGAACTAACAATTCAATTTTCATTTGATCATGGGCATTTTATTGTTGATCATTTTGTTGGGAAATTTTTTACTTCTTCTTGATAGATTTCTAGTTCATACATCAGACTACATTTTAATTTTCAGCATCTTCCCTTTAATCTTTCCATATCCCTACCATCTACTCCTTGTAGTCCAATACACTCAACTTCTACACTCGGTAATGGATTGAGACTTTGACATGCAGTAAGCATACCACAATCAGAGCCTACTACATAATCTTTAGCTGCAGGATCGAGTCTCATCATATCTCTTGCTCAGATTTGGAAAAGAAAAAGATTTTTTCAGATTTCTGATCTAAGTTCCTTTACGAAATCTCAAAACACATATCTTTCCTCAGAATAAAAATAGAAATAAATCTGATCACCTATGGGATTATATCTTGCAGTGATTGGTTTTGATCACTCAAATCTGGCTTTAAACTTCTCTTTGAAGCTAGGGAAGACTTTGTGAGCAATATTTTGTTGCTCTAAAAACTCTCTAGTTTCTTCTTCAGAAAATGCTCTTTCAAATTCAACCGTTCTGCTTGCTTTGATTGGATATCAAATCGCCAGTCAAATAGAGCTTTTTTGAACTCACTTTTCCTCACAGATGTAGACAATCTTATCTCAATGTCTAAGTTGAGTCCTAATTTCATCAGGGCAATTAAGAACTTTAAAATTCTTGTTCATAAAATAGTCTAAGACATAGAGTTCCATTGTATTGGTATAATCAGTAAATATCTATTTAATGGTATTATTCAGTTTTTTCTTTCTTAGTTTTTTTGTTTGTATTTGGCAATTCTGCTGTACTATTTCCATTCATCATTTGAACGAATTCTTCACTAGAAAGATATTCTTTTTCAAGCAATATTTTACACATTTTTTCTATGAGATCTTTATTTTCAATCAGAATTGTTTTTGCCTTTGTATAAGCGTTCTCTAGATAATTCTTAATCTTTTGATCAAGGAGTTCTGCCATCTTTTCACTATAAGGATTTGTGAAGGCTTGCTCTTCTGAGTCTTTTAAATAATTGATCGGTCCAAAATCCTCATCCATCCCATATCTTAAGATCATATTTTTTACAATAGCAGTCGCTCTCTGAAAGTCATTTGATGCACCAGTCGTAATCTCGTCTTTCCCAAAGAAAACTTCTTCTGCAGCTCTTCCTCATAGCAAAGTCACAAGTTCATCAAGGAATTTTGCCTTTGAATAAAGGTTTTTATCTTCTTCCGGAGTTGTCCAGGTGACTCACAATGCTTGTCCCCTGCGAACAATTGAAATTTTTTCAACAGGATCAGCGTTCTCAAGCAAATGTCCAGTCACTGCATGTCCCAATTCATGATATGCAACCAGCTTTTTTTCTTTTTCTTTTGTGGTTTTTACTTTTTTCTCAGGTCACATAATTACCTTTTCAAGGGCATACTCAAAATCTTGAATTGTTAATATTCCTCTATCATCTTTTGCCACTTGCAGAGTTGCTTCGTTTACTATGTTTTCGATATCAGCTCCAACAAGTCCGCTTGTTCTCCTTGCTAAAGATTCAATACTAACTTTTTGATCAAGCTTTTTATTCTTGAGATAATAGTTAAAAATCTGAATTCTTTCCTCATAGGTAGGAGCAGAAACAAGGACTTTTCTGTCAAATCTTCCAGCTCTTAGCAGTGCTGGATCCAGGGTATCTGGTCTATTGGTTGCTGCAATAACAATAATGTTGGTTGATTGATCGAATCCATCCATTTCAGTTAGGATTTGATTAAGAGTTTGTTCCTGTTCCTGATGTCCTCAAGTATATCAAGATCCTCTCCTCTTTCCTATTGCGTCGATTTCATCAATAAAGATAATCGCTTTACCCGCAGCTTTTGCTTGCTCAAAGAGTTTTCTCACTTTTGCAGCTCCTAGTCCAACAAGCATTTCCATAAATTCAGATCCAGCTGTTGAGAAGAATGCAACATCAGCTTCTCCAGCTACTGCTCTTGCAAGAAGCGTTTTCCCTCCTCCTGGAGCGCCATAGAGCAAGACTCATTTTGGAGGTCTTACACCTAATTTCTCATATTTTTTTGGATTTTTGAGGTAATCTACAATTTCAATTAGTTCATTTTTTACTTCATCCATCCCTGCAATATCGCTGAAAGTTGTTTTACTTTCAGATTTTTTGTTTTCTTTTCAAACTTTTACTCAGAAGAGATTATTTCAGCCTTTAGGCATGATAAACCTCATTCCTACATAAAGAATGATGATGAAAATAATAATATATCCAACTTGTGCAATCAGCTTAGAGAAAAGACTTTCTCACTTATAGGTGACAAGGACGGTATTATCTCCTGTTACGCTGATTCCAAGTTCTGTAAGCGAGGTTGAAACTGGTTTTGTTGTAGTAAGGAGATTATAGTTTTCAATTGTTACTTGATTTCAAAAGAGTAAGTTCTGAGTTCAAGATTCAATAAATGAGAATCCTTTCAACTCCTGATCATTGACAAGTTCTATTTTTGAGAAACTTCAGCTTTGGTAATTTGCCATCCATTCACTTAAGGGAAGCTGTTTCGTTTCTTGTATAGCTTCTATTGTCCCTGTTCACGTACTAGAGAGCGTAAGCGAGCTGCTTGACTGCAAAAATCTTAATCCTAAAGTTATTATAATAATGAAGAGTAATCCATACTGAAACCATTTCCATCATAGAGATCAGGTTTTTGCTTTTTTTTGTGGTGTTTTTTTCATTTATTATTTAGTGGTCATATGACTAAAGTTTCTTAACTATAAGGAACTAGAAACCAATTTCAATATGAAAAAACCTATTAAAAGCGAGAATTTAACAAAAAAAGAGAGGATACTATCCCCTCTTTTTGACTAGGAATTATAAGAAACTAAATTCCTACATATTCGTTAACTGTTGTTTTCATTTTTATCTTCATTTTTTAGATAAAAGGTCTAAATATATAGACAACAACACAGTAAACATTCAAAAACAAAAATCAAGAGATTATGATAAATTTTCTTTATAAAAAAGAAGAAAAATCTGATCTTGCTTTTTGAATAAATTTCCGCATAATGCATTTAATTTTCACTTTGTCAAAAAAAACTATGACTGAACTTAAAGCACTGCTTAAAACTACTCCTCAATATATTAATCTTCTATCATCTCATGGGATTAAAAACATTAAAGATTTTTTTAATTATTTTCCAAGAACTTATGAAGATAGGGCGAGTATTCAACCTCTCAACAATCTCCAAATTAACGAAAAAGGAACAGCAGCAACAAAGG
Source organism: uncultured bacterium (assembly GCA_963552955.1). Lineage (GTDB taxonomy): Bacteria > Patescibacteriota > Gracilibacteria > Absconditabacterales > Absconditicoccaceae > HOT-345. The sequence continues at coordinate 4,123 of CAUVLQ010000004.1, forward strand.
GGAAAATTATAGAAAAAAAGGTCTTTAGAAGAGGCGGTAAAACAATTTATGATATTAAGTTTGAAGATGAAAACTGAGCTCTTTGAGCGATCTCGATTTTTAATTCTGGATACTTAGCCAGTAAAATTGAAGAATGAAAGTGGTACATTATCGTTGGTAAGCCAAATTTTAAATATGGAAAAATCATTTTCTCGCATCCAGATATCGTTCCAAGTTCAGAGAGCTGAGAAGTCAGTCAACTCTATAATTCTGGAAGAATTTTCCCAGTTTATTCGGAAATGAATTGAATAAAACCATGATGGTTCGCTAAAAAAATTCGAGAAAATCTACACCAAGTTCCCTTATGTTTCTCTGAATATCTCCCAGACAAATTTCTAAAAGAGTTTAATCTCTTAAATGTAATAGATACAATTCAGAATATCCACTATCCCCAGAATCATCAATTAAAAAATCAAGCAATTCATAGGGTATTCTTTGATAGATTACTAAGAATTCAGATTTTTTCTCTTATGAATAGGCGTCAATATCAAAGCCAAACTAAACAAATCAGTCAATCACAGCAATGGGAGGTTTTAAAAGAGCTTTTAACTCGTCTCCCCTTTGAACTTACCACTGCACAGAAAAAGGTTGTGAAACAGATTATTGATGATTTTCACTCTTGAAAACCGATGTTAAGACTTCTTCAGGGAGATGTTTGAAGTGGGAAAACGATCGTTGCTACGCTGTGAGCTTATTATATTAAGCAAATTTTTAACGGACAAACAGCATTTTTAGCGCCTCTTGAGGTTTTGGCTCAACAGCACTACAGAACAATTGCGAAGTTTTTGCTGCCACTCTGACTTAGGGTTGAATGTATTACTGGTTCCCTAACGAAAACACAAAAAGAAAAAATAAAATCTGATCTAGAAGCATGAAAAATTGATGTGATCATCTGAACTCATGCTTTATTGCAAGAAGGAATTAAATTTCATAATTTGCAGTATGTTGTAATTGATGAACAACATAAGTTTTGAGTAAAGCAAAGAGCCTTTTTTAAGCAATTCTGATCTCCACATATTTTGCAAATGAGTGCTACTCCTATCCCAAGATCAATGGCGATCGCGTTTTTTGGGGAATTTGATGTGAGTATTATCAATGAATTACCTCAAGGGAGAAAACCTATTGAGACAAAAATTATTAGTAATAGTGAGTTTCTAAAGCTTAAACCCTGGATTGTTGATAAAGTACATAAAGGCCAGAAAGTATTTGTTGTTACACCACTTATTGAGGAGAGTGAAACATTAGATGAGGTACAGTCTGCTTTATCGAGTTATGAGGAAATGCAAGGACTCTACCCAGAATTATCTGGGAAAATCTGACTCCTTCATGGGAAAATGAAACCTAAAGATAAAGATCAAGTAATGTCAGATTTTAAGTCATGAAAACTAGTAATGCTTGTTTCTACAACAGTTATTGAGGTTTGAGTAGATGTGCCAGAGGCAACGGTAATGATTATAAAAAATGCTGAAAGATTCTGACTTGCACAACTTCATCAGTTAAGGGGGAGAACTGGAAGATCAGATCTTCAATCTTATTGTTTCCTAGAAACTCCAAAAAAAAGTTGAGAAAGTTATGAAAGACTAAGAGCTATGGAGGAAACTACAGATGGTTTCAAACTTGCTGAGCTAGATCTTCAAAATCGCTGATCTGGGGAGATTTTAGGAACGATGCAGTCTTGACTCAGTGATATCCCATTTGATGTCTTATCTGATTTAACTTTTTTAGAAAAGGTTCAACAGGGAGCTCATTGGCTACTAGAGCATTATCCAAATTTTGAATGATTGCCTCAGTTACAGAAGTTTTTAGATGAAAAAATTGGAGATATTTTAGCATAAATAAAAAAACTCTCTAAATATTCTTAGAGAGTATAATCCCTAGTTTCCCGTTTTCATACTCATATCATCGCTTTCCCACCTGGGATTCTAGGGATTTTGTTTGTTAGAAAACAGTTCTACTATCAAGTTTCTTTTTGAGAAGGTAAAGAGAGATGGATACAAATCCTTCCAATTTTATCAACTGATATATCAAAGGATATTCCAATTTTTTCGTCCTTGTCAGGTGAATAGTTACCTTCTGGTTTAGACTCAGACAAAATCTGATTTTTGTCTTTTGGATAAAGGTTTTTATTAAGCTCAATATTGCTTATCTTTTCCTTTTTTTGCTTAGTAGAACTTTGGTTTTTTTTAATTTTCATACATTTTTTGTTTTTTTTGAAGTTTTAATATATATAAAAGTTTATTAAAGTCAATACTAAGTATGGCAAAAAAGATAAAATCAGATTTTTCTCGCTTATATTTCGTGATGATGTTGAAAAAATATTTTTTCTGACTATACTTTGATAGATTTTTTATTTGTAGCAAATCCCATGCATATTAAGGAAATTAAAATTTCAAATCTCTTGAGTTTCCCTTATAAAGAAGACTTTGAAAATATGGAAAAAATTTCATTTTTTTCAAACGGATGATATGAAGGTCTCAGAATTTTAATTGGGAATAATGCTTCTGGTAAGAGTAATTTCGTAACTATTTTGGAAGAATTCTTTTCTACTCTTATCAAAGATTGCCACTATTCGAGAGAGTTTACTCAAAATCCAGAAATTCCAACGAGGAAAGCTATTCAAGCAGAAAAAAACCTCACAAAAAAGCTGCATACAAACTATGCTACACCAAATAAACCTTCGGACTTTGAGATTTTGCTTGAACTTTGAGTAAATGATTATGAGAATATAGGTTTTGTCTGTAAATATACAGGTAAAATTAATGATATCATCAGCAAATATAGTAAATTAAACATTTCTTTCCCACAATATAAGCTTGAAACGCTTATGGAAAAGTCTTCTAATTTAAGGATTAAGGCTAGCTTCGATGAAAAAGAACAACAATTTATTATTGATGAAAGAGGACTTGAAGAGTATCAGATTTTTATTTTGCAATGTATTCAATATCAAAAACTCCTCCAGATCATTATTACAATTTTTAATGAATTTGAAAAGAAACCTGAGGAGAGAAAACGATATTTTCTCAAAAAAACTTTTGCTATTTTAAATACAGAAAGAAGCCAATTTGAATTTAGCAATTTTGTTAATCCTCATGATATCATTAATGATATTAATTATACAAGAAATAGCCTAGTATGATATGCTACTTGTATCTGAAAGCTATGGAGCATTGTTGAAAATTTCTCCCAATCCCAACTTCTCTCTCCTAACCAGTCACATTCTGAATTCATACAAGATGAATTAGAAAAATCAGAATTTTATACAAGTTTAAGCTATATTATAGACAAATATTTATGAAAGAAACTGCATATTGACTATGTAAATGGGATGCTAAACATTCATTTAATAGACAACCAAGAAAGGATTGTCTACTTTGACGAGCTCAGTAGTTGAGAAAGATCTCTACTTACCATTATTTTCGCAATGTATGGTAATGACTTAAAAGAGGGATTTTTAATAATTAATGAGCCAGAATTACATCTTCACCCTCAAATTCAGAAAGAAATTGCTCAGGTATTTGATCATGTAAGTCAAAACATCAACTCTCAATTCATTTTCTCTACAAATTCTGGGCTCTTTATCAATGAGGGTAATATTACTAATGTATATAGAGTTTATAGAAATGAGCAAAGCGAATCTCAGATTATTTCGCCTAAGATTCAGGTTGATTATGATGACGCCACATTGATTCATATGCTGAAGTTTGAAAATCTTTCAAAAATCTTTTTCGTAAATAAAATCATTCTTGTAGAATGAGATACTGATGCCTATTTCTTTAGCTTTTATCTTAATTATCTAAAGACACTTCCCGAATGGAAATCTAAAATTTCAGATTATGAGGTGATTAATATTAATGGGAAATGATCTTTGCATGCTTGGAGAAAATTTCTCAATAAGTTTAATATCAAAAATTATTTTATCTGAGATTGGGATAACACAGTCGATTATTGATTTTTTTCAACTGCAGAACTAAATAAATTTTATCAGCTCGCGAACCAAAATCTCAAACACTCACCTAAAACAAAAGAAAAGAAATATAGTGATTATTACAATAGACTAGTAAAAACGATTCTTTCCTTTAGTCCGAAGAAATATAAGGCGATCATTAAATGAATAGAGAGACTTTATAAAGAAAAAATATTTATACTAAAGGAAGGGGCGATAGAAAGCTATGTTATTGTTGAGAGAAAGGGACTTGGACATATAGCACATTTCTGTAATGAATACTTCCATGACCGATTACATAATCCTCTTTTTGCTTCTCAAAGAAAGGAATTAAAAGAAATTATGAGTCAGATTTTTTGATAATCTTTTTAATATCTTCTCGAGACAATTCTTCTAATCTTTTGCTTAATAACTCCTCTGGGATAGAGAAAGCTTCAGATTCCTCATTTTTTTGAACAATTTTACTAATCCTCCCAAGGGTTTTTCTGCTATATGGAGCGTATAAGTTTAGGAATTTTTCTAAATCTTTAAAATTGCAGTCTTCATGTTGAGTTTTTTTTATAAACTTTACTAGACAACTCTTAACCTTTGGAGCTGGAGAAAATGCTTTTGGTGGGACCATTTTAAGATAGTCAATCGTATATCCCCAGTTTAATAGTCGCCAAAGGTATGATTTTTTTGCTGCTGAAGAGATAATTTTTAATCCAACTTCATCCTGAATCATAAAAATTCCTCACAAAAAGCCTTTTTCATGATTGGTAAAAAGTAGTCTAAAAATCGGAGAGGTGATATAATATGGAAGATTTCCAACAACTAGTGTAGAATTCTGATTTTTATTAATCTTAGAAAGGATTGTCTGAAAATCAACTTGAAGAATATCTTGGAAGATAATTTGATCATGATTTAATCCTATTGCCAGAAGATACTGCTCCATTGTTAAGTCCTTTTCAATAACAAAAAAATTCTTAGAAATATCTTTTATTTTCTTTGTTATTGCTCCTTTTCATGGACCAATTTCAATAAGTGCTTCAGCGTTTGCAATCTTATAGAATTTTGCAATATTTTCTCAAATATAACTTCTAATAGCACTATCTTTCAAAAAATTTTGTCAAAGATATGTAGACATAAGTAGACATTTATTATAAAATTATCCTAAAACAGTATACCACCGACTATTCTCCTCTGAAATATTAGCCACCTGAAACTTTTTTAGGTTGATCCATTTTTGAGCAAGAGTACCATCTCAAAGACTTGTAAAATGATCGATAATAGTATTTATAAATGGCTCTAAAAGTCAGATTTCTTTTATCTTTTTTAGAATATCAATTTGCATAAGATGCGGCTTTTTCTCTGTAATTAGTTTAAATCCCTTCATCAGTGTCTTCTCAATTTCGCTATCCTGATTCATTTTCTTTATCATTTCCAACCCAATTCAAGGTTTTCCTCAGCTCATATGTAAGACAATTCCAAGCTTCTCATCTGAAATATCTGGATCTTGACTTTTCAAAAAAGCTCTCATAGCTTGTTCATCAAGGAGATTGAAATGTACAAGCAAAGCTCTAGAAACAATTGTTGGTAATACTCAATTTTCAGAATCAATTGTCGCAAAAATAAATCTTTGAGAAAGCGGTTCTTCACATGTTTTTAGAAAGGCATTCATTGCTGATACAGTCATCCTTTCTAAGTTTTCTATAAATAATATCATTTTCCCGCTAATCGCCGACTGTTGTAATCGCGAATTAATTTCCCTTACTCCTCTATTTTCATATATTTCTCAATTGGCTAGTTGAATTGTTTTTTGTGTTGTTGGTGTTTCAATTTGAATAGTATGAGTTTTTTCTAGTTCCTCAGAACAATCTCTAATATATAAAAAATCACTTCTCTTGTATACTCCTAGGATTTCATCAGAAAAAGACTCGATAAAACTAGTTTTTCAGAGTCCTTTTTGTCCTATCAAAAGTATAAAAAGCGGATTTTTTGAAGAAAGATTGCGGTCAAAAAACTGCCTGATATACGTTCTTTGTGCTTCATTTCAGAAGATCATTTGAATAAGATATGATACAAAACAATCAGTAGTATAGTGTTTGGAAAATGAAAATCAATTGTTTTAAAATACCAGATAAAATAACTGTCAAGTATGAGATCATAGAACAAAAAAATAGCAACCTGAAAAAGGTACTAAAATCAGATTTTGTCTTTATTTTTTCTCTAATTATCGTATATATTTTGTATTTGTTTTTTAGCATATCAAGATCCTATGTTCTCAAAAAAAATACTCTCAATTGCTATTCTTTTTTGTTATGTAGTTTCACAGGTCTTATCATATTTGGGATATATCCAACGAGGAAGTGTGTATGCAAGTGGAGAATCCAAAAATACTTATTCAAATCTAGTAGCAGTGCTTGTTGATGAGCTTGTTTATCCTAAAATTGAAAATGAGCTTAAATGGTATACTACAGAGTATATTCAAAAGAAATATGATCAAAGTAAGGCATTAGTACTTAAGATAAATACTCAGGAGTATTCAGCTCCCGAGATTACAAAACTCTTGGAAAATCTCTACTTTGAATGAGAAAAAGACAAAAGTTCTCAGCTTATTGGACTTGTAATGATCTGAGAAATACCCTTTCCTGTGGTAAAATATTCCGATTATGTTTTCCCATCAATTTATCCTTATGTAGATTTTCTAGATCAAAAATATCTTTGGAACGAATGAGAATGATATTTTACTCAAGCCAAACAAAATGGACAAGCAGAGATATGGCATTGAGTAATTAACTTCAAATCTGACGCTGATGCTTATAAACGCTTCTTTCAAAAATTAAAAAACTATAATGCAGATCCAAGTAAATTTGCAGATAAAAAAGTTCGATATGATGATTTTGTCGCTCTACAGAGTAACTTTCTGGAAGAAAATTATCAGTTATACAAAAATAGACTAGCTTTTGCTGAAGATTTGATGTACAATCGTTACACCAATCTGCTTTTTGATCTTTTTCAAAAGAATGATAGTCAGAAAGTTAAGGAGATGGTAAATGATTTAGGGAATGCTTTGAAGGATTTAGGAGATAGCAGTGCGATTTCTGGTTCTTTTTCTAATACTTCTGAAGCAAAAACACCGACTAAGATGCTGAAGAAAAAAATTGACGGGCATCTTCAAGAATATTCCTCAAGTTTGAGCGTCCCATTACAGAGAGCAATCGCCGATAATATAGAAGCTTCAAACAGATGGACATGAGGTGCTGATACCCATCAAAATAAAATCCAACTCAAAGACCAACTGACTCTTTGAACTAACGAAATGAATGGGATCATTAGAGGGATCAATGATAAACTAGAGAATATGGTTGATAATAAAATTCTGACTGAAAAATATGAGATGAAGTCTGTGATCCCGACTTTGTATAAAAGAGAACAATATGAAAAAAAATACATATGACCTAGATTATTCCGCATTGGATATCGAATCCCTAAGTTTATAGATACCTTTATATTTTATTATTTCGGACAAGATGCCTCATCTCTTATCTCTTCAGAACAAAGCTCTATCTATAGGGGAACATTCAGAAACTTAAAAAAAGTCTGAAATTATTCAGAACTTGTTAATGACTCAGATAATCCAGTAAAATCAAATCTTGATCAAACAAATCTACAATCAAAAAGCTTTTGAGCCTCCTATGATATATTTTCTACTCAAACTGAGGCTAATAGGGGCTTCAACATGATGAATACAAAAGCTGAGTATGATTTATATAGTAAAGAAAAGACTCACGCAAGTTTTTGAGAAGAATGTGTTAGAAGATGGTTTTGACTCCGCCGAAGATTTATCCCATGCCAAAGAATTGCATGGAGAGGACATGGAACTTGCAATCCATGATCTAATAATCCTAGAGACCGAGCAGACTGTGAAAGTTTTCAACAATTTTGAGGCAGAGTTCGATGATGAGCGACTCCTCTCAATGTTGATTCAGAAAAAATGACACAGTGAATATATAGATTCGCTGACGGTTTTGACTATAGATCAGCATGGCAGCCGATTTTTGATATTGCTGGAAGTGCTGAATTAACTCAAAAGCAAACACCAGCCTATACTTATGAATGACTAAAGGAATATAGCTCTCCAACTCAAATTTCATACAGAGAATGAAATTATAGAGAGCCAACACGCCATGGAATATCCTATGATCAAGTAGATTATTTTAACCAGGAGCTTAGCGATAAACATTTCAATAAAATCTGATCAAATTCATTCTCCTTATTAAAAGCGAAAAGATCAAGAGATGACGAAGAGCGCTTCTATCAATACAAAACAGTCTCATCTGAGATCAAGCATAAAGCAACAACCTCAGAACAAATAGAAACAATAAAAAAGCCAAAATATAATGATAACAGTAGAGAAAAATTCTATCAAGAGCAGATTCTCCAGGCGCTCAATACCAAGGATTTTGAGACACCATCACAAGTCTCAAGAGTAATGTGAGGAAGAATTGATAATATTTCTTCTCACCTAACAACCTTATTTAGTGATTTACAATCAATCTATACTCAAGAAAACGAGAGAAAAAATGTAATTACAGAAAGAGAGCAGAAACTCCAAGAAAGGATCAATCTCCTAGAACAAGCAAAAAACCACTTAAGAGATAGATGAAGTAGCGTTACTGTAAATGTAGAATTACTACAAAACAGATTCAACGCGCTCAAAGCAGTATCAGATAAAATCTGAGAACTATATACACTTGTTTACAAGGCACCACTTGATAACTCTTCATTAGCGGGGATTGTTGCATCAGGGAAAAGAATGCTTGATTGAATGCGAAATCAGAGTTTAGGAGTAAACATCTCTTATCAAGATTCTGGGATCAAGACAGGCTTCAACAACATGCTTTCCCAATATCTAACAGGAGAAATAGATCTCAGAGCACAAGAACAAAGTTTCATCGCAAGTGGTAATCCAATTTCTAGAGCATTAACGACCGCTGCAAATTCTGCCGGACCAATATGAGCAATCTTAAATAGAATTATAGATATAAACAACTCGCTCTCTGGACTTGAAAATAGAATTATCAATACAGAGAAGAATATTGAAACAGAAAGAAATAGAGTTTGGAATCAACTCTTTTCGACATCTATTCTCGATAATAATGCGACAGGATCCCTCGCAGACTTTTTTACTAGCGAAAACCAAATAAGTATTCTCGAAGCAATCAGAGAACAAAAAAACAACTTATTATCAGGCTTCAATTTTTTGGTAAGAGAAAGAGACAATTGACTAAATACCTGAGGCTCTGTATGAGACGAAGCAATCATATTGAATCAAAAATATAACACTAAAAATCTGAATATAACCGAGAGGATTACTCTCGCAAAAACAATCCAAGATCAAATCACAGAGAACACGGACTGAACAACACAAAACAACGCCCAAATTCAGCAGAAAAATGCAGAAATAGAGAACCTCTATACTAATACACTTATATCACAAAACAAAAATCATGTCAATGAATGAAAGACAATAGCTACAAAGGGCAATACCACACTCAAGGACCTTCGAGGAGATGTTTTCTCTATTGGATGAACATGATATAGCTTCTGATGAACACTTCAAGATTCTAATAAGAAAAACAATTACTTTCTAACAAGTAAGAAAATAAAATGTCTTGAAAATCCTTTCTCAGGCAGCTTCACTCTCCCTATCCGTTTAACATGACATTGGCACTGAAAAATATGGACAGGAAACGATATAACTCGATTACCAACGAGTGATCGCCAAAATCCAGCTCCAAATCGATCTGAAGATTGAAATGCAGAATGTTTCTGAAAACAATATCCAAGCTTCCAGAGTCTAGATAATGAATTTTCTAATATTCAACAAACCATTAACTCAATTCGTGATAGACAGAGGGTACTATTAAGTAGCTGAGCATACAGTCAAAACTCCATCACTGGGAATATAAAGATCCTGAGAGAAATGACCTCTCCTATCACACAAAAAGAAAATGATTATAACCTAGAAAAAGAAAGCTTAGAAAGAAAAAGAGTTAACTTATTTAATACACTTCGAAGGAATCCACAAAATCTAAGTCAGACTTCAACATTGTATCAAAAGACTGACCATTTTGTCCTATTAAGCGAGTTAGACCTTCTAAGTGAAGAAATAGAGGTATTTCTGGGAAGGCAATACCTTTCACCACTGAAAGAAGCACTTCAACTTGTTCGTATTTCAGAATTGAATAAAGATATTCCTCTTGGTATGTATAAACCTCGATATAATGAAGTTATGAATAAGTTTGCTAGTTATAAAGACAGATTAACAAACCGAATAAATCTTTCAAAAGAAACACTAATAAAGCTCATAAGACTTGAAGCTCAGTTGCAATGATATAAGACATTATTAGAAACTTGGAAAAATTCTAATAATTTTTCTGGGAATCTCTGAGCAAGTTTAGGGAATGAAATGCTGACGAAAGTCAATCTTATGCTAGAAAAAATTCATAGAGTAACTATTGATAATGAATGAAATCGTATTGAAGGCTTCCGTGGGCTTCAGTGTGTTGGGGGAGTTACTGGACTAGCAAACTGTGGAGAAAGTGATTATAGGATTGATAATCTACTCTGAGAGCTGGACAATCACAAATCAGAATTTCAAAATATCTTTAAAAGCGATAGCGAAAATCCAGAAATCACTATCAAGTGAATGTCTGATTTAACTCCTGATAGACCAATTGACTCTCCAAGATATACGACTTTCCAATGAATTTGATGAACTAAAATCAAACTTATCTACCCAAATATCTTCAAATCGGAGGCCTACAATCAATCTTGAACATTTCTACAACTGAAATCTCCTGCTGAATTTAAAACATCTCTTGAGAAGTATCTCAAAAACAAAGTAAATGAATATAATACTATTCTTACTCAAGAAAAGAATAAAGCTAATGCCAACTATCTGAGTAAAAAAGGACATTATGATCAACTTCGTAGTGTAGATTTTTTGGCGACTCCACTCTTGGATATCAATATTCGTAGATATGAACTCTTTACCTATGATGAGGTTTTGAAATCAATTGGAGGAGAAAAAATGCTCAATACTCTAGCAGAGCTCCTCTATTATCAGAATGTTGCGATCAAATCTAGGGCAATAAGTGATGATATAACAAAAGATATTAGTTTTTCAGATTCAAGTTTTGACATTAATAATAAGGTCGAATATATTGTAGATAACTATCTCTCTCAGCATAATGATCAAATTTTATCTTCTCAGTGAATATATCCACAGTTAGCGCTTCCTACTTATGCTTCTAAAGGATATGAAGTCTGATTTATTAATTCTAATGATAGTGATACGATAGATTATGAAGGAAGTGTAAAAAATTCTGATGAGGAGCCTATTTTAGATGAGATAGGTACCGCGTCAAATAAGCTCTCAGATGTGGACTCACAACAGTGAGATATTTATAATGACCAGAAAGAATGCTGATTTGATTATAATGATACTCTTCTTCTCTATGATATAAAAGAAGCAAACTCTCCTTGGCTTAGAGGATTTGGATGTTGGTTGAAGGAAGTAATTAAAAAACCTGCAAAACTTTCAATTTCTGTTTCTGCTTCACTCAATTCTTTCTCAGAACTTTGAAGTCGTATTAATCCATTGGAGGAAATGAGGAATTCTTTTGATGATAAAAATGCGCATTTAGAGGAGAAAAAGCAAGCTGTTAGTGTAATTGATAATCCAGATAAAATAGCTAATACTGTGCTTGAAAAGATGGAGATTTCAACAACGAAAAAGAGCTTTACACTTGATGGCTGAGAAGAAAGGCTTATCATTCAAACTAGAGATCCAAAGCTGCTTAACAAAAATTTTGAGGTCAGGTTTTTGACTGTTGGTGAGAATTGTCTAAAAGTTGAGAATCAAGAAAGCTGTACAAAAGCGGTAAAAAAGAGCTTTAAGGCTAGTAGTAGCTGATATAATGTAGTAATTAGTTTAGGAGAACATAAAGCATGAACTTTTGCTACAACTATTGAGGTCTGTCCTACTGATAATAAGGAACAATGCTGATATAAGACATTAACTTTCAGTGCTCGCGCAGGAAGTATTGATACCTTTACAATCAATATACCTAGTAAGGTATGAGCTGGTATTTATACTTTGGTGCCTCTGAATGTTGTAGATAGATATAAAAATCAGATTTCTAGAAGTTTGTATCCATATATTTTAACAGCTGAGAAGTGAGGATTCCTCGTATGAAGTGGACTTGTAAAAAGTATAGAAGTTTCAGATTTTGCGAATTCTACTATTATTTATAGATCATTGCCTCAAGATACTGGAACGGAAACGCTCTCACTTAGAGATTCAAAAACTAATAAGCTCGTTACTCAACAGAGTTTTCAAATTATTCCAGCAAAGCTTCAGGTTCATTATAATGATAGATCATTGTCTACACCTCTCAAATATCAACTAACAAAAGATAGTCTTTTCATTTGATCTGGAGCAAATAGAAAGCTGAATAAAAATAGAGTTATTGGCTTGAAACTAGGGCTCTATTGATCCGATAATAAACTCATAGAACTCAATACTCAAGCAAGTCTTAATATAGAAAAATGAGGCTTTAAGACATATATTATGGATGAGAAGGAACGCTTAAAAGAGGTGAAAACTATTATTTTTGAAAAAGGGGAAACAAACATTTACCTCATTCCAACTTACAAAGCATGAACTGAAACAGTTAGCTTCGTAATTCCATGACTGCAGCCTCAAAGTTATCAAATAGAGATTCTCCCTGGGGAAATCACTAAGCTGAAACTGAATGTAGAGAAGAAAATGGCAGTTGTTGGTGAGAAAATCAATGGTCAGATTTCTTTGTCTGATGCATGGTGAAATGCAGTTACTCAGCCGACTGATGTTCTTTTAACAAGTAGCGATAACCAAAAAACTGTAAGTAATACTCTGAAAGTTAGCAATTGAAAAATTAATATTTCACATACTTTTAAGGATAACGAGACAAGTACCCTATTACAGGCTAGAGTATTGTGAAGCAAGAAGGTACTTCAGGATCAGGTAAGACTATCAGTTCAGAAGAAGTTTTTGGAACAGGCGGTGAATTCAGGTTTAAATGTAATGTATTTAAATCTCTTTGGTACTGACTGGGGAAATCAGCGATGATATCTATCAGAGAAGAATGCTTATAGTGAAAAAATTATTAAAAATTCTGATAAAACACTGGCTGTAACTACTCAGCTTGTAGATCTCAAAAAGCTGAAGAAAGCAAGCGTACTATTTAAGTCAAATGGGCAACTTGAAAATATTGATCAGCTAACAATTAGTGCACAGCTTGATGGGAATAATCTTCTGCTTTCAGTTTGATGAATTGGACAGATAAAAATCCAAGATCAAATTAAGAATATCAAGATACTTAGCAATGGAGCGAAGATTTCAGAAGTTATAAACACTGCTAAGACTCCAAGTTTGATTGTTTCAGATATAGCTGATGGATATGTTTATACTCAGGGGCTTCTCTATAATAGTGAAAAAAGGCAACTTTGAAGCTTAAATAAGGAACTATCACTTCATCTTACTCGCGAGAAAGAAGGCAATTATCCAGTTTGGGAGATGGTTTGGAATGGGAATAGTGTTGCAAAGGTTATTATCCCACATCTTGATTATGCAAAGAGTACTCCTCTTTCTAATGATGGGAAACTAGAAGACTCGAGATGGATATTTAGCGAAACTTATCAATGAGGATCGACAAATCGCCTTGCAAAAGGAATCTTTGAAGTTGGAAATACTCTAGATACAAATTATCAAGGATACGATTCTATTCAGAATAGTAATGACTTTAGAAAATATATTGGTTTTAGAGCTGACTTTAAAAATGTTACACTCTTTGCTGGAGGTAAGAGTGTTTGAGAATCGACTATCCCATTTGGATCAGAATTTTTGATTAATATTTGAGATCCACTTCTCAAAAGAATCCAGAAAAATACTAATCTAGAAAATACTGACTATAACTGAGGTATTGAAAAGACAATTTATTCGGATACCACAAATAGTATCTGGAAAGTTTTGGATATTGATTATAATAGAGATGGATTGAAGGATATTCTCGTTATTTATCAGGATTGAACTATTAAACTACAGAAGCAATATGCTGATAAGCAGTTTCAAGATATGGGAATGCTTATGATGACGACTGAACAGATGGAAGATGTATATGTTGGCGATATTGATGGGAATGGTTATGAGGATATTTTGATAAGGAATAGCAAGCAACAGTTTAGAGCTTATCTGAATGATGAGGGGATCTTTGATGTTGATGGAAGAATTGCATGTCTGAACACCAATGTAAAAAACTGAGAAATTTCACAGAATCCAAGCGTACTTTCTGGAGTTCATCAGGTTTTTGTAAGAGATATGGATCTTGATAAAAAACTTGATATCGTAACTTATGATCGTATGTGAGATATCAAAGTCTTTTATGGAAATGGGGACAAGAATAATCACAGCTACTTGAGTACTAACGAGTATTCATGTGATGATAACTGGCGAAAAAGACAACAAAATTCAGTAAAAACTATTCACAACTTATGAATCGAGATTGCTAATCATGCAGTGAGAGATGAGAGCCTTATTCGCTGGTGAGGACTAAAGATTCCAAGCAATGAGGAACTTACTACTCAAGCATCTGAGCAAGCAACGCAAAATATTACGGATCAGATTCCAGGGAATGTTCAGGCGATGCTTAATGGGCAACAAACAGTTAACCCAGATGCTATTACAAATAGCATCACTAAAACGGATATGACTAGTGCAGTAGCAAGCACAATTGGTACCTATACTAAGTATCTTCAGAATCCAGTCAAAGAACAACTAACGCTAAACGATGGACTCCCAGCGAAAGATCAGGCTTTCTTTACTATTGATACTCTAGATAGTAAGGATAAGGTTGATGTCACGAAGGAATATCGCGATATAAACTGAGGAAACTTGCTAGATAATGATATTGTTGAGGTAAGGGTTAGGATTAAGGCAAATGCTAGCATTAGTAGTTGAGCATTCCTTGATAAGCCATATCTTCCTGCAAAGATTAAATATAATGGTAAAGATTCTAAAAACTTGAAACCTGAAAGTTTAGCCTTTGAAGTAAATAGAGCGAATGTCCATTGACCAGTTTGAGAATATGCATATGCGATCGCTGATATTCATTTAATGACAGGAGAGCAACTGGTATATCGCTATCAGTTTCAGTATGATGATCAGATTTCTCCTTATTCATTAAAGCTAGAAGATGTAAATATCAAAGATTATGAGTATAATACTATCACAAAATCTGAACCTCGTGATGGTTATGTAAAAGATCAGTATCCTGATATTGTTCTTTGAGTTCAGAATTGATGTATTAAGCAAAAGTGAGTTCTCTTTAATCAAGGAAGATGAAATACAAGGTCTTATATACAAAAGAGCATTAATCTACAAGAACTTGTTGCTGAGTATGAGAAAGATGTTAGAGCAAAGCAAAAACAAGCAATTGATGAGCAGATGAGAAAACTCCAAGATCAGAAAAATATCACAGAGAATGGATTATCAAGTGCTGTAAATGATCCAAATCAAGAAAAAGGTAAAAAAAGCAATCCTCTTCAGGATTTTATAAAAGCAATTGAGATTGGGGCTGGAATTGGACAAAAAATTGCAGATGTCTGAGAAGCAGCATGGAAAAGCAATGAGAAGATTCGTAAGGAAATTTTCAAAGCAGCATTTTCTGGTGATGGTAGCTGGGAGTCTGCTGGCAATCAACTGATGGAAGCCTTCAAAGAGGGTAAATTTGAGGCCTTTTGAACTGACAATATTGGATGAGTTATTGATGGCTTGGTAGGAGCTGCATTACATACAGATATTAATAAACTTAGTAATAATATTAATAAATCACTTGATATGCTCTGTCAGGGGGTAAGTTTTGGTGCGAAAGGGGGAAGGGCTTGTAAAGGATTACCTGTACCATTTAATCAAGCTTTTCTAGCCCCTTGAAATTATCATGTGATGTGATGTGTTCCGATTCCTCCACTTACAAGGACCTTATGAAAAGGATTACCAGTATTCCATTTTCCAGGGACATTACCTACTCCTGTTTGAAGTATCCCATTCCCTTGGGGACAAAAATGACCATGAGATGGTTTCCTTTGGGTATGATGATGAATCTACCCTTCTATGATTAGAATTTATGCGGCTCCTACTTTAACTGCGCAGATGGGACTTGCTATTTGTGGAGGTCCTTACAGTGTAGGATCTGCTGTACCTTCACCATATGCAGATCTAGGGGGAAACTGTGTTGTAACCTCTTTTGATCTTCCATGTTGAAGTGATGGACATAACAATGAGGACGACTCTGGCGAAAACTATGATAGTTGGATTGGAGAATATGGGAATACTCCGTCATGTAATGATTGAAAGAGTTGAGTAAGTCCGCTTCGTAATGTTGGGTTTAATGGAATAAGCAAAAATACTGAAGTAAAGCTTCCTAGCAGTGCAGTTGGTTCATTCAAAGTCTTTTGAAGTGATATTGAAAGCAGAATGACTTCAGATTTTGAACCTTCTAACTTTGGAAATAATAGTGTTAGTGTTGGTAAAAATAGTATTGGGATTTGATTTACAAGAGTTGATGGGGTGAAAGATACTAAAAATAAAATTTTGAATCCTAATGCAAAATGAATTCCTGCAATATTAATGTGATTTTTAGAAAATCAGATCGAATATATTAGGAATAATCTGCTTCGTTGGAACTTAACACTCTATCTGCCAGATGTAAAGATGCTTTCTAATCAGATTTCTAGTGTCTTTTCAGCGGTTGCTTCTCAATCAGAGAATACAAAAAAAACAGATAGTAAAGCACTTGATGGAGTTGCTCCTAGCATGAAAAAGCGTCTATCTCGTTTATCTCACCAAGAGAATGTAATTCTGAACCTTATGGGAGGAGATAATCCATTTGAAAAAATGCAAGAACTGTTTAATAGTAGCGATCTTGTAAAAATATCTACAAAACAAATCTCAGTTAAGATCCCATGGATTTATTCTGAAGATATTGAATCCTATATTTCATACCTCAAAACCTGGCTCTCTACACAGAACAGTATTTTGAAGAGCTGGAAAGATAAAGTTGCTGCGACTATCTTAACCTGTCCATCAGAAATTGATAAATTGACCAAAAGGGTCGATCAAGATAGTATAGAACTCCAGCAGAAAATTGAGGAATGTAAACTTGCGAATGGAGCAAATGAAAAGCTTATAAGAATCCAAGTACAACTCGATCAACTCAGTAGTAAAATCTTCCAAAACATTGAGATTTTAGAGCAATACAAGAGACTTCCTTTCGAAATCTATGAATGGTTGCATGTTGTAGATAAATATACGATGGAAATCTCAAGTGTGATCACAAATTTCTTTGGTTATATCAATCACTGGATGGAGATCAATGCGACCAGATTCTCTCAGTATATTGATGCAATTACGACAATTCTTGCTGTTGTAAAGACTTATCAAGTAATGCTTGATTTCTCAGCAAACTGGACTGCTAAATGTGGAACTTGTACCCATGATGCGTATGATCAATATGCATGTAAATTGAGTTTCCTTTGCTGAGGGCTCAAGGTAGATCCACTCCCAATTCCAAAGATGAAGCTTCCAAATCTGATTATTGATCTCTCTAATATCAACCTTGGAATGGAGATTACACTACCAAAGTTTAACTTTGTTCCAGAAAGTATTGAGTTGCCTAGGATTCCAAATCTACCAACGCCTCCGTCAATTGGACTTAAATTGGATCTTGACTTTGAACTTCCAGATATTCCATTGTTGCCTGAACCACCAAATCTTCCTGAATTGCCTAGTCTTCTACCTCAAATTAATCTAGAACTGCCTATTTTGCCTCCTGCACCAAAGTTACCGCAGCTTCCAGAAAGTATCTCAAAAATTCTGAATCTTGCGAATAAGATTGGTCAGATCATCTGTAGAGTGAAGAGTAAGAATGGTCTTGTTGCAGAAAGTGCAGTGAAAGCAAAAATTGAGCAAATGACTCAAAGGACTTATGAAGTGCCATTTGTAGATAAGCTAGACTTTACAGCTAAGCTTTGGCAAGCTCCTCTACAGGGGCTTGACTATCAGGTAGATGCCTTAGTTAATCTTGAATATAGTTTTGATGGGTTTTACAGCTTGTTAAAGTCCTTGACGAACGGAATCAATGATCAAACGAATATGATCACTTCTCGGGCTAATACTCAAACTAGTCAAGCTGATGATTATTCGAACGAGCAAGCAAATACTCTGGATACAGCAGCGAATGAATGAAATGTGAATATTAAGGCTGATCTTAGTCCAAAAATCTGATTTCATTGAGTGCAAGAAACTCCTAATGAATATCAGAGCACAAAAACTCAACTAAAGAAAGAACTCCAGCGTGTAATTGACCACTTAAGTAATGAAGAAGAAAAGCATAAGATCAGATCTTTAATTGCTCTTACAGACACGGACACTCAGGTAGAATCTAGCAAACAAAATTTCAAAAACATTGAAAATCAGGTTTCTTTTGTGATCAAAGAGCATCATAATACGACAAATCAGTTAGCAAATCTGGTGAGAAACGACTATGATACCTTCCTCTCAAAACTTGATCAGCATAATGAGAGTCAGAAGATTTACCAACTCACCTATGCTACTCCACTCTTGGAGAAAAATACTAGAGCTGAAGCGATACTTCAGAATAATGAAAGTATAATGGATACCTACGTTGCTACAGAAGCTAAACAAGTTGATGGATATCTGGAGGCATTGGAAAAAAATAGTGCAAGTACTCTGAATATGTCTGCTGCTACGCATCAAAAAGCTAAACTCTATCTCGAATCCATCAAAGATCAGGTTAATCAATACTATGCAATCAAAACGACTGATTATGCCGGGAAAACAAGTTTAGTCGCTAAAGATGGGCAAAAAACAGAAAAAGCACTCTATGCACAGGTACAGTCAAGTATTCCAGAGATGAGTACTCAGGCTTCTGCTGATTATTCTAGCTATATCAAGGGAATCCTTGTAAAAAGTAAGGATAATAAAAATGTAGTAAATGTCGTTCATTCAAAGTATAATGCTGAAAAGTACGAGAGTTATTATCAGCAGGATCTGAATAATGATAAGGCTGAAGATTTGATTGCTTGGGATGAACATAATATCTATGTAAAATATGCTAATGATGCTGAGCAGAAAGCACAAAGCACTTCATCAACCTACTATCTCCTCTCCCCTAGTCTAAAAAATAGCTTAAAAAAATACGAAAAGGCTGCAGGATCAGAATTCAAGCTTTATGATACTGTTGCTGAGGTGAAAAACTTCGTATTAAAGGGGCAGAGTTTTGATGAGATCAGCTTTTCATGGAATAATGACCAGTTTACTCAGAATGACGGATATTTGGTTAGAATTACAGATCGTGTAGATAGTTTAAAGGAGAAGTTTGGGCAATCTCAGTATAAATACGCACTCTTTTTGCCAAAGGGAGCGAGCACTACTGGATACAAAGTAGAAATTGATGGAAAGGAAACAAGTATTGAGCAGTTGGCTAAAGTTTGAAAGTTGTATGCTCTTGATTGGTATAATCCAAGTAATGAGACGATCAATTTTGGGCTAGGAGATGTCCCAAGAAATTGGCTCTATCTCCAGGTGAGTAGTCTCAAACTAAAAGATAAAGTCTATGCTCAACAATCTCCTTGGTCAAATCAAGTTGTCGGTGGAAGACAGGTGATCTGAGATGCTGAGCCTCCTGTAGCGGAGATTCAGCTGGTTAGAAGTAAAAAATCAGAGATCGCCTGATATGGAAATAATCTGGAAGGATTCGTAGGTACCTACTATGATCTCAAGATTGATCGAGAAGATGCGACAAAAATTGAGAAACTCCAGATCAAGGAAGGCGATAAAATTCTGGTTTCTAAATCTCTTTGAACTACTGGAGACAGCATTAGTCTAGAGAATCTCTTTTTTACAGGGCTACAGACTAAGCTTTATACAGCGACTGCTGTTGATAGTCAGGGCAATGAAGCTATTGAAAATATCTCACTAGAGATCAAAACACCAAACATCACCATTGAGAATGTTGAAAGATACTCTGGATATAGAGAAGGAATTAAGAATCCAGTAATTATTCATTCGGTGCTTGAAACAGATATTGATGAGTGAGATGTTGGATTCCAAAGAAAGAGAAATCAGATTCAGAGTGATATTTCTGCAAAGCTCGGTGGAAATCAAGTCAAGAACTTCCCTGTTAAGACTGATCAGACTCATATCACTGGTGCATTCTATGATTTTGGAGATTTGATAGGACTGTATGCGACAAAGGGAAATCTCTTTGGTAAGGTGAATGCTCAGAATGGAGAAATCACTTTCGAACCATGATATCAAAATAAGCTCCAACTTGAGGTAGTATTTGAGAAATGATACCCTACTATCAAGGTAAAAGAAAACGGAATCAGTATTTTTGATATCTTGCTCACAGCAAAAGAGCTCAAGAGTATTCAGGTTTTGAGATGAGAACTCCTGTCTCTGAAATGAGCACAATATGGAAAATTTGATGGAGGTCAGGTACTCGTTATCAATAAAAATCCTCTGCTCTATATCTCAAAAGATGGATTAGTCGCTGGGAACACTGAACTGTATTGAAACTATAGCTTTGATAAAGCAAAAGAAACTGTGCTCTATACTATCAAGGAGAATAGATTTGGCTCAGAGATTGCAAAGATTGAGATTAAGACGCTCCCTTTGTAGTCTCTGGGGAATCTCCCTGAAAATTTGCAAAAAATAAAAAATCAGCTATACTTTAACTGTTTATCAGATATTCTCATATGAAGAAAGGTTTATTGGCATTGATAATTGGAGTGATTGGTATAGGGATATGAGGAATAAGTACTGCTCATGACTGTAATCTCTTTAATGAGATATCAGTAATTGACTGGAAAGCTACTCCCTATCCTGCAATCCTAAAAGATGATCCGATCCTCAATGTTGTGCCAGAAGAAGCACTCCATAGAGCACTCTTGAATCTACAAGCACACTGCTGTGCTACCAATAAGAGCGATAGAGCTGGGAAAGGGTGTCAATCCTCTATCTCCGACTGGAAAAATAGGACTAACTATCCTCAATCAGCTTTCTTGTTTGATCATGTTGTTGATGTGCTGACGAGAAGGCTCGCAAATGATAGAAGTTATCCTGGACTTCCTGTAGACAAAAAGGCAAATGAATGGCATAGTAAAGTTGATGGGCTGGTGAGTTCGGTTGATGGAGTTTTACCGCTGCAATTTCAGACGGAATATGATACGTATTGGCAACTTCAGAGTAATTATCTTCTGCCTGAATATGAATATTCAAGCTCAGTAAAATATCCTGACCTGATGAGGCAACTTGAAAATATCAATAAACTTAATCAGTACAATCAATGGACAATTAGAACGAGCTATTTTAATGTATGTTCGGTTGCTGTGTATCTGAATATGATCCTAGCGCCTAATAATGCAAATACGCCGCTCCAAACTGCACGAAAAGAATGTAAAAAGCTGACCTCAGCTATGCTATCTAAAGAAAATCAATATCTCAAATCTATGATCGTATATAAATCTGATCAATTGGTCAATGATAGTCTTCAGCTGTATTCTAATCTCTACAATGGGGAAAGAATGAATCGCTTCAAGATGACGCTTCATAAGCTTTCAACTGAATGGCTTGGAGTAGCAAGGCAGGTGCCGATGCTTGTTCCAATGTGTAGTTATTAAGCTCTTTTATATCTCAAATAGTAATATGAAAAAAGTACTTGGATTATTCTTGGTGGGGATCAGTTTTTTATGACTGTATAGTTTTGCGAATCTAGATAGAACTCAGAATAATCTCCATATTATTCCACAGACGAGTTATACTAAGCAAGACACGAGTAATATTATCAAGAATATTTGAGATATTGAGAAGTGAGGCACAGTGCTTGAGAAATATAGTGGTGCTGCTGCGGAACTTGAACAGAAATGAGATCTTGGAGCTGCGTTTGAGACTGGAGTCTTTAGCTGGAATATTGTGATTTCCTATTTAGTATATTTGCTGAGGTTTATCTCACAGCTTGGACTATTGATCTGAGCAGTGATGATCCTCTATGCTGGGTATCAATATGCAACATTTATCTTTGGATTTTGAGATCCAAGTAAGGCAAAAACAACGATCAATCGTGCTATTCAGTGAGTACTGATCTTGGTATTTTCATTTGCAATATGGAGAGGATTGACTGCGATGTTTTTGTAAAAAGAAAACGATAAAAAGCCTGAATGAGATTCAGGTTTTTTTGTTATTGTTTGTAGGAATGTATATTGTTCTGGATTGCTTCACTCCGTTCGCAATGACGGTTTGAATACTACAGCCCCTCAGTCTCACTATCGCTCGACAGCTCCCCTAGCAGGGAGCGAAAATTCTGTCTTCGTTTGTATAATGATGGAGTTGATTTCAAGTTGCTTTCAGGATGAAAATGCGTAAGCTATAGTGAATTGCTTTTATCGCTGAATTTTATTCTGAGAGAACTCTATGTCTTCACCGCTTTCTACCTATCTTCAACTAACTCCAGCACAAATTGAAGAAAAAAAACTGAATCAAAATCCAGCTTTTTTGGATCATCTTTTAGGGAAATTACATGAACATATTGCTAAAAAGGGGAAGATTCTCCTGATCACCTTGACTAAGAAATCATCTGAGGAAGTCACAAGTTTTCTGATCGCCCAAGGATTTAAGGCTTTTTATCTTCATAGTGAGATTGCGACTATTGACCGCTGGGAAATTATCAAGAAGCTTAGAACCTGAGAAATTGATATTATTGTCTGAGTAAATCTCCTCAGAGAGGGAATCGATCTCCCAGAGGTAACACTGATTGGGGTTTTGGATGCGGATAAAGAGGGTTTCTTGAGATCAACAACATCTTTGATTCAGATCATTGGTCGTGCTGCGAGAAATCCAAATAGTGAAGTAGTACTCTATGCTGATGCATTTACTGAATCGATGCTTAAATCACTACGAGAAACCTATCGTCGTCGCGAGATTCAGCAAAATTTCAATCAAAAAAACTGAATTACTCCGCATATCGCCTTGTCTAATGTAAAGGAACTGGAAACGGTAAAAACAGATCTGAGTTTAGATCAGGATTTTTGATCTCTTACAAGAGGTAAAGTAAAGAAACTCAAGAGAGCAACTAAAGCTGAAAAAGAAATTATTCTCAAGGATCTCAAAATCCAGCTTGATGAAGCGATTAAGGCATGGGAATTTGAAAAAGCGGCTCAGATTCGTGATCAGATCAAGGAAATTTCTGGCGATTAAATTGTCCTGGATTGAAAACCCCTCAGTCTCGCTAACGCTCGCCAGCTCCCCTAGCAGGGAGCTAAAGCTGAGTCTTCGCGAGTGAGTGAAACGAACATGGCGATCCAGATAGAAGTCAAAATGGTTTATTTTTAATCTGGATTGCGAAGCAACCGCTTTGCGGACATTGCTTCACTTCGTTCGCAATGACGCATAACATGTCATCACGAGTAAGTGAAACGAACGTGGCGATCCAGATAGAAGTCAAAATAGGTTAATTTTAATCTGGATTGCTTCGCTATCGCTCGCAATGACGAGTTGAGTATAAAGCCCCTCAGTCTCGCTACCGCTCGCCAGCTCCCCTAGCAGGGAGCGAAAATTTCCACTTCGTTCGCAATGATAGGTCAGAAGTAAGATTATCCATAGGCAAGTTCAAGATCGGCCTCAATATCTGCGGTGGAATGTTCTGACTGGCTGGATTTTTTGGCTTCATAGTTATTACGGAAGTCCTGAGAAAAAGATGAAAGCTGACCATTTTGATCAAGAGGAAGTCCACTTGAGAGGTGGTGGAGCGTCGCTGAAAGGTCGCTTATATTGAGCTTAAAGTCTGAGCTCGTAGGATCAAGTGATGGAGAGCGTAGGTTTTGTCTTGTAAAAAGATTGAAAAAGCTGAGCATCGCACCAGATCGTGCTTTGAGATCAGATTTTTTTTCTTTTGTCGCTTGATAGAGTTGAGTTAAGGTGTCTCTCAGTACAGGATCGGCGATTTTTTTGATCTCATCTGGAGAATTGAGCGTCTGAGTGAGTTTTTCAATACTCGCAATCAATCTCTTGAGCTGATCGGTTGTCAAAGACTCACTCGTTTTATCAAGACATCTAAATAGGTTTCTTAGTTCAGGATTAGTATTTAGTTCCCCTCCAGTATTAAGCTGAGCAGAGATCTCTGCTGGAATCAATCCACTCGTGAACAATTGGACTCAGACATTTTTTTCTGCATCTCTGGCAATACGCTCCGAGATTCTTGGCTCCTCAGCTGAGCTAACAAAGAAATTATCAATACTTGAACTAACAAGCAGTGATAATTTCTCATTATATTCATGAGGAGTATCTGCAGCATCTATCATCTCTCAAAATGTCTCAGTAGAACACTCTTTTCCTAGCTGATCGGCGATAGTATCTGAGGTTGGCATTTTGATATTAAGATCGGTTCTTTTCCCTGTTGCTCATAGCGAAAGTTGCCCAGTATTTGGGTCGGTGTAGAGATAATCATCACACTGCAAGGTCGCATTAGGATCGCTAAGATTGTAGTAGATACTGATAGGTTTTCCCTTGATGGTTCACTTGATCTTCATAATTTTGTCTTCAGCTCAAGAAAGGAGGTCCTGATGCTGCTCTATTGTCGCATATTCTCCTCCTTCCTTTTGCATAAGATCGGCAAGCGTCTGCTTACCAAGGCTATCCTGATCTAAGTAGCGAAGAATAGCCACCAAAGGTGCCTGTGCTGCCGCAGCTTTTAGATAATTCACATTTTTATCAGTAAACTTCTTTTTAAGTCAGTCAAAGTGTCCTTGATACTGCTGGAGAGCGGCTATTTCTTCGGCAGAAAATCAAGGCTCACTATGATCAAGGTCAGCTTTCTTTTTTCTTTCTAATAGTGGCAATATTTGTTCAAAAAATCTCTTTTGATCAGCATCTCAAAAAAGCTGAAAGATTTTCTGCTGTTGTTTGATATTCAGCTTATCATCTAGTATATTTACTTTCTCCAGCGATTTAAGGCTCTCATCATTTTTGGCAAATTCCATGAGTTGAGGATTCTGCTCAAAGGTCTCCTTTCTCGGCTCATTACTCAGGGGATATCCTCCATCAGTCTTTTCAACGATACCGAGTGACTTTTCCATCTTTTTGAGTGTTGTGAGGAAGGTTTCCCCCTCGGGAGTCTTGGTATCTAGTGAGGCGATTTTTTCTCTCGCGAGCGAAAATTGGGCATAGTCACTAAGTGAGAGTCCGCTTTTTTTGAGCCTTGCCTTGGTATGTGGAGAAAGAGCATTGATTTTCGTATTGATTTCCTCAGGGCTATGTTGTTTGAGGTCAGGAGAGAGTTTTTGATAAGCTTCTTTTGTGGCTCTAATTGTTTCTAGACGTTCCACCCCTTCTATTCCTATTCCTCTTAGTCATTCCTTTTCAGTTCTTGATGAGTCTATTGTTTTTTGTTGTTGCTCCTTTGTTTTTTGTTGTTGCTCCTTTGTTTTTTGTTGTTGTTCATTCAGAGAATTATTATTTTGATTTCTAAGCCTCTCCTTTTCTCTTTCTTGTTTTCTTATTTGTACTTTATTTGAGATAGCGGGAAGTGTGGGATTATTCTGTATATCCTTTTTTTCTGCGAGTTTCTTTTTGTGCGATTTAACTAGTCCATTTACAATAGCAATCAGACTCATTTTCTTAGTTGACTTATTAGCAAGCTCTTTGACTCTATTAAGAAAAGTTTTTGTCTGTTCTTTAGAAAAATTTAATTCTGAATCTTTAAGGACTTTTTCTATTTCTTCTTTTTCTGAAATAGAAATATTTATCTTTGGTGCTGTGGAAAAAACACTATCAATAGTATCTTTGATATCGATATTTCTCTGATTTTTCTGGATTTCCTTAGGCTGATGAAGTTTTACCTTATCATTTTCTGCTCCCATTTTGTTTTCTTAGAGTATGAAATTATCTATTGATTGAGCTCATTAGACTCTGAACATGTTTCCCTGGCTTATGCTTACCTGTTTTTTTACATCGTTCTATATATTCTACTAATTGCTTTTGTAAATCTTTTGACTTTCTGATATCTTCCTGAGTGACTGTTGAAAACTCCTTTTCGGTTTCTATCCGAATTTGCTTAATCTTTTCTCTTTCCTTTTCAATATCAGCAGCTAGTTGTTTCTTCTCAGCAGCTAATTGTTTATTCTCAGTAGCTAATTGTTTATTCTCAGTAGCTAATTGGTCAATATCAGCGGACAACTGCTTCCTTTCAGCTTCAATTCTTTTAGCTTCTTCCAAATTAGCTATTGAATCTGCTTTAATCTGCATATCTTCAAACTCATAGTTCAACATTTCTGCTTCTTTATCAAAATCAATATCACTTTGCTCTGAATTTTGATTATCAGCCTTTACTTCGACATTTTCAATCTTCTCCTTTTGTTCATCTGCTGTAGTATTGGTTTTATTCTCACATGCAGTTCCCATCAGTAATGTCCCTGCTAGAGCTACTCCTGTTGTGAGTTTTCTCAGCTTGTCCTTGAATGATGAGCTGTTTTGTGCGTTTGATGAGTTGCTGAAATTTCTTGTGCTATTATTCATAACTATTCTTGGTAAGAAGATAAATATACCTATATTATAATCAAATTATAATATTTGTCAAGCTTTGGTGTAATTTCTATCTCAATAAAAAAATACCGTTCTTCACTAGAGAAAAACGGTATTTATATATCACATAGCACAAGAGTTTTTTTAATAACTATTTTTTTAGACTAGCTAAATATTTTACGTGCGGAATTGGCTCATATCAGTTTTCTTTTGCCCACTGGAAATATTCATTTAAAGCATCTTGCACTTCCTTAGAAGATTTGAAAACCTCCTCATCAACACTTGCCCATAGGGCCTCCATCTCTGCTCTCGCATTTTTTCTATTCTTAGCAATTCTTCTCGTATTTTCTGCGATTTTCTCACTATTTTCTGCGATTTTCTCACTATTTTCTGAGATTCTTTTAGTATCTTCTGAGATTTTCTTGCTATTTTCTACTGCTTTAAGAGAGTCTTTTATAATTTGTTGATTTTCTAGTTCTAGATTAATCTCCAAAATTGCCTTTTCATATTCCAAGTCATCATTTTCTTTATTAGCTTCCTGAATATCTGTGAAAGCTACAGTGTTTTCATCAGTTAAGATATCTTTTCCATCAGCCTTTACTTCCCCATTTTCAGTCTTGTCCTTTTGCTCATCTGCTGTAGTATTGGTTTTATTCTCACATGCAGTTCCCATCAATAATGTCCCAGCTAGAGCTACTCCTGTAGTGAGTTTCCTCAGCTTGTCCTTCAATGATGAGCTGTTTTGTGTGTTTGATGAGTTTGTGAAATTTCTTGTGCTATTATTCATCATTATTCTTGGTAAGAATATAAATGTATTTCTATACTATAACCGATTCCCATCTTTTATCAAGAGAAGTATAATTTTTAGCTAATTACAGTCTTTAGTGTTTTGTTGGAGATACTCACCCCCTCTGTCCTTCGGACATCTCCCCCTATCAGGGGAGAAGTGATATTATGCGAACGATGACTACGGTTTCGCTCCCTACTAGAGAAGGAATAATATATTACTACTAAAAACCTCATCATGATTTTCACTTGCTTTTAGAGGCTAAAATGTTATCTTTGAAAGCAGTTTAATATCTTAAGCAAGATAAAGTATATGAGCCGCGCCAAAAATAAAAATATAGATGAACAAGTGATTGCATCTTTTAGAATCGCAAACATGCTCCGCGAAGCTCGCTGAGCCAAAGAAATATCAGCTGATGACATTTTCCTTTGAGTAATTGATAGTATAGATTTAATTATGCCATTAGACCTCACATTCTTTGCGGTTCTTGGAATGCAAAACACCAAGCATCTTCAGAAACATATTGCAAAACTTCTGAGGAAAGTATATGAACAAGAAATAAAAGACAGTAAACGAAAAGCCAAAAAGAAACTTGAACTTAAACTAGACAAACATATGCAACAGATCTTCTCAAAAATTTGAGCAGAAAATACTTCCGAAGAACAGAAAACTTCAGCTGCCTTTGATATAGATACTGATGCAAAATACCTAAATCCATTCAGAATTATGCATCTTTGTATGCCTTATCTCTCAAATAAACTCAAAAAGCTCTTGGAAGCTGATAATAATGAATATGAAGTCATCAAAAATACACTCTGAAGGCTATTAGAGGTTCCTGTATTGCAAAAAGAAGGTTTCATTGGCTTTTTAGAGCTCCTTGATACGATGATGATGCAACTTGATTTAGATTATTCAGAAATTGCGAACATGCAAATCAACTACGACCACTCTACTACTGACTCAGCAATCAATCAAATGCTTGATGCCATGGACAGTGAAATCGTTGAAAAGTCAGATGCTGAGAATATTTCACTAGAAACTCCAGACAACAAGACCAAGAAAAAAGAAGAGAAAAAGCTGACTATTGAGTACTTTGGTACTGATCTAACCAAGGAAGCTAAAGATGGATACTTAGATCCAATTATTGGAAGAGAAAAGGAGATCGATCAGGTGATCTATACGCTCTTGAGAAAGACAAAGAATAATCCGCTTTTGATCTGAGAAGCTGGAGTTGGAAAGACCGCGATTGTTGAGGGGCTTGTGCAGAGAATTATGATGAAAAAAGTACCTGAAAAACTGATCAATAAGAAAGTTTTCCTCCTTGATATGGGAACACTTGTTGCTGGGACAAAGTATAGAGGGGAATTTGAATCAAGAATGAAGTCAATCCTTGAGGAAGCAACAGATCCGACCAATAATATCATTCTCTTTATTGATGAGTTGCACACTATTATTGGAGCTGGAGGACAGGATCAAAACGATGCTGCTCAGATGCTCAAACCACTCCTCTCAAGAGGGAAAATCAAACTCATCGGTGCGACTACTTTTGATGAATATCAGAAATACATTGAAAAAGATGCTGCGCTCAAGAGAAGATTTCAAGAAGTTGTAGTCAATGAGCCAAGTATTGAAGTTACCAAACAGATTATCCTAGGATTAAAGCAGATTTATGAGGATTTTCATGGAGTTTTACTCTCAGATGAGGCAATTGACAGTGCGATCAATCTCAGCAAGAGATATATTCTCAACAAGCAACTTCCAGACAAAGCGCTTGATATCATTGATGAAGCCTGCGCTAGAAAATCTACTATGCAGCAAAAACTTGATAATGACGAGAATTATCAAGCACAAGAGAAAAAAATAGAAAAAATTCAGAAAAAAATTGAAAGTGCAATTGAAAATCAGGATTATTTTTCTGCTGCTGAACTTAAAAATGAAGAAGAAGAACTCAAAAAAGAGCTTCAGAAAATCAGATCCAATAAAAATATTCCAATCAACCTCAGAAGCACTATTGAGTCGAGCGATATTGGGAATGTATTAGCAGACAAGACCTGAATTCCGACCAATATCGTAAATGAAGATGAGGTTACTAAGCTCAAGAGACTCGATGCTGAACTCAAAAAAGAGATCGTTGGGCAAAATGATGCAGTAGAAAATGTAGTAAAAACTCTGATTAGAAGTAGGCTTTCTGTGATCAAAAAAGATAAACCTATTGGTTCATTTCTTTTCCTTGGACCATCTGGAGTTGGGAAGACCTACCTGGCAAAGCTCATTGCAAAGCACTATTTTGGTGATGAGGGAGCTATGATCAGATTTGATATGTCTGAATTTATGGAGAAGTTCTCAGTTTCAAAGCTGATTTGATCGCCTGCTGGATATGTTGGATATGATGAGTGATGAGGGCTTACTGAGGCGGTGAGAAGAAAGCCATACTCTGTGATTCTCTTTGATGAGATTGAGAAGGCTTCTCCTGATGTTTTGAATATTATGCTCCAGATCTTGGATGAATGACAACTCAAAGATAGCAAGGGAAGATGGATTGACTTCAAAAATACAATCATCGTCATGACCTCAAATATCTGAACTGATGAGTTTAGCAAAAAGAAGACTACTATCGGATTTGATACCTGAAAAGCCGCTGATATTGAGGATAAACAGTTTGATGATATCAAGACTAGAGTCTTGGAAGATCTCAAAAACTATATCACACCTGAGCTCTCAAACAGAATTGATCATAAAATCGTCTTTAGACCACTGAATAAGGAAAATCTCATCACTCTGTTTAATCAAAAGATCAAAACCTTCCTTGCTGCATGGAAGACCAATGAAAAAGTGAAATTACCAAAATTTAGCAAGGCTGAAGTTGAGAAAATTATTGATAAGATTTATGATCCTCAGTTTGGTGCGAGACCTGTTGAGAGATATATCAATGATGAAATTGAACCACAAATTATCAATTCACTTTTGAAATAGGAGCTTAAATATAGAAAACTCCCCTCTTAGGGAGTTTTTTTGATTACTTTGAGAACGATACATAGCCTGTCATCGCGAGGCGAAGCCGTGGCCATCCAGATAGCTGGCAAACCAGTTTAATTTATATCACTTCTCCCCTGATAGGGGGAGATGTCGCTTTGCGACAGAGGGGGTTGATTTCTACAACCCCTCAGTCTCGCTGCGCTCGCCAGCTCCCCTAGCAGGGAGCAAAAGTCTTGTCTTCGCGAGTGAGTGAAACGAACGTGGCGATCCAGATAGAGGTCAAAATGGTTTAATTTTAATCTGGATTGCTTCGCTATTGCTCGCAATGACGGGTTGAATGCTAAAGTCCTTCAGTCTCACTATTGCTCGCGAGCTCCTCTAGTAAGGAACATATCACTTTCCCTTGATTTTATCAAACAAGACGGTATACAAGGGGTATTTATTTTACTATTTTCTATGCAATGACCGAAAAAACACATAATGAAGAGCTTAATGAAAAGAAAGCAACTAAGGTTCCTGTTGAAAATGAGGAAGAATCTGATCTTTGATCGCTACCAACTTCATTGATCTTGCTTGGAGCTTCTGGACTTTCATTCTGGGGATATGCGAACAACTATATCATTTCTATCAGACGTCTAAGTCTCGGTGAGTATTCTTGCTTGATTGTTGGAATTATTCTTGCTCTGCTTGGACTTTACTCACTCTATTTGTATTTCCAAAAGAAAAAGGAAGAAAAAGCTGGTAAATAATGGACTAAAACCTGGATCTTATTTCAGGTTTTTTCTTTTTTTAGAATTGTAGATAAACTAACAAAAATAGACTTTTCTTGGCTTTGATTTTTGTATTTTGACTTGTTTTTTACTCTGATTTTCCTACAATAAGCTTTGAAAACTCTTTTTTTAATTAACAAAAGAAACGATGACTACTCCAGAACAACAGCATGAATATGACGCCTCACAGATTAGAGTGCTAGAGGGACTTGAACCTGTGAGACAAAGACCTGGAATGTATATTGGTAGTACTGATGCTAGAGGACTTCATCATATGGTACAGGAAATCGTTGATAATGCAGTTGATGAGGCGCTTGCAGGATACTGTAGAGATGTGACCACAATTCTCAATGAAGATGGTTCAGTAACTGTTCATGATAACTGAAGAGGTATTCCAGTAGATATCCACCCTAAAACAGGAAAATCAGCCCTAGAAACAGTATATACAGTGCTCCATGCAGGAGGAAAGTTTGACAAGGGTGCCTATAAGATTTCAGGAGGACTTCATGGGGTAGGAGCATCAGTTGTAAATGCGCTCTCTACCTGGCTTGAGGTTACTGTATACAAGCATGGAAAGATTCACCAAATGAGATTTGAAAAAGGAATTCCTCAGGGAGAGCTCAGAGTTATCGGAGATACTGATAAGACTGGAACGAGTGTGACTTTTATGCCTGATTGAACAATCTTTGAAACGCTTGAGTTTAGTGAGACAGCTGAAGTCGCAAGAATGAAGCAAGCTGCTTATCTCACTCCAGGTGTTAGCTTCACTTTCAAAAATCTAAAAACCTGACTCATGAGCAGGTTTATGTACGAATGAGGTATCAAAACCTGGCTTAAAAACCTTGTTTGAAATCAGCAGCCCCTCTCCTCTGCTCACTACTTCAAGGCAGAAACTGAAAACTGTCAGGCTGAGATTTCATTCCAATTTGTAAATACGAATAATGATCATACTCTTTCATTTGTAAACAATATCCCAACAAAAGATGGAGGAACTCATATCCTAGGTTTCAAGTCGGCATTATTGAAAATCATGAATGAAATTGGGAAGGAGAGAGACAAAATTGATAAGAAAATCTGAGAATTTCAATATAGCGATGTTACTGATGGACTCTATGGGATCGTTACTGTAAAAATTCCAGAACCACAATTTGAGTGACAGACCAAAGGAAGACTTGGAAACTCATATGTAAGAGGTGCTGTTGAAGATTTGACGTATGAATATCTCAAGGGATACTTTGCAGAAAATCCTGAAGAATTTGATCGTATTTTTGAAAAGATTGATCTGGCTGCTAGAGCTAGACTTGCTGCTAAATTTGCAAAGGAAACTGTACTTAGAAAAAATGCGCTTTCTGGTGGAGTTTTGCCCGGGAAGTTGGCTGATTGTAGCAAGAGAGGAAGACACTGAACTGAGCTCTACATTGTGGAGGGAGACTCAGCGGGTGGAAGTGCAAAATCAGGAAGAGACAGTAAGTTTCAGGCGATCTTGCCTCTAAGAGGTAAAATTCTGAATACAGAGCAAGCTGTTTTCCAAAAGATGATGGCAAACAATGAAGTTAAAGCGCTTATTACTGCGATCTGATGCGGAATCAAGGATAGCTTTGATATTGAAGGCCTTAGATATGAAAAGGTTATTATCATGACGGATGCGGATGTGGATGGTGCGCATATTAGAACGCTTTTGCTTACTTTCTTCTTTAGATTTATGAGACCGCTGGTAGAATGAGGACATGTGTATGCTGCCTGCCCTCCAATCTACAAGTTCTCAAAAGGAAGCAAGCATGTATATGTGTATAATGAGGAACATACCCCTGATATGTACTGATTTGAAACTAATGAAGGAGTAGAAATCCAGAGATATAAAGGACTTGGAGAGATGAATGCTGAACAGCTTTGGGAGACTACTATGGATCCCTCATCTAGACAGCTTAATCAGATTACTGTTGAAGATGCAGAAGAGACTGATAGACTTTTCAGAATTCTGATGGGTGAAGATGTGCAATCAAGAAAGCACTTTATCCTTACCAACGCAAAATCAGTAAAGGGACTTGATATTTAATCACTTGGAAATTTGATCTTAAAACAATATAAAAAACCTGAATATGAACTTCAGGTTTTTTTGTTTTTTTACTCGCAATGGCTGAATACTCACCCCCTCTGTCCTTCGGACATCTCCCCCTATCAGAGGAGAATGGATATATTTGAGCGATAGCGAAACAAGGCAAATTTCAAAAGCTTGAGATACTCTTTCCTACCTTCAAAAGAACTTATTAAAAATCAGATTCTTTACAATTTTGATGCTGTTTGAAATTTTCTGTCCTCTACTCAGGCTATATTCAGTATAAACAATCGTATTTGGCACCTCCTGATAGACAATCTTATTTTGTGCAATGATATCAATAATTTCTGAGGCATGCTCCATACCGTTAAAGGTAATTCTAAACTTTGGTAGGGCGGATGCTTTGATCATTCTATATCCATTATGGGTATCTGTCAGGAGTATTCCACTAAAGAATGAAGTGAAAAGAATTCAGATTTTTAGAACCAGTTTTTTGCTTCGAGGCATATTTACTGTTGAACCAAGGAATCTTGATCCGAGTGCAATTTCTAAATCAGCATTATTCTCAAAAGCTGAACGGAAGTTTGCTAGATCACTCAAAAGATGCTGTCCATCAGAATCAAAGGTCACGACGAACTTTACCTGAGGCAACTCCTGTTGAACATAGTCAAACCCAGTCTGCAATGCCGCACCTTGACCAAGATTTCTAATATGTTGAATCAAAACCAGATTTTTTGTCTCTTGAAAATGTTGTTTGAGGAGCTTAAAGAGTCAGTTCTGACTTCCATCATCAATAAATACTACAATATTTCAGGTATCAAGTACTTCTTGGATCACTTGGATACAATGCGCAGATTCATTGTAAGCCGGGATAATAAAGGCAATTTCAGCGTCTTGTAGAGGTCCTCTTAGTACTCTTTCCAAAGAAAGGCTTCTAATCAACTCAGTTTGTGCTAAGTGAAGCTTGGTATTTTTATTGTACAGTTCAAGGACAAAATAAAACAAAAGAATAATTGAGACATACACAATCAGGTCTGCTCCTCTATTGAGCCCAAAGGTGATTCCTATAGCATTGAGCCATTCAACACGGAGTGCGAAGATTCCAACAATACACGATCAGAAAAAAAATAGAGCAAAAGTTGGAAGTCAGATTTTTTTCCTTTTATACACTCTAAAACTCAATATCAAAAAAGCAATACTTACAATAATCAAAAGCAGCTGCAATTTGGTCATCACTGATGAGAAAAATAAAGTTCACTCCACATAAAATTATTTGTATTTCTATATACTCTTTTAGGATACTAATGCAAGTAAAAGATAAATCCCTTGTATTCAATGGGGAAAAGGATATAGTAGGAGCAGTTTTTATTTTATTCATTTAATGGCAAGAACTATGAAATGAGTGTGGACAAAAAGGCTTGGACTAGGAATCGTATTTGTAGTGAGTCTTCTGTTTATCTTCTTTATAGGAAGAAACTTTAACAAAGAAACTCTCCAGAGAGAACGAGTCTTCACAACAAATGGTATCAATAACTTTAGAAAGGGGCTTGATATCTCAGGAGGAACTAAACTTGTTTACAAAATCAACTATGATAAATACAAGGAAGTATACTCTGACGTTGAATTTGCTGAGGTAAAAAAGACTATTGAAAATGTAATCCTCAAGAATATTGATGGTAGAATTTCTACTCTTGGAGTGAGTGATTACAAAGCATATATTCAGAATTTGAATGATGAAACTCAGGTAGTAGTTGAAATTGGTGGAGTTGCTGATCTTGACCAGGCAAAGGAAATGATCGGTAAGACTGTAGAACTTGAGTTTAAGATCGCAAATGATGAACCAAGGAACGCAGAGACTATTGCGGCTAGAAAGGCTCGTGCTGAGTCTATTAGACAAGAGCTTCTTGCACATCCAGAACAGATGCTTCCTATCTATGGAAACCAGCAAGGAGAAGATATTTATGGAAATATTTTCTCAGGAAACGCAAGTCAGCTTTCATCTCTTTACAATGGGCATCTTGAGACTCTCAATACACTAGAAATTGGTCAAATCTCACCTCTTCTTGAAGGAGTATATGGAGACAAGTTCGGAACTGGAAGTCATGGACTAAATGGATTCTTAATCTTCCGTGTACTTGAAAGAAATATTGAAAATCAGAATTATGTACTTGAAGAACTTTTCATCAACGATACTGCAAGCTGGAAAGTTGCAAAGGGAAATGATGGAACTCCACTTAACGGAGCTTACTTCAACCTTGCAGAAGCAAATGCAGATCTTGGAAAACCAGGAGTAAGTATTACTTTCAATGAGGAAGGAAAAGAAATTTTCTGTCAGATCACTAAAGAAAATAAAGGAAGCACTATGGGAATCTTTATCTGAGGAGTACCTGCAACTATTGCAACTATTCAGGAAGCAATTTGTGATGGAAGAGCTCAGATTTCTGGAGGATTTGATAGAGAAAGAGCCATCGCTACTGCAAAAGAACTTAACTCAGGAAATATGCCTGCTCCACTCATCTTGATGCAAGAAGAACAGGTAAGTCCTTCACTTTGAGATAGTGCCTTGCAAGGAGCATTAGTTGCTACTGCTGTTGGAACTTTGGCAATTATCCTCTATATGTTCTTTATCTATGGATGGAGAAAAGCGGTAGTTACTACACTTACTATGATCTTCTATTTTGTAGTATTATTGGCTCTGATTAAGCTTATTGATTACGCACTTTCACTTAGTGGTATTGCTGCGATTATCCTCTCTATTGGTATGGCTGTTGATGCCAATGTACTTATCTTTGAGAGAATGAATGAAGAGATCAAAGAATGAAAGACTGTAAAGTCTGCAATTAGTAGTGCTGCAGAGAGAAGCTGGTCAGCAATCAGAGACGGTCAGGTTTCTACTCTTTTGATCTGAGTATTGCTCTTCGCATATGGAATCAATATGTTTAAGGGATTCGGATCTATGATCGTATTGACTGCACTCTTGACCCTCTTCCTCAATGTTCCATTCATTATTGAAGCACTTAAGACAATCTATAAAGTAGATAGAAAGAACTAATTTTCTAAAAAAACTAACAGAAACTCCTTACATTAGTAAGGAGTTTTCTTTATTGACAAAACTCAAAAAAAGAGAAATCTGAACTTGAAAATCTGTTTTCTTTTTTTATTATAGGAGGAGCAATGTTTTTATCCTTTTATACTGAACTATGAATAAACAACAGGATTTTTTCTCAAAGCAGCAGTCTAGATGAGGGTTTTCTGGTGGCGTAATTAGGTCTCCTCAACAGAAATCTGGTAATGGAATGCGAATCTTCCTTTCACTTGTTCTAATTCTTGGATGTTTAGCATTGGGATATTACTTTATTCAAAACAATACTCAACAAAATCAGATTTCTCAAATCCAGTCAACTACTGGCGGAGGATATACTATAGGAATGCAGATCGACACTGTAGGAACACTCAAGCAAGATGATAGTGATTTGATCACTTATACGCATGTATTTACTAGCTCTGATGGGAAGACCTACTTTCTTAAGAGTAAAACGCTCCCTCTAAATAATTATACTTCAGTTAGTTCTGGAGAATTTCAAGTTCTTGGAACATTAGAGGCAATATATAAAAACACTCCTCTGGTAGAAGTAACTGGTATTGTTCCAATTGCTAGTCAAAATCAGCAAGCAAGTACTGGTCAGCAAGAGGTTCAGGAAGAAGTAAAAAATCCTGGGATCTATGTAGCAAATGCTGGACTGTACTTTGGACAGGAATTCTTTGATAGTTTTGTCTTTGTTGGACAGGCAGGAGAAAACGGGAAGATTGAAGTTAAAAACCTTGAAAATGATAAAGTAACAAAAATTGAATTCTTTACTTGTACTAATGGTGGAGATACTAATTGTAAGGAATTGACAAGGACCTTTAAAGACACCTCAGCTCAGGTCTCTACTACAAGTAATGGAGATACTTTCTATAAATTAGGAGAAGTAAAAACTTGGTATTTCCAAAATTGAGATACTATCTGATACTTCATCAATAATGCTGAAGATGAAGAAGTGCTTAAAATTAAAAATCTGATTACAATTGTTAGTCCTGAATATGTAAAACAGCTTGTGAATCTTTATTGAGTAAAGGTTTGTCTTGGAGTTGATAATGGACTTAACCGTATTGTTTCGCATACTATTAAGACGAACAAGTCAGGAATTGAAGTTACTATCCAGTGAGCTGGTGAGAAGAATTTTACTTGTCAGGTTAGCGTAGATCCGACTTTACCAAATAAATTAAAATTTATTGATCTTAAAGTGACCGATACCAACTCTAATCCTCAGTCAGCTACCTGAACTACTCAACAACTAACCCAAACAGGAGCTGATACAAAAAAACCAACTGAAGAAAAAAAAGAAGATAAAGAAAAGAGAAACGAAACATCTTCCACAACTCCAGAAACAAAAAAAGAACAAGCTACAACTCGTGAAACCAGCTATAATCCAAATGTAAAACAATTTCCAGTCTCTCAAGATAGGCAGCTTACCTACACCTCTTCTAGAGGAGCCTACGAAATCATTTTCCCATCAATGAATATTTCT
The DNA here is from genome assembly GCA_963552955.1 of uncultured bacterium. Taxonomy (GTDB): domain Bacteria; phylum Patescibacteriota; class Gracilibacteria; order Absconditabacterales; family Absconditicoccaceae; genus HOT-345. Next base: position 41,949 of record CAUVLQ010000004.1, read on the forward strand.
TATGAAGGTTTCAATACTGATGCAGATTTTGGTCAAGTAGGAGTCCGCTGTAATTATGCACTCAGAGTAATCAAGCATAACGACAAAGATCTCCTTTCAACTAATCCGACCGTTGTTGTTTATGAATGTAAAAGCAAAGGAGAACTGACTTCTCCTTGAGAAAATTACATCATTAAAGAGCTTGGAGACAAGAAATTCGTAATCGAGGTAAAAGATGGTGCCTGGCTAGACTTTGCAAAGAATATCGTGATTCAATCAAATACTTAAAGTATCGTAGAAAAAAAGAAAGAAGTCAAAAAAATCTGACTTCTTTTTTCTTTTCAAAAAAACTCCTAGTAAAAAACTGGAGTTTATACCTAATCTTCTAATAAAAAAGGTTCTCTAGGCAGAAGTAAGAAGAAATGTATAGAATCTACCCAGAGAACCCACTCCTCAATGGAAAATGAAGAATCTAAGGAGTCGTTCTCAACTTATCTCCCGACAAATCTAAACAATTATCCTGAATCTATCTCCCGACGGATCAGAAAAAAGCATAAAACAAATAAAATAATTATGTACGAAACATTTTTTATATTAGCAAGACAGTTTATATATTTTCTTAGTAGAATGTCAATATATTTTTTATATTAGCTTCACTATTATAGAGATTAAACTTACAAAAAAGCTGACTCATCTTCCGACGGTCAGCTAGAAAACTGACTAGCTAAAAAAATATGGAAATATAATATAATTTACCAAGGGACCACTAGCCAGGTCACAATCAAATTACATATGCACCAAATGACTTTTTTGTTTGACGAGATCAGTATATTCATTTCCTCATGAAAATCAAGCCCACTCTCCCAAAAATTTAGAATGCTAATATTCTCACAATTCTCTAGAAGACATAAAGAAAGACATTAATAGCTCCTAGCATAAATAACTCTTCTCTTACTTGGCTTTCCTGAAAGAGGATCTATTCACTCCTCTTCTCAAAGATCAAATGGCAAACATCTAATTGTAGCCTTAAGCTCATCCTGGATCTGCATAGCTGTTTCGTTTGTTCCATCTCGATGAGCGAGGACAAATCAGCTTTCAACTTTTTCTTTAAGCTCTTGATAGGTATTCGCTGTTGATGTATGGTCAAGGGTAAATTTTTCATGCTTTTTATAAATATTTTGCTGGATATCAAGGAATAACTCCTGAACTGTACGAGCAAGCTGATCTATTTGGACAAAACTCTTTTCCAAGGTATCTCTTCTAAAAATTTCTACCTGCCCCTGCTCTAAATCTCTTCTTCCAACGGCTATTCTTACAGGGACCCCCTTGAGTTCTCGTTCATTAAACTTTCGTCCAGCAGATTTTTGCATATCCTCATCTATTTTAACCTTTACTGGAATTGAGTAATCTCCTAAAGTTTCAGAATGAATAACAATATTTGAAAGCTGATCAAGTTGAGGCTGGAGTTTTGCCTTTATCTCATTTAGCTCCTCTAGTGTCTTAAAAATAGGGACCACTACAAGATGAATTGGTGCAAGTGCAGGTGGTAAAACTAATCCATGGTCATCAGAATGAGCCATGATCAAACCTCCCATCATTCTTGTACTCACTCCCCAAGAAGTAGCATAGACATACTCTAACTCATTATTTTGGTTTGTAAATTTGACATCAAAAGCTTTAGCAAAGTTCTGACCGAGATTATGAGATGTTCATGCCTGTAGCGCTTTTCCATCTTGCATCATTGGTTCAAAAGTATAGGTTGCAACCGCCCCAGCGAATCTTTCGTGTTCAGGTTTTTCTCCTTTATAGTGGAAAACTCCCATAAAATTACGAACAAAATCTGAATACACCCCTAGCATCTTTCTTGCTTCAGCATCGGCTTCTTCTGGAGTTGCATGAGCTGTATGTCCTTCTTGCCAGAGGAACTCAGCACTCCTAAGGAAAAGTCTAGTTCTCATCTCCCATCTTACAACATTTGCTCGTTGATTGATCAATAGTGGCAGATCACGATATGACTTAATCCAATTTCTATAAGAATCCCAAATGATTGTCTCAGAAGTTGGTCTTACAATAAGTTCTTCTTCAAGCTTTGCTTCCGGATCAACAATAATTTCTCAATTTTCTCAATTTTTAAGCCTATAGTGAGTCACAACAGCACATTCTTTAGCAAATCCTGCAACATGAGAAGCTTCCTTTGAAAAATAAGATTTAGGGATAAATAATGGGAAATAAGCATTTTGGTGCCCAGTAACTTTGAACATTCTATCTAAGATATCTCTCATATTTTCCCAGATCGCATATCCATAGGGTTTTATAATCATACATCCTCTTACAGCTGAATTTTCAGCCAAATCTGCATATTTTACGAGATCATTATATCGCTGAGAATAGTCTTCAGCTCTTGAAGCAAGTGTTGTCGCCATAATAATTTAGAAAACAAAATAAAAATCTGATTTTTTCTTTCTTAAGACACAGTTTATATCTTAATTTCTGGGGACATGGCGCGTATGATACCACATACTTTTGATCACAAAAATAAAACTGATCTCAAGTATAGAATTTTCATCAGCTTTTTCAAGGAAAATTTTTATGCTAGAACGAGCTAAAATTTAAGACGAGAGATAAAGTGCTTTTTTTTGACAAAAGAAAAAATCTCACTATAATCAAGGAAAGAAAAAATCTGATTTTTTATCTTTTCTCCTCAAAAATTCCCATGGCAAAAATGAGTAATGATCAATTTCAAAATCCTACAGCATATCTAGAATATTTGAATACTTTGATGATTCAAAAAAATGCTTCTGATATGTATTTGACCTATGGTGAACCTCCTGTTTTGAGAATTTTGGAGGAAGTTCATAGAGAAACTGATCTTGAGCCGTTGGATGATGAACTCCTCAATCAATTAGCATTAACGCTGATGAATACCACTGGGCTTGATTTTTTTGAAAAGCACGGAAGTATTGACCTCGGAATTGGATATCAAGATAGAAGATATAGAGTAAATATTTCGAGACAAAGAGGACACATTATGATTGTTGCCAGACTTTTGAGAAAAAAAGTCCCAACCCTAGAATCACTATGTTTACCAGGAATTTTCAAGGAACTTTCACATAGAACAAATGGGATTATTTTTTTGGCAGGAGCTACAGGATCTGGAAAATCTACTACACTCGCAGCAATGGTAGAGGAAATTAATCAAACCGAGAAAAAACATATTCTGACGATTGAAGACCCGATTGAATATATTTTTGAGGCAAAAGAAAGTGTCGTTGATCAGAAAGAATTAGGCAAAGATATTAGTTCCTTCTCTTCAGCTATGAAATATGCTCTAAGACAAAGACCTGATGTGATTCTCTTTGGTGAGATCAGAGATCTTGATGGTATCAGAAATGCGATTCTTCTCTCAGAAACTGGTCATCTGGTACTAACAACTGTTCATGCTAGATCTGCTGAACAAGTTTTAAATAAAATTGTTGGATCATTTAATGCGAGTGAACAAAATCAGATCAGAGTTCAACTTGCTGAAAATCTCTGAGCAATTGTTGTACAAAAGCTTTTAAAAAGGCAAGATCAACCAGGTCTTGCTCTTGCTCAAGAGGTCCTACTCAATACAACAGCAGTTGCCAACCTCATTAGAGAAAATAAGCTTAATCAGCTAAAAAGTACTATGTATACCAATAGAATGGGAGGAATGCAGATTATGGAAGAGAGTCTTTTGAGCCTTGTTGAAAAAGGAATGATCACGGTTTCTCAGGCAATTCAAGCCGCTAATAATCCTGAATATATTCAAAGAGAATTGATTACTAGAGAATTAGTAGAAAATAAATAATAGAAAATCTGAAAAGAGCAAACCATTGCTCTTTTTTTGATCTTTCAAAAAATATTCTTGAAAAGTGATGAGAAAACACTACACTCAGAGTCAGATTTTTATCTTTTTTTCTAAAGGGAATGATTAACTTAGATCAGGAACTTACTTGGCTCAAGGCATGTGAGGATTTAGTAGAACTGGAAAATCGATATCAGAAGATCCTTGGGAAAAAAGGGTATGTAAGTGAGGCATTAAAGACGCTTGCTCAGTTGCCAATTGAGGAGAAAAAGATTCAATGAGGACAAATTTCTGCACTAAAAACAGCACTTCAAACAGGATATGAAGAGTGTTTTGAAAGACTCAAACTCAGAGAGATCAATGAGCAACTTGCTGAGGATATTGTTGATATTTCACTTCCTGGGACACCAGTTGAACAGTGATATTTTTCACTTTTGAGCAAAGTAAGAAGAGAACTAGAAGAAATTGCTCAGGGGATGGGGTTTATTGTTGAACATGGAAGAGATGTTGTGAGCAAATTTGAGAATTTTGAGTCTGTGAATATTCCGGTTTCTCATCCTGCTACTGAAATGCATGATACTATCTATATTGATGAGCTAGATCCTAGAGGGGAAAATTTTGTTCTTAGAACTCATACTTCCTCTGCTCAAAACTATGTTATCAAAAAATACTGAGTTCCAATCAGAGCTGTTTTGCCCGGTAGGGTCTATAGATTTGAGAATGTAGATGCGACGCATGATACGATGTTTTACCAGTTTGAATGAGTATATATTGACAAAAATATCAGCATTGCGCACTTCAAGACGATTATTCAGGATTTTTTGACTGTTGCTCTTCAAAAAAAGGTTGAAATCAGAATGAGACCTGCTTATTTCCCTTTTGTTGAGCCAGGTTTTGAGATAGATACAAGATATGAATATGTAAATCCTAAAACTGGGAATAAAGAAATGTCAAAGTGGATGGAGATCCTCGGCGCTGGAATGATTCATCCAAATGTATTAAAAGAAGCTGGAGTAAATCCTGAAGAAGGGCGAACCGGATTTGCCTTTGGAATGGGAATTAATCGTCTAGTTGCAGTGAGATACGGGATAAAAGATATCAGGCTTTTCACTAATTGAGATCTAAGATTTTTAAAGAGCCGATAGATTCTATAATTTTTATCCAATATAGCTCATGAAGCAACAAGAAAACAATACTGATCTCCTTCAAGATGAAACTCTGAGTCAAAAACTGATAAAAAAAGGTTTTTGGCTCTATCTTTTTTCATACCTTATTGCACCAGGTGGATATTTAATTAGGCTTTTGATCTCTAATTCTCCAGAGATTTCTGTCGCAGATGTTGGGATCCTCTACAGTATTATTAGTCTCATTAGTTTCTTGAATGTCTATAATGACCTTGGTTTAACCGAAAGCTTACAGTATTTCTTACCAAAATTTTGGATCAAAAAGGAATATAATCATATTAAGACAACGATTTATCTCAGCTTTTTAGTTCAATTTTGAACAGCGATATTGATCGCTCTTGGATTATGGTTTGGTAGTGATTGGCTTGCGGTAAACTATTTTCACAACCCTGTTTCTGCAGATATACTAAAATACTTCTGTCTCTATTTTTTATGAATAAATCTTTTTCAGACATTTCAAAGCATTTTTATTGCATTTCAAAAAACTTTTGACTACCAGCTTGTGGAATTTATAAGAATGCGGTCTGTAGTCTGTTTTTCATTTTTTTGCTTTTTGACTAACAGAGGGACTATAGAATGGTACAGTCTTAACCGACTTTTATGATTAGGAGTTTGAATCCTCATCGCTGGATTTATTTACTATAGGAACTACCATCATTCTTTAATGCAGGGAAAGTTTGAGTGGAATAAACCAATGCTTAAAGAATATCGCAAATATGCATTATGGTCATTCATTTGACTAAATATTAGTAGCGTATTCTGACAGATTATTCAGCAGCTCGTACTTTATTTTCTGGGTGATGAATCTGCTGGATATTTTGCGAATTTTCAGAGTCTGTTCAATATGGGATTTATAATTATTTGACCAATTATGAGTTTAATTTTCCCAATTGTTGCAGAAGTTATGGAAAAGAAAGATGAAAAAAAGCTGAATCCCCTTATTTCGTTTTTTTATAGTTATTTTTCTGTTCTTACACTAAGTTTCAGCGCCCTACTCATAGCCCTCGGTCCTGAAATAGCAGCTGTTCTTTTTTGAGAAAAATTTCGCTTATCATGAGAGATCGGTATCTGGGGGACTGGTTTCCTCATATTTAATATCCTATCAAATTTCAACTTTGCCCTACTCTGATGAATTTGAGCAGTCAAACAAAGAGTTCATATTTTAATAGGAACATTAGTGTTAACAATAATAATAAGTATTCTTTCTATTTTATATCTTTGACTTCCATGATCTGTATTATGATTTGGGATTGGATATTTCTTTGCTTGGTGACTAAGCTTGATTTACATAAAGAAAAATATATATTTTCATATGAATTGGAAATTTATATGTTCTAATGTCCTAATAATTACGTTTTTATCACTTTGCATCTGGCACTTTAAACATTGGATATTTATAGGTGAAAACAACAGACGAACCAATCTCCTTTATCTTATTGCGGTCTGAATCTGTTTTTTCCTTCTAATTTTTTTATGGAATATTAAAAAGTATCATATTTTAAAACAAGAAATTAAGAATTTTAGAAAACTGAATTAAATAAATGAAAAAGGCACTCATTACAGGAATTACAGGACAGGATTGAGCATATCTTGCTGAATTTCTTCTCAATAAAGGATATGAAGTTCACTGAATAAAAAGAAGATCTTCCCTCTTTAATACCGATAGAATAGATCATCTCTATCAAGATCCGCACAACTCTGATAGGAGATTGTTCCTTCACTACTGAGATATGACTGACAGTGCAAATCTTATTAAACTTGTCAGCGAAATAGCTCCTGATGAAATTTATAATCTCGCGGCACAATCTCATGTGGCTGTAAGTTTTCAAATGCCGGAATATACTGCGAATGCAGATGCCCTAGGCACCTTAAGACTGCTTGAGGCAATTAAAATTGCAGGACTTGGGAAAGTTTGTAAATTTTATCAAGCTTCAACTTCAGAACTCTTTTGATGATTAGAATACAATAGGCCCGAATTAGGATATAATGAAGATTCTCCTATGCACCCTAGAAGCCCATACTGAGTTGCGAAACTATATTGATTACGAATAACAAAGAACTATCGTGAAGCCTATTGAATATTTGCATGTAACGGGATTCTTTTTAATCACGAATCTCCTCTCAGGTGAGAGACTTTTGTTACTCGTAAAATTACAAGATGAGTCGCTCAGATTTATCTTTGACTAACCTCAAGGCTTTACATAGGAAACCTAGATGCAAAAAGAGATCGAGGGCATGCAAAAGATTATGTAAAATGAATGTGGCTAATGCTACAACAAGAGGATCCTGATGATTATGTCCTAGCAACAGGAGAAGCGTACAGTGTTAGAGACTTTATTGAGTATTCATTCTCTGAAGTTGGCATTACTATTAGATGGACAGGTAAAGGAGTAGAAGAAAAATGATATAATGCTGAGACTGGAGAATGTTTGGTAGAGGTGGATCCACAATACTTCCGCCCTGCAGAAGTTGATTTTTTACTCTGAGATCCAAGCAAGGCTAAGGAAAAACTCTGATGGTCTTCTGAATATACCTTAGAAAAAATGTGTCGTGAAATGGTAAAAGCTGATATAGAGCTCTTCAAACAACAAAAAATACTTAAAGAGCAGTGATTCACCGTTTTATCTCAGTATGAATAATAATCTATGAATAAAGACTCTAAAATATACATAGCTGGGCATACCGGTCTTGTCGGCTCAGCAATCTTAAGACGTTTACAAGCGTTAGGATATTCAAACCTCGTAGTGAGGACCTCTTCTGAATTAGACCTTAGAGACAGTCTTGCTGTATCAGATTTCTATAAGGCAGAAAAACCTGAATATATATTTCTTGCTGCTGCAAAGGTTTGAGGGATTCTTGCAAATAACACATTCCCAGCTGACTTTCTCTATGAAAATCTCATGATTCAAAACAATGTGATCCACCAAGCTTACCTTCACTGAGCAAAAAAATTGCTTTTTCTTGGTTCAAGCTGCATCTATCCTAAATTTGCTCAACAACCAATGAAAGAAGAATATCTCCTTACAGGTCCTCTAGAGCCAACAAATGAGCCTTATGCAATTGCAAAAATCGCTGGGATAAAGCTATGTCAAAGCTATAATAGGCAATATGGGACAAATTTTATCGCCTGTATGCCAACCAATCTTTATTGAGAGAACGATAACTTTGATTTAGAAACCTCTCATGTTCTCCCAGCGATGATCCGCAAATTTCATGAAGCAAAGGTAAAAAGGCTTCCTGAAGTTATACTCCGAGGAGATGGATCACCCCTGAGGGAGTTCTTATTTGTAGATGATATGGCAGACGCCTGTCTATATCTAATGAAAAATTTTACTCCTACAAAGGAACAAAACGAAAATGGAGACATCTTCGTAAATATTGGAACAGGAAAAGAAGTCTCAATTAAGTATCTTGCAGAACTTATCCAAAAGGCTACTGGTTACGAGGGGAATATCGTTCGAGATATAACAAAGCCTAATGGTACACCTAGAAAACTACAAGATATAGAGAAACTAAGTAACTTATGACGATCCCATAAAGTAGAACTTGAGGAAGGAATAGAAAGAACTTATCAACGATTTTTAAGTAATTACAATTTATAAATAATTTTTTATTTAAGATCATCATTTCATGGAAACAATTCTCATCACTTGATCCAGTGGATTTATCTGATATCATGTCTCAAAAAAACTCCTAGAACAAGGGAAAACAATAATTGGACTCGACAATGAAAATGATTACTATGATATAAATCTAAAACATGCAAGAAGACAAGAGCTTGAAAAGTTTAAAAACTTCAGTTTCTATAAAGGCAATCTAGAAGATCTAGCATTTGTAACAAAGCTCTTTGAGGAAAATAGAATAGATAAAGTATTGAATCTTGCTGCACAAGCTGGGGTAAGATATAGTCTTATTAATCCTTATGCATATATTCAGACAAATATTGTAGGTTTTCATAATCTTATTGAACTATCAAAACAACATCATATCAAAAATTTTGTGTATGCTTCTAGCGCTAGTATCTATGGAGCAAATAAAAAAATGCCTTTTACTGTTGGGGATCAAACTGATACTCCAATAAGTCTTTATGGAGCAACAAAAAAAGCAGACGAACTTATCGCTCATAGTTATAGCTTTTATTTCAAGTTACCAACAGTTGGACTCAGATTTTTTAATGTCTATTGACCTCGAGGAAGACCTGATGGAGCATTTTTTATCTTTACAAAAGGAATCTTAGAAGAGAAAGAAATCCAGGTGTTTAACGAGGGAAAAACGATTAGAAATTTCACCTATATTGATGACATAGTAGATGGAGTGATCAAGTCTCTAAATTATATTCCGGAAAATCATTACGAAATCTTCAATCTTGGGAATACAAACACCGTTGTACTAAACGATATGATCTCTTACATTGAAAAAGAATGTGGGAAATCTGGAAATAAAAAATATCTTCCTGCTGACTTAGCAGACATTCCTGAAAGCTGAGTTGATATAGATCATTCTCAAAAACTTCTCTGACGGGAACCAAAAATTCCTATCCAAGAAGGAGTGCACCAGCTTATCAAACGATACAGAGAATACTATAAGATATAATCAGAATTTATCTTTTTAATATAAATTCACTATGAAAACTATTGCAATCATTGGACTTGGATATGTAGGGCTCCCACTAGCCTACCATCTCGCAAAAAAAGGGAACAATCTCATCGGATTCGACATTTCTGAGCAAAAACTCTCTGAGCTGAAAAATGGATTTGATGCAACAGAAGAAATCTGAAGCAAGATCTCAGAAGTTAACATTCACTATACTAATAATCCAGAAAATCTAAGAGAGGCTGAAATCCTGATTGTAACCGTCCCAACTCCAGTCGACCACGATAATAACCCTGACTATACACCATTAATTAAAGCATCAACAATGATAGGTAAAGTCCTAGAAAAAGGACAAACTGTTGTATATGAATCGACTGTTGATCCCGGATGCACCGAGGAAATCTGTATTCCTCTTCTAGAAAAAAATAGTGGATTGAAATATATTCAGGATTTTCATGTAGGATACTCTCCAGAAAGAATCAACCCATGAGACAAAGAGCATACTGTTGATAAAATTGCAAAAGTAGTATCAGCCTCTGATTCAGAAACATTGGAAATTCTAGCTGAAATGTACTGATCAATTACAACAGGGATTATTCACAAAGCACCAAGTATAAAAGTTGCTGAAACTTCAAAAATTATTGAAAATACTCAAAGAGACATCAATATTGCAGTAATCAATGAGATTGCAAAAATCTGTGATAAAATGTGAATAAATACTTTTGATGTCTTGGATGCAGCGGCAACTAAATGGAATTTTCTAAAGTTCACTCCTGGACTTGTGGGAGGTCACTGTATTGGAGTAGATCCTTATTATCTAGCTAGAAGAGCAATAAAAGTCTGACTTCATCCTGATGTTATCCTTGCAGGAAGAAGAATAAACGATGATATGCCAGTTCGAGTTGCTCATCAGGCAATCAAACTCCTTATCCAGGCCAACAACAAAGTGCAAAATGCAAATATTCTAGTATTAGGACTAACCTTTAAAGAAAATGTCCCTGACTTCAGAAATAGTAAGATAGCAGAGACCATCAGAGAACTCAAAGAATTCTGAACCAATATTACTTGATATGATCCCTATCATGAATATCTTAGAGACTATGATAGAGAAGAACTTAATCTCACACCAGAAGAGATACTTACTGCACTTTCTAATGAAAAGAAATACGATGCCGTCATTTATGCTCAAAATCATAAGGAATTTGAACGCCTTGATATCAAAAGTCTTCTAAAAGAGGATTGAGTACTTTTTGATATAAAAGGGAAGTTGAGAGGGCAATGCTTTAAACACTACAAATGTCTATAAAAAAATGAGAAAATGATCTGTTTTCCGCCTTTTATGAGATAGTCATAGATAATGCATAGAAAAACAAAAAAAGCTGGTTATATCTTTCGTATCGATGATGTCACACCTTGAATGAACCGAGATAATTTTTTGAGGTTAGAAAAAATCTTTGATAGATACGCTATTAAACCAATCATTGGACTTGTGCCGGATAATCAAGATAGGCAATTATGACTTGCAGAATATACAGCAGAATTTTGGGAGAAAATGAGAAGTTTAGAGGAGAAATGACGAATCATTGCACAGCATGGATATCAACACCTCTACACAACACACAACAGTGGAATCATAGGTCTCAATAACTATAGTGAATTTGCCTGACTCCCCTACAAAGAACAATATGAGAAAATAAAAAAGGGGAAAGAAATGCTTGAAAAACACTTAAAAAAGGAAATAAAATGGCGAATGGCTCCAGCACATAGTTTTGATAAAAATACATGTAAGGCACTAAAAGAATTAGAATTTGAATATATCACAGATGGAATCGCACTTTTCCCATTTTCAAGAGAAGGTCTCAAATGGCTGCCTCAACAACTTCGAAAGCCAATAAAAAAAAGAAACGGAATCTGGACCATTTGTCTGCATCCTAATAGCTATAGTCCAGCTTTTATTGATAATATAGACGCATTCTGTAAAGCTGAATCTCAGCACTGTATCAATGCTATTGAATCCTTGGATTATAGTCCTCAACGAAAAAAATCTGGTTTTTTCTATAAATTTTATGCTGAACAAAAACTCTATCGTTGACTACTTCAAATCAAAAACCGAATTACCTTTCCTTATAGAAAGAGTAAAGAATGCGGGAGCTTTTAGACACGACTGAAAGGGGGGAAAGATACCTTAGACATTACCTCGCTTATAAAAAATATCACTTTAATAGATGACATATTTTGCCAGCTGAATGGAGCCCATATACAACATATGTAGCAGAAATCATCAACAGTGATGACAAAAGCAGAAAAGGCACTATCCTAGAAATCTGATGCGGACTGGGAGAAATTCTCTCAGAGATTAAATCTCCAAATAAATATGGATTTGATACTGCACCAGAAGTCATCAATGCAGCAAAAAAACTGTATCCCTCTAGCGATTATTCAGTAGGATCATTTGATATGATTAAATGATACAAAATAGACTACCTAATAACAGTTAATTTTATCCATGCTATCCCACCAGAAGAACTGAAAAGCTACTATGCCACCTTATGCAGATACAATACCATGAAAACGATTATCGTTGATGAGCTTCACAACAATAACAACTATCGTTTTAATCACAACTTTTCAGAAATTCTTCCATCAGATTATGTGTGTATAAAGAGCTCTCCATACTTTGTTGGGAATAGAAAAATAGTAGTATTTAAAAGAAAATAATAAATATTTTTATCTAACTCAGTAAGTATTAAAATGTTAGAGACCACGTACAAAAAATTCTGAATCTTCCCAGTGAAAGAATACCGCTATTGATACCAGAATGGGGGGGGGAAATCTAGCTTAATAACTAGTATATTCATATCCCAAATTAAAAAAAAACTCAATATAGAGTGAGCCTTTGAAAAAGTATGTTATACATGAATACTAGACCTCAAACTTAATGAAGAAGATCTGATGAAAAAATTTTCTCACACTATAAGGAATGAAATAAGAAGAGCAGAAAAGGAGGGTATCACATATACATATATTTTAAAACCAGATCTAGAAACACTAAAAAAGTACCACCAATTTTATCTAAAATTTGCAAAAATAAAAAAGCTAGAAAAAATACCGTTCTCTGCAATACTGAAACATAGAAATTACCTAGCACTAACTTATTCCATCTACGAAGGAGATATCTTGAACTACCATACCTACATAGTAGACAAAACTGTAGGAGAGACGAGATTATACCAATCTTGTTCACTATTTAGAGAAGAAAATGAAAAAAGCAAAATAAATCTTATTTGATATTGAAATAGATGACTTCATTTTTATGACATGCTCCTATTCAAAAAATTAGGCTACCACACTTATGACTTCTGATGAATCAGTCTGTCAGACAACGATGAAAAAAGAAACATAGATAAATTTAAACTCTGATTCTGACCAACGATCATTGAAGAATATACATATGAAAAAAGCCCTCTTCTACTTAGATATGCGTACAAAATAATCTCTCGAATAAGAGCACTAAAAAGATAAAATAGAATTTACCCTCTAGGAAAATATGCAAAATATCGTAATCACTATTCCTTCTCTTCAGTTTTGATGAGGAGCTGAAAAAGTAGCCTCAATTCTTGGGACTGAACTCCATAAAGAATGATATGATATTTCTTATCTTACTTTCTATGATAGCAAAGAAAAATATCCATTCAAGTGAACCTATTACACCCTAAATGAAGATCAGACTTCTTCATTTTTTGGCAAAATGAAAAAATTATTTACCAGAGCTCTGAAAATCAAGAAATTTTGCAAGGAACATAAGATTCATACTGTGATTTCTCTGATGGAAGATGCTAACATACCAACAATCATCAGCCGCCTTTTTGGTAATGATTCAAAAATAATCGTATCAATCCATCATAGTATTGCAGCATATGGCAAGGGACTATACCGTTTATGTATTAAATATCTGTATAGATTTGCGGATACCATCACCGTACTTACCAGTTATGAAAGGCAACAACTAACACAAAATTTCAAAATTCCAGCACAAAAAGTGCAAATAATTCCTAATGGACTCAATCTAGATGAAATAAAAGAGAAGCAAAAAGCTGAACTTCCAGCGGAATATACTGCTCTCTTTGAAAATAAAAAATTTACATTTATCAGTGTTGGACGTCTCAATCCCATCAAGAATCAAGCCCTCATGATCCAGAGTTTTATCAAGCTTAACAAGAAGTATCCAGATACTCAGCTTATTATTCTAGGGGAAGGAGAATTAAGACCTCAATTAGAAAAAGAAATCTGAGACAATTCAAATGTTTACCTTTTAGGAAACCATGAAAACATCTTCCCTTTTCTAATGAAAAGTGATTGTTTTCTCTTAAGTAGTTTGTCCGAATCTTTTTCTCTAGCAATCCTTGAAGCAATGGCATCTTGACTTCCAATTATTAGTACTAAGACGCAGTGACCTAAAGACATTCTATGAGAAAATACCTATGGTATAACAACTCCTAATAACGACAAAACAGCTTTCTCATCGGCAATGGAACTATTATTAAATGACAGAGAATGCTATAACTCATATAAAGAACAATGAAGGAAAAGATATACAGATTTTTCCAGTGATAAAATAGTAGAAAAACGAAAATCGGCTTTAGAAAATTAACTATTTCTTTTTAAGAGAATATTTTTTTGAGGATAGGTATTCTCCTCAGTCAAGGTTATAGGGGCAAAACCATGATCAACATCAAATGCATTAAATCAAAGTTCATAAATAAAGTCTATAAACTGAACAGTATAGTCTTTTCCAAATTCTTTATAATATTCTGGAGAAAATTCGAGCATAATTTCCAATGTTCTGTTTTCTTGCAGTAAGTTCCTCATTCACTTCAAAACTTCAAATTCATATCCTTCAACATCGATTTTTATAAACTGTACTTTTGATTTATCAAAATCTAAGTCTAAATCATCAAATTTCTTCATTTGAATTTGTTCAATATCTCATTGATAATCAACCATAATTGAACTTTTCCCAGAATCTGAGTCTATTAAATGAATTTTTAAAGTTTCATCCTTATTTCATAATCAAAAATTAAATACTGAGACATTTTTAATACTATTTATCTCAATATTTTTCAATAAGGACTCATAATTCTTCTTGACAGGTTCAAATGCAATAACTCTTCAATCTAATCAAACTTTCTTTGATGCAATTAAAGAATAGTAACCTATATTCGCACCAATATCAAGAAAAACACTTCATTTTTTTATATTATGACAAAAATAGGAAGAGGTCCCTTCTTCATAATATCATTTAATCGCAACTTCTTTAGCAAGAAAAGAATTTGTGACATCAGCTATTATCTTTAAATCTACTCAACCAATCGTAATTAAATACTGTCTATTTCATTTATACTTTTTTTTAAACCATCTATCATGAAGATAATACATTCGTTTAAATGGAGGATATTTTCATATTCCTGTTCAATACAGTTTCTTAATTAATGACCTTATCATCTCTAACAATTTTAAAAAATAAATATTTCTCGTAATGGTTTCACGTTTGACCTCTAAACAAATTCTACAAAAAAACTATCCACAAATATAATCAAGCGTTTTTTTCATTACATGTAAGTATGCATATTCATTCTTGGACCTAAGATAAGCTGCCTTTGCTATTTCTATTCTTTCCTTCTCATTTTTCAAGTAATACTCAATCTTCTCAATAGCCTCATCAATACTTTCATAACAAACAATCTCTTTCCCATCTTCAAATACCCTAGACATTCAGAGCTTATTATCACAAACCTGCATCACGCCATTGCTCGCTAATTCATACATTCTACTATTACTTGGTCATTTATAAGGCACCAAATGAAGATTAAATCAGATTTTTGTTCTCCTATAGACCTCCAAAAGCTCATCTTCAGTCAGTTTTTGGATATATCAAAGCCTAAAGAGCTTATTACAAATCTTATAAAAGATTCACTTTAATGATTTCCGATCCCCATTCCCTTGCGCTCAATAGAGCTTTAATCTATCACCAAAATGCCTTTTTAACTTTGAAATTCTGAAGAATTTTGGAGGATTCATATTACCTATATAACAGAGCTCAATATCTCTATTATCAAAACGAATATCTTGATTAATATGGTCGGCTCTAGCTCACAAAGGAACCCATATTGGGTTTCATCAATGCTCTCTTAAGACATCAGCAATCGTTTTTCCCTCCTTATCATACATTACTCCAACATGAAAGTGATAATCATAATACTTAGTATAAGGCAGCGAACAATACTTAATAGCGCTGGTGTCATCATCTGCGGTGGACAAAGCGATAGTTATTCCTTCCCTTTTTAATAAATTTAGAAAATCTGGATGCCAATACTGTCCTGTACTCGTAAAAACACAAGCCTTTATTTTCTCTTCTCTACAAAAGGACAATAATGATTGATAATAATCTTTTAAATCAGAATTTTTCTTATAGGTTTTATCCAAACCAGAAAACGAAACTCTATTCAAAAGATCGTGAGAAAATAGAGAGGTAAACTGCTTCCTTTCCAAAAAATAGAAGGTATATTCTCCACTCTTCACCAACTCATCAAACTCTTGTTTATAATAGAGTAGCATCTCAATATCAAAGAGTATCTTCTTGTCTCCCTTCCCCAAAACAGTATGCTTA
This sequence comes from uncultured bacterium, assembly GCA_963552955.1. Lineage (GTDB taxonomy): Bacteria > Patescibacteriota > Gracilibacteria > Absconditabacterales > Absconditicoccaceae > HOT-345. Next base: position 58,198 of record CAUVLQ010000004.1, read on the forward strand.
ATCTGCATTTTAAGACTTCTCAGCTACTAAATATACTTCCCAGAGGAAAGACCTAAATGGAGGCAATCTAAGCCACTTCTGAGCACTTTGAGGGAAAAATCTCGTATTAGAATATTTAGATTCAATCACTCTCAAACCAGCATCCTTTGCCAAATGTTCTAGCGAACCATGAGTCGAAGGCCTCTGATGAGTAGGATCATCCCAGAAATACCAAGTATAAGGTGTAGGAGTGAAAAGCATCAATTTTCCTCCTTTTTTTAAAACTCTCGACATTTCTCAAAAGAGTGCAATTTGCTCATTACTCAAAATATGCTCTAAAACATGCGAACAGTAAATAAAATCAAAGGTTTCATCTGGATAATCCAGTTTCCCTTTAGAAATATCACATTCCTTAACCTCTAATCATTTTTCATTACAGAATTTTACCAGATCTGGGTTATAATCTACACCATGAAAATCAATTTTCTTATGCTTTCGCTTATCATAAAAACCACCGACCGCACATCAAATATCTAGCACCACATCTCATTTTTTCAGCAAATGGTCAATCTTCTCATCTCTCCAACCTAAAGATTTAGAAGCACTTTTATTTCCTTCTATATATCTTTTTGCATAATAAGGTAATTTCATCAATAGTGAAGAACAAAATAAAAATTCTGACTTTAGATCTACTTTCCCATCAATTTCAAGATCTCAAGAAATTGAACTCAATAATGATTAACGTCCAATAGATATCAATACTTTCACTTATACGGATATGTAAGTTTTTTTCAAATCATATTTGTGTCCTCTCCCAAGATAACCTCTCTTGCTCAACTCTTAAAATCAGTAGTAATAATTGGAAGTCTCAAAAATCTTGCCTCCAATAAGACATTTGGGAATCCTTCTACAGAAGAGGCATAAAGAAAGAAATCTGATTTTTCAAGATATTTAAAGATATTTTTTTGCTGACCAAGGAAAAAGATACTATCCTCCAGTCCATATTCCTGAACTTTTTTCTCTAGAAAACTCCTCTGTGGGCCATCTCAAACGACAAGCCAGACCCAATCTTTATTTTCCAAATGAGATAATCCTTCCATAATTATTTCATGGTGTTTCTCTTTGATAAGTCTACCGACCGTAATATAGACACGCTTATTTTTAATTTTTTTCTGAAGTTCATCCTCAAGTGCCTCTCTAGAGAGCAACATTATTTTTCCCTCATCAATAGTATTATAGACAACTTCGATTTTTTGCTCTGGGATACCTAAATAAGCAGCAAGATCATGTCTATTCTCTCTAGAGTTTACAATGATTTTAGCAGCTCTCGGATAAAGAATTTTTATAAAAAATTTTTGAAGTCATCAAAAAAAACCTCTAAAAAAATTTATATGAGTTCTAAAAGAAATCTTCGCTTCACGTCTAGCTAAAATATGAATAAAATTAGAGATTTCCAAGAAACTAATCCCACCATCTAGTCAATATTTCTTCCTAAGAGACTGAAAACGATAGATAAACCAAGGTAAAGCAAAAAACAAATAAAAATTATTATTGATCGCAGAAAGGGGAATATGAACGACTCATTGTGGTAAATCGTATAAACAAGCAGACTTTAAAGTAAAAATATAAACCTGAACTCCTTTTTTGATTAACTCATTTGCCTGGTTGATAACTACTCTCTCAGCACCTCCTATCTCCAAAGAATTGATCAAAAAATAGTATTTTCTATCCGTCTCAGATTTTACTTTTTTCATACTAATTTCTCATAAATTTCTAAATACTCCTCAACTCCCCTCTTCCGGTCAAATCTTTCCCTCACTTGCTGATAAGAAGCTCAATGTGCTTTTCAAATAAGATCTAAAGCCTGATTTAAACCTCTTTTTAAAGCCTCAACACTTCAGGGCTCAACGACAACAAAATCCCCTCCATCAGCGATTTCCCTCGTTCCACCGACATTAGTAGCAACGGTGATACACTGAGCAAATAAAGCCTCAATAACTGTTGTCGGTAAGCCTTCTTGAAGACTTGGATTTACAAAGATATCAATATGAGGCAAAAAATCTGAATATACCTTCTCTGGACTCTGATATCAGAGAAAACTTATTTTGTCTGACAAGCCCAGCATTTCAGCTTGTTTTTCCAAAGTGAATCTTTCTTCTCCATCTCCAATAATCTGAAGTCTAAGATGTCTATCCTCTTGTTCAAGCTGGGCAAAAGCCTCGATCAGAAGATCAACTCCCTTCAATTTCACTAATCTCCCAACAAAACCAATCAAAATCTGATCAGGTTTTTCTTTTTTTTCTCTCAGAACAGGAGGGAGATTAAACCCTCTATAAATGACAGAGATTTTTTTATTCGTAAATTGTTGGATAAAAGGCAGATTTCCGTGAGAAATAGCAACTAAACTGTCTGCAAGCCTAAAAATCAATCTTCAAAAAATCTGATCATAGCATCGAGCAAAAGCTGTCTTTCGCCAAGATAGGCCTTTCACAAAGCCAGAACCATGTTCAATATGGATTCGTTTTATCTTTCGAAGTTTAGCAAGCAATCATCAGAGAAAGCTTGAGAGGAAAAACCTAGTATGTGTCTGAATAATATCAGCTTTTTCTGCTTTTATTTTTTGTATTTGGGACCAGAAGGTAGGACTCCGAATTTTTGGGACAGGAAAATTGGAAATCAATTCGAATGCTGGAAGTATCATTACTGTATATCCATCCTGTTCATAAGAAGTGAGATTTTCAGGTTGACCAGGAGAAAAAACGACATTAATCAGCTTTCATTTTTTTTGTTCAGAAAAAGCCAAACTTCGCTCTTTTGCAAAAGCTTCAACTCCTCAAATGTGTGGAGGAAAGTAAGGTAAAAACTGGAGAATTTTCATATTTAAAAGCTGTATAAAACACACTATATATAGATATTATGTGGGGAAAAGCAAGTAGTCTTTTGTTCTTGATAATTAGAGTAAAATACTTATGCTTGGGGGGATTTATATGTGAATATTCCAGATGAAAACCGTCGATCAGGCACTTCAATCCTATGAACAGGGAAAATATTCAGCTTTTTGGGTACTTTTTGAGAAAACGAGTGAGCACATTTATAGTTTTCTACTTGAAAAAACAAACTGAAATACAAGACTTTCTGAGCATCTTACACAAAAGGCTTTTGAACGCTTTTTGGAGCTTCCTCTTTCTGAAAAGAAAGAGCTAACCGAAGAAAGTTTCAAAAATCTGATGATAACTCTCTCAGAATCAACACTTTCTGAGTATCAATCTTTTTCAGAGTTCTCAAGTGAGAAAAGAGATTTTAAAAAAGAGATTAGAAGCTGACTTTCAAAGTCATTGGATGAAAAAAAGGCTCAAAATCCAAGATATTTTAAGTTTTATCTTGAACATTTTAGATTTTACTTTACTGGTTTTTCAATCGCAGTAGGAATAGGATTAGCTGCTTTTTTATTAGGTTTCTTAAGCTTCAATAAAACACCGAAGATTTTTAGCAATCCAAAACTCTTTACTTCAACTGGAGCTCAAGCATTTCCAGATATAACGTCTATTTTAGAGACTCAAAAAGAAGAAAATCAGACTTGATCAGGCTTTTCTAACCTCCCTGTAATTACCAGCATGAGCTGAGCACTCAGGTTTTTGAACGAAGGAAGCTATCATATTTCTGAGAAGCAAATTCCTAAGCTCCCTAGCTCTACTCTCGTAGCAAAACAGGCAGGGAATAGCCAACCTGAGATGAGCACCTGGTTAAAATGGCTTCATCTGCCTGCACTCAACCTCTCTCCTCTCAAATCTGCAACTACAACGAAACTTAGTTTTAGTCTAGGAACCAAAGATTTTGAACTTGATCTAGCGGCTGCTAGGCTCAATATGAAAAATAATATTGAAAAGTCTCTAGCTAGAGGTTGAGAAATTTCTGAATCAGCACTAAAAAAACAGATCAAAAATCAGATTTCAAATCTTTGACTTAATCTAGATCACTATTGAGATCTCATAATCCAGTCAAGTTCAGCATACGAAATAACAGTTTTTATCCCGAGACTTTTCAATAAATTGCCAATCATGGATAAAAATTGACTACAAGAATGAATTTACCTCAGGTATGCACCAGCTTCTGGACAAATCATAAGCCTTGAAAACTTTAGCTTTCAAAGCTACTTTATTAGTTCATATGCTGTAAATATAACTTTAGAAAATATCTTTTCTCAACTAGCAAAACAAGGCATTCAAAAAGCTGATTGAAAACAAGAGACTTCTCTTGCAGTTTGAAATTGAACACTCGCCTATCAAGAAAAAGACTGATTTCTCATTCCCGTTCTCACTTTCTCAAAAGACAATGGACAAGCGGTTATTATCAGCCTTTTATAAACTTTTGAAATCTTAGACTAAAAAAAAGAGCACTACTCCTCTGGAGTGTGCTTTTTTAATGATTCAATCATAGAGCAAATGCGCTTTTTTGTCGATGATGCATGTCTCATACTGGTAATATACGATACCTTGATCACACTTTTCCCATCTTCATAATCAAAGTCCATCTTATACTTTACTCCAACATAAGTATTATAATATTTTACCTGAGCAGCTGGTCTTAGAGGCAAAAACTCGTCTAAAAAAGTCTGAAGCTTCTCAACTGTATCATCAAAATTTGTTGCAAAATTTTTAGCTTCATAAGGGAATTTCATAACAATCTTTGTATAAATTGATTTTCCAAACCTAAGTCTCGTCACTGGATGCAGCCACAGCTGATAATTAGAAACTGAATATGCTTTCCCATCGTTTTCTCCGTCATCAGTTTTCCCAGAAAGCCCAATGGAGAAAGGTTTGATCGAGAGGATTTCACCCTGAATATGAAGATCCGGAATCGCAATTGCCTCTCAGACTTTATACTTATTCATTAAGATGAAATACATCAAAAATGAAACAAGAAAGGTCTGAAAGGTAATCACCATTGCTCATATCGCAACCGCCAAAACGGTAGAGATAACCTCCCCTTTCGTCACAAAATAAATAAAAATCAGACTCAGAATTAAAGCTACTCCAAATAGATTTACGGAATGTAGTTTTTTAAAATAATCAAGGTGAAACTGCCCATTTTCAACATTATCTCTATTTTCATAAGGCAGAATATATTTCTTTTTCAGGCGAGATTTTATCATTTGAGCAATAATTGATCGCAAAAGAATTATACCAATCACAAGAAAAATGAACGGTTGCTCACTAATAAACTTAGAAATACTTGATTCCGCAAATGTTAATGAGTTTACTATTGATTCTCGCATAGTTTTGAGAGAAAAGATTAAAGCCAAGGAAGTATAAGTAAAGGAGGATGAAAATCAAATAAAAATACCTAACCCAGTCTTAGTATTGACTTCTTTATTAGAATATTTATAATAATTTTATTAACAAAAAAATTATCAAAAAATGAGAAAAATCAGTTTTTTATTTTTATTAGGAAGCTTTACTTTATTTATTTACTCTTGTCAAAAGCAACAGGATTGTACATGCCAAAACAAAGAATCTTCCTCAACTGAGGAGAAAAATTCAAAAGGGGAATCCAATGATACTGATCACAACTCATCTAATGAGCAAAATGATCGTATTAGACCTGCTTACAGCTACTCATTGGATCAGTCTACTACTTGGAAGATGAAGTGGCATGATGAGTTTGAAGGAAATCAGTTTAATCAACAGTATTGGACTAAGATCCCACGTGGTCATTCTCCTTGGAATAAGTACATGTCTTTTAATGAAAATTGCTATGAAGTTAGCAATGGAACTATTAAGTTAAAGGGTATCGTAAATACCTATGGAGAAAAAGCCGAAGGGAAAGTTCCCTATTTAACTGGAGGCATTTGGACTAAGAATAAGATTGATTTTGCTGAGGGGATTATTGAAATTAGGTTCAAAGTTGAAGATTTCGAGGGAGCCTGGCCTGCACTTTGGCTACTCAACAATGATTCAACTCCATGGCCAGATGGTGGTGAGATTGACATTATGGAACGTTTTAATCTTGAAGATTATTTGACATTATCAGCTCATAGTGATTATACTTATAATCTAGGGATTGAAAATTCTCCTCGTAATACAGGAGTGTCCTCGTTTAAGCATGGAGAGTTTAATATCATTGCATTAGAAATTCAGAAAGATCTCTTAATTTGGTGGGTCAATGGAGAGAGAAGATTTGAGTATCCCCGTATCGATACAAAACATAAAACTCAGTTTCCCTTTAATGACCACAGATATTTCCTTCTCATGGATATGCAACTAGAAAATGGCTCAGTAAAATGGTTGAAAAATCCTGAGAAACTCCCTACCCAAATGGAGATCGACTGGGTTAGGTATTTTACAAAGTAAAGTTTAGGAAAAAGAGCCCTATGTTTCATAGCACTCTTTTTTATTTTTACTCACTAGACGAGCGATAAATAAAAAAAAGAAATCTGAGTTCAGACTTCTTTTTTATATGAGGTTTATTAATCAGCATCAATCACTTCTCCATCCTTTGGACCTGAAGCATTATCTGCTCAGTTTTGAGGCTGATCTGGAGTAGGTTGTACCTGATATTTTTGATAGAGCTCCTGAAACTGGTTCTGAATTCTCTCAATTTCTGCATCGATATGAGACTTTTCAGCGTCTTCCTTGTCTTTCACAGTCTTCCCATCAGCGATAAGTTTCTGAATTTTTTCTTTGTCTTCATCTGAGATCTTATCCTTTTGCTCATTCATAAGATTTTCAATCTGATAGATCAAAGATTCAAGCTTATTTTTTGATTCAACAAGTTCCTTTCTCTTTCTATCTTCTTCAGCAAATTTCTCAGCATCAGCTTTTGCTTTTGCGATATCTTCATCAGAGATATTAGTTGATCACTGAATAGTTACCTCTTGAGATTTTCCAGTTGATTTTTCCTGAGCATGCACCTTAAGGATTCCGTTAGCATCAATGTCAAAAGTCACCTCAATTTGTGGCTGCCCTCTTCTCATTGGTGGGATTCCTTCAAGATTGAACATACCAAGAGACTTATTATCTCTTGCGAACTGTCTTTCCCCCTGAGTAACATGTACAGTTACAGCATTCTGATTATCAGTTGCTGTTGTATAAATATTGGATTTTTTAGCTGGGATTGTTGTATTTCTTGGGATCATCACATGTGCAATTCCTCCCTCAACTTCCACAGCAAGAGAAAGCGGAGTTACATCAAGCAAAAGAATATCCTTAACATCTCCCTGCACAATTCCTCACTGGATTGCAGCTCCTTGAGCTACTGATTCATCTGGGTTCACAGTTGATTTTGGCTCCTTTCCAAAGATGTCTTTTACAATTTCCTTAACTTTAAGCATTCTCGTTGAACCTCCAACAAGAATAATATCGTTAATTTCAGATTTATTTAATTTTGAATCATTAAGTGCATTCAAAACTGGTTCTTTACATCTAGAAAATAAATCTGATGTAATATTTTCGAATTGAGCTCTTGTCAAAGTCTCATCAAGATTTCTAGGAAGTCCGTCAGCACCAGTTGTGATAAAAGGAATTGAAATATCAACTCTTTCCACAGATGAGAGCTGCTTTTTAGCTTTTTCTGCTTCATCTTTTACCCTTTGCATTGCCATACTATTGTCTCTAAGGTCAATTCCTTCTTTAGTTTTGAAAGCATCAACAATATAATTAATGATTCTCTGATCCCAGTCAGCACCTCCAAGTTGAGTATCTCCAGAAGTAGAAAGTACCTGGAATGTTCCTTCAGCTCAGATTTCTAGGACAGTCACATCAAAGGTTCCTCCTCCAAGATCAAAAACTACGATCTTCTCATCAGATTTTTTACCTTCTCCATAAGCAAGAGCTGCAGCAGTTGGTTCGTTAATAATTCTTTCCACCTTAAGACCTGCGATTTCTCCAGCAGCCTTTGTAGCATTTCTCTGAGAGTCATTAAAATACGCAGGAACAGTAATTACCGCTTGTGTAATAGTTTCTCCAAGGAATTTCTCCGCATCAGTCTTGAGTTTCTGAAGGATGAAAGCTGAGATTTGTTCAGGTTTATACTCTTTTCCATCTACAACGATAAGCACTCCTCCATCACTTCCCTCTTTAGTGTCATAGGTCATATTTTTGAGTTCATCCTTAACTTCACTATATTTTCTACCAATCCATCTTTTCACCTCATAAATCACATTCTTTGGTTCCAAAATCGCCTTTCTTTTAGCCAAATCTCCAACAAGAAGTTCATCACCCTTAATATAAACGATAGATGGAGTTGTTCTATTTCCCTCTGCATTTGCGATAACCTCAGATTTATCACCAAGCATATATGAAACACAAGAGTTGGTCGTTCCAAGGTCAATTCCAATAATTTTTGCCATTTGTGTATATTTAATAGTAAATAAAAGTCTGAATATTTTCAGATCCCATGCTATAAAAACCATTTTCCAATTTTTTCTTCGTTTTTCATAGCACCTAAAGTATATATATGCTACATAAAAAATCAAGAGATTTTTATTTTTTTCAAAAAAGAAAAGAAATCTGAGTTCAGACTTCTTTTTCTATAAATATCTCATTTTAATAAGGTATTATTTTCTACATTTCAGATTGTAATTTTAACCCAAAATCAGCTTCTTATCTTTTTCTGCTAAAGCAGTTGCTATATCTTGTTTTTCATCCTGAGAAAGCATTACATTCCAAGCCTTTTGATCGATAATGATCACTTCCTCAGGTGGGAATATTCACTTTTTTAACTCAGAAATAAGAGGTTCTGACGTCTTTTTCCCATCAGTATAAAGAGGTATTGCACTATCAATATCTCAGATCAACACAAATTCTTCAGGTTCAATCTGTCCTCTTAACAATTTTAGATATGCAGAAAGCAAAAAAGCTGAGCGATGTGCAAATAGAATCGTTTTCCCCTCATATTTCTCAATTTCAGAAGCAAGTGCCTGATACTCAGTTTTCCCCTCTATTTCTAGCAAATCTAGCACGAGATCAAAGTACTTACGCATGATTTAACTGATCAAAGACTAAAAAGTCTGAAATGATCTGGTTTTTTTCTGTTTCTTCAATTTCAATCCCTTCAAAAAGTCTCGCTGGATAGGCAGAAATAAGCAGTTGACGAGCCTGATCACTATCCAATCCCTTTGACTGAAGATAGAATAACTTCTCAGTATCTAAGCGGTAAATCTTTGCTCCATGAGCAGCCTGAATATTATTTGACTGTATATCAAGGATTGGGAGATTCCTTACATTGACCTGGTTTCAGAGAATCACCGTTTCTTCTAAAAGAGTACTTCCACTCTCCTGGATCCCTGGCTGCATATAAATAGTAGCACTTGCCTGATTCTTCGCATTTGAAAGGACAAGAGACACGATCTGAAGATCTATCTTGCACTGAGAATGGAGAAGATTGAGGTTAACATTAAGTTTTGCAGGCTGATCTTCTCTCACTGGACAGAGCAAAAACATCTCTAGAGTAGAACCTGATTGTGCAGTATTCACCTCTATTTCAAGCTCAGTATCTAGAACTAAAGCTGAATATTTGAGCGGCTGAGTATTTTGAAGAAAGATTTCCTTTTTACCAGAAAATCAATGCCAAAGCTCAAAAACTGAAGTATTTGAGAGAATCATTTCAGATGTATTATTTTTTGAAATCATTATTATTTATTCTTGAGGAGTAATAAAACCATAGTCTTGTTCTCACTGATAGAGCGTCTCAAGGTCATTCCCAGACAGAAGACTCTCAAAATCAGACATTAGAAAATCAATTCCTGAAGTTTGAAGTGGAGTTTCTGTTGTCATCTTCTCAGATATCTGAGACTGTGTCATGAGTTCTGGATTTTGGAACTGTTGCTGGATTCTCTTTTGCCAAAAGAGGACGAAGACCATAGCAACGATACTTAAAAGTGCCAATATCATCAAGAAAACCTGTTTTTTAGTAAGCATAAGATTGATTTAAATGCTAAACGATTTGATTGTACTAATCAGCGATAGGAAATCAAGAAAAAGCTTTGCAAGAAAACTTACATATTTTATATCACATTTCAATAAAATGGCAACATAAAAAAGAAGAAGCAAAGTCTGATTTTTTCGTGTTTTTCAAGATTTTAAGTATACTTAAGGTAAGTTTTATTATGCCTTGTACTATGCAACTTAAGGATTGTCAACAATTACTTAAAAACATATATACTACCTCGGAAAGTAGGGATAATCTCTCACAACTAACTCAATCTGCACGAGGAGATAAAAAATCTGAATGTATCAATGCATTTGGAGGTTTTTCTCAGATCAAACAAGCTATTTCTGAGTTTAAAAAAGAAGAAAAAGCTCTTTCTGAACTTGAGCACTCCTCTGCTCCAAAATCTAGCTGTGAAACAAAGCTAATCACCACCTTTAGAAAAGATTTTTGACAGAAAAATAATCTCTCAAAACTCGCTACAGATGCTCGATCTCAGCAAAAAAATAGCTGTCTTCAGGAGCTAGGAGGTTATGCTGGAATTTCTACTTTTTTGAAAAATATTGAAAATAACTATGAAGAACTCCCAAGCTCTCTCCCTAACCAAGCACAAACAAGCACTACTACCTCAAACCCAAGAGTTCAAAATCCTCAAGAAGAAACCACTCTCAAAGATCAAAATCAGAATTTTCAATCTCTCACCTGAAGCACTACGATAGCTACGGTAGATCACGACTATCAAATTTTAGCAACGATGAAAACTATTGGAACGTATCTTCTTTACTCTATAATTGCTATCTTCTCTATTGCAATCACTACTGCAATCATTAGGGCTGTGATGAGATATATCTATTCTTTTTTGAATAATCATAGAATGATTTTTCTAAAAGTAATGCTACCAAAATCAGATGGAAAGACTGATCGTGAGCAAGAAAAAGAAATCGCAAAAGATATGAAAGAAAAAATCTCGAGAATGTCTCAGCTCTATAATTCGTTGCACAGAATATCTGAGTTGAGTACCTGGGAAACAATGATGCATAAGTTTTTTGGGAAGCAGAAGATTGTGATGATCTATCAATACGAATGAGGTCAACTCAGCTTTATCGTTGGAACCTATCCTGAATATCAAGGGATCGTAGAAAGTGCGATTTCTGCACAATTTGCGAACTGTTCGCTAGAAAGAGTTGCAAAACCTGACCCTTTTCAGAAAAAATATTATGATATCATGCCTCTTGAGCCTGAAAAGGATCCAGTCTATACGATCAAAACCTTTAGGCAGATGCCAGATGATCCAATGAACAACATCATTGATACAATGAGTAAAATCTCAATCTATGATACGGTAACTGCTATATTAGTAATTAAGCCTGAAGGATCTGACTATAATGCAAAAAGACAAAAAGCGGCAGATAGACTCTATAAAGGGCTTGATCTCTATGAGACTAAGCGATGGCATTGGAAAAACCTTTTGAATCCATTCAGATTTCTTTCCTTTTTGTTTATGGGACCAAGTGAGAAGCTGATTTCTAATAAAAAGCAGGAAGAGAATGTTACGATGGTAAGAATGGTAAAGGCCAAGGAAGAAACTATGAATACTATCGGTGAAGAAGCTGGAAATCCGATTTATAGATCAGGATTGATTGTTATTAGTTCTTCTGATATTGATGGACAAGCAAGAAATAATCTGAAAGCGATGGAATCTGCATATAATGTTTTCACTGACGAATATAGTAATAGAATCTCTGATAACAATACTAAGCACGACATCTTTACAAGCATTTTTATGCCTTTATGGAAGATCGCTACAAATTATTATTTGACTGGATTCTTTTACAAATATTCATTTTTCTCAACTAACGAATTGACTTCTCTGTACCATTTTGCAGATAGTATTTATAATCGTTCTCCTGTGATTGAATGGATGCAATATAAAGTATTGTCTGCACCGTCTAACTTACCACAATTTGGTGATGAAGAATGGAATGGTAAGGTAATGACCGGTATCTTGGCTGAGAAATTCAAATGAGGAAAACTCTCTGATATTTTGAAGGATTATAAGAATCACTGGGCAGTGACGAGCAAAACACTAGAAGAAGAAAAACTGATTCCACTCGATGAATATCAGACTTCTCATCCTAATGCTCTAGTCGAGGAATGAGAGAAGAGAACAATTGATGGATTTGATATCATTTCAAAAGATGGGGTAGATACTGTTAGGCAGATGGTTCCGACTGAAACGCTTTATGGATATAAACTCTATAAAAATGCAGTACTTCTCTGAACCAACATCTACAGAAACCAGCTAACACCAGTGTATATGAAAAGAGAAGATAGGACTAGGCATCACTATATGATTGGAAAATCAGGTACCTGAAAATCAGTCTTCTTGCAAACCATGGCGAGACAAGATCTCTGGAATGGAGATGGAATCTGCCTTATTGATCCTCATGGAGATCTTGCTGAAGATGTCTTGAGTTTCGTCCCAAAGGAAAGGGCTAAGGATGTGGTATATTTTGATGCGGGGAATGAAGATAGGCCTATGGGACTTAATCTTTATGAGATCAATTCACTTGATGAAGCAGATAGAACGGTAAATGATGCAACAGAAATCTTTTTGAAGATGTTCTGACCGGAAATCTTTGGTCCGAGAATTCAGGAATATTTCAAGTATGGAAGTCTGACTATTTTGGAGGATTTTGATGATAGACCAACACTCTTGGATGTGGTAAGACTCTTTACTGATGAGACCTATAGAGAAATCAAAACCGCTAAAGTCACTAATGCCGTTGTAAAGAACTGGTGGGAGAGAACCTATAACTCTATGGGAGATAGAGAAAAAGCTGAAATTATCCCATACTTCTCTTCTAAGTTCGTATCATTTAATACCAATAGATTGATTAGAAATATCATCGGACAAACAAAATCAGCTTTCAATTTTGAAGATGTGATGAACAACCAGAAGATCCTGCTTGTGAACCTTTCAAAAGGTAAAATCTGAGAACTGAATGCGCAATTGCTCGGTATGATTCTGGTTTCTAAAATCTATAACTCAGCAATGGGAAGAGCAAAGCTTGATCCAAAGGATAGAAAGGACTTTTATCTCTATGTAGATGAGTTCCAGAACTTTGTATCAGGAACCTTTGCGGATATTTTGTCTGAGGCCAGAAAGTATAGACTTGGACTGATCATGGCGCACCAGTATATTGCACAGCTTGAGACAGGGAAAGGAAATGGAGAAGGTGGAAAATCTGATGTAAAAGCGGCGGTATTCGGTAACGTGGGTACAATGATGAGTTTTAAGATTGGTGCTCCCGATGCGGAATTTATGGAAAAGGAATATGCACCTCTTCTCTGACCGCAAGACATTGTGGCTATTGCTAACTATAAATCGTATATTAAGCTTAACATTGATAATGCGACGAGTAAAGTATTTAGTATGAACTCGATTTATACTAAGGATTATCAAAACAAAAAGATCGTTCCTCTATTGCAAGAATATTCATCCAAAAAATATGGTAGAGCTAGAGTTTTCGTTGATGCAGAAATCTCAAATAGGCTTTGAGTATGATGAGAAGGAAATCTTGATAGTTTACCAGATATTCCTCAAATGGGAGACGATTCTTGAGATGACGAATAAAACACTATCAAAAAAGAAAAAACCTGAACTTCAACTCAGGTTTTTTTAATTTTTTAGGGAAATAAGACACCTATTGTTCTGTAAGTCAGTACTTCTTCATTAATGCTTTAGGATCAGGATCTCTTCACATAAAATCAGAGAAGAGTTCACGAGCTGGCTTTCTACATCCCTGAGCGAGAACCTTATCTCTATAGAGATTTCAGATTTGAGGAGAAAATATTCAGTTTTCTTTTATCTTTTGAAAGACATCAGCCTCAAGAAGTTCAGCTCGCATATAGGAATAATATCCAGCTCCATATCACCCTCAGAAAATATGCAAAAATGAACAATACAGCTGATATTCCTGGCCTCTTGGGAAGAGAGAATAACGATTGCTAATCTCTAGGATATAGCTTTCCAATTCCTGAGAAGATGCCCGGAGCTCTCTATCATAAAGACTCATATCTACAAGTGCAAGTTCGCACTGTCTTAAGACAAAGTTTCCCATCATTCGAGTTTTGAGGTTCTCTTGTGTTTGTAGTATCTCAAGAGGGATCTTCTCTCAGGTTTCTGAATGTTTTGCTAAAGACTTTAAAGCTTCCTGATCTTTCACCCAGTTTTCCATCAATTGGCTTGGCAACTCTACAAAGTCTCGTTCAACATTAAATCCATTCAGCTGAGCATACCTAGAATCAGCAAGCATTGCATGAAGTGCGTGTCCAAACTCGTGAAACAATGTCTCTACATCCCTCTTGTAAAGCAGCGTTTTACCATCTCTATTTTCACTAAAATTTTCAACATTGATAACTAAAGGTAAAAATTCTGAATCTTTTCCTCTGAGAATATCCGCCCATGCTCACTGCCTTTTCCCAGCGCGATAAAAAGGATCTAAGACAAAAAATGCGATCTGTGTATCATTAAAATACACTTCATATTCAAAAATCGCTGATGATCATCCAGGCTTTTTGATCTTTCTCATTTCAACACCCAAAAAGTTTTTTACAAACTCAAAAAGCCAATCAAGTACATGATCAAATTCAAAATATTGTCTCAACTCCTCTTCATCAAAGGAATAAAACTCCTCCTTATATTTTCTAGCATAATACACTAAATCTCGTGGGTTAATTTCTGTTAGGTTATATGTAGACTTTAAGAGTTCTAGCTCATTTTTTGCCTTTAGTTTAGCTTTTTCTGCGATTTCTCAGATGAGTTTTTTAACTTCAGCAGGACTTGAAGCCATCTTATTTTCTAAACTCTGATAAGCAAAATTCTCATATCCAAGGATCTGAGCTTTTTTTTGTCTTAAAGATAAAAATTCAAAAATCAGATTTTTATTTGAATATTCTCCCTTTGAAGCCCATTGATTGAGCTGCAAATAAATAGTTTTTCTAATTTCTGGATCATCACAATATTTGAGAATTGCCTGTAATCCAGAAGGATTAGCATCAAATGTAAGCACTTTCTCCGCCTTTGAAGCCTTTCTAGCCATAGTTGAAATGTCTTTGGGTAGACTTAAAAAGGAGTCACTATCAGGGAAATTAATAAGAAAGTGGGACTGTTCATCTGTCACATTATTTTGGATTTTTTCGGAAATTTCTGATATTTTCTTATTGATTTCTTTAATTTGTTCCTGAGTTTTCTCATCTAGGTCAATTCCTCTCTGCTTAAAATACTTGATCTCAAGCTCAAGAATTCTGATTTGATCAGCATTAAGATTATCTCTCTTTGAAAAATCAGAAAGGACCTCATAATATCTCCTAGAATAAGCAATTTGATTGCTAAAGTCCTCATATTTAGATCTAAAATCCTGAATAATCTTACGAATTTCTGGCAATTTCTCTGTTGAATTGAGAAAATTCAAAATATTTCGAAGATATCCAAGCTCTCCCTCGATAAACAATTCATCAAAAGTCAGGTTTTCAGCCTTTTTTTCTAGAATCATTTCAAAATCAGCTATTTCTTGAGATAGGAGCTCGTTTAATAACTCAGGAAGCACCTCTAAAGCTTCAGAGGATTTAAATAGCTCAAAATTAGGAATTCAAGTTTTTTTGAGTTCTATGAGAAGTTGTGATTTCATCTATTCGACTTCATAACAAATTAAATAACCTTTAGGAGAGGAGAAAGAACATAAAGTCAAAGCAGAAAAGAAATCAGATTACAAAGAAAAGAAATCAGAATTGCTTTTCGTCGCTCAATATCAAGGATTCCTTGAATAAAAAGGATCTCAAGAGCAAAAACTCCGACCTCTCCGGAAAGCACATACCAAAAACGATCTTGAACGGCAATTGGGAGAATAAACCATAGATACGGCAATGTCGCAAAAGACGGCAAAAATCCTGCAAGCAGGATTTTTTTTCGTGAGTTTCCTTGTCTTAGAACCCCTTTCACAAGAAGAACTAGTACAGAAGCCTCAATTAGAATTGTAAAAGCTAACGAAACAAGAAAAGCTTTTTCATATCATATATTTAGCATTTAGTTGAGGAAAGAAGAAATAAGTTGCGCTGTTTCTCAGCGATTGATTGCAGCTGTATAACTTCAAACAGTTGTTGGAACGGCATTCTTTTGAATCATATAATCAATATATGACTGATACCAAGGATTTCCTTCAGACAACTTTTGCTTTGCAAGTCCAACAACAACAATCTTTGCAGCTTCAGCTACAGAAACACTCTTATTTGGCTTAAAATTTCCATCTGGATATCCTTTGATAATTCCTAGGCTTTTTGCTACACAAAGATCATTTGCAAACCAATCTGAAGTACTTACATCCTTAAATCCATTAGTCTTAAGTTGAGCAGCGGTTGATCGATTTGATGCAACACAAGAGCTCTTATCAACTCCTAAAGCTCAAACCATAATTTTTACAAGTTCAGCACGAGAAAGCGAATTCTCAGCCCTATACGTCCCATCTGGATATCCTCAGATAATACCTTTATTCTTCAAAAGCTCAATAGCCTTTGCATACACATGATTTGTATTCACATCACTAAAAAGATTTTTGACTTCAGGCTTTTCTACATCTTTATCAGTCTTTTTTGTTTCTTTATTGAGAACAACCTTTGTCTCTCCACTAGTCAACTGCTCTGCATGATACACAAGATCAAGAGCATATCCTGTTGAAGTTTTTACCACTTGATAATGTTTTTCCCATCCTGAGAGAGGATTAGTTTTTTCAATCGTTCATCCATAAGTTTGAACAGATCAAAGATCATATTCAACATTTTGAGCATCTTTTACTATAATATTCAAAATATTGAACTTATATCACTTATCGAGGCAGGTACCATAAGAAATCTGATTAGTCTTGTATCTTTCATTACCCACGACTGAGGTAATCTTCTCAAACAGAGAAATCCCACCTAATTCTGGATTTTCAACTACCTTTGCACATCCCGAAACTGAACGATGGTTTTCAGGAATCATATCAGCAAAACTTGTAAATGGCAAAAGAGCAAAACTACCAAGAACAGCTAAAAGAAGAGTTTTTTTCTGCATTTGATTATAGTAAAAAATAAAAAGGTATTAAACTTATAGTGTTATTTTTTTTGAAGTCAAGCTAGATTTAAAGGTTCCTACACTATGTTATATACTATATTTTCTAAATCGTTTTGATTTTCACTTGTATTTTTAGAGAGGAAGTATAGAGCTATTATAGTTTATCTATAAATATAATTACAAATTTGAACTCAGATTTTTCAAGTTTTTACTCCACATATCAAAAATCTAAAGAAATGAAACTCTACATCAAAACTCCATTTGTGAAGAATAATAAATTTATTCCACATCTCCTTGAACATTGTGCGCTTCAGTCAAGAAACCTAGCAGAGTACCTAAAATATTCAATATCAACCAATGCTTCAACTAGAACTGGCTTTACCTGCTTTGAACGAGAAGATATCCCAGCTCAAGAATTTTTTGACTATCTCAGAATACCCCTAAAAGAAGAAATCTTTAATCAAGAACTCCTTGCAATCAGCAAAGAATTAGAAAATCCATCTCTTTGACAAAGAGTATATGAAAAAATACTCAATCAACTTTCTTCTGAGAAAATCATCACAAATAAGATACAAAAAGTCTCACTTACCCAGCTCCAAGATTACCATAATCAGCGATACCAAGAAGAGCACACCCTTCTTATAGATAAAGATTGAAAAATAGATAAAAATTGGGGGATTTGAAAGCAAATAAAGCATCAACAACTTGATATAAAGAACCTTATAAAGGTTAATTGTGGCTCATTTTCTTATAGAAAGGAACTTCAGCACTTCTTATGGACTACTTATTCTGGAATTGAGGATATTCTTGTACTTGATTATATTGGAGACTTATTGGAGTCTTACTGGCTTTATGATGCATCACTGCATTCTAATTACTTTTATTCAGCTTTTGACTGGTCTTTTTGAGATCAATATATGATATTATCATGCTCTTGAACATTAGAAAAAGTAAAAAAGTCTGATTTCTTTACCTTTTCCTCTGTATTTAAAGAAAACTATTTGAGAAATTTAGACTACGGATGGTATCGTGCCTGGGATAGCCATATTGCTCTCTTTATGGGACTTAAAACCAGTATTGAAGAGCATAAAAAATTAGTAAAATCTATTGATAATAGGCTTATAGAAAGTATTGTATCTGATTTTTTAGGGGAAAAATTCTCCTAAGCTAGATCTTTCTCAAAACATAAATCACTCTTTGAATATCTTCCTCAAAAAGTGAATACTCAATCTCCTTCTCTAGAGAAAGATAATATTTTTTACAAAGCTCAAGGAGAAGACTCCTCTCCTCGTCCTCTTTTTGCTTCATAAAGAGAAAATAACCTCAGTTTTTTAGGAGCGAATATGATCGTTTAAGAAGCTTATCACTATATGCAACAGCTCTCGCAGTAATAATATCAGCCTTTTCTCACTTATACTCCTCTATTCTCGTCCACAACACCTCAGCATTTTGAACATTAAGTTGTGCAAGCATTTCATTGACTGCAACGGTCTTTTTTTTGACTGAATCAATACCAAGAAATTGCGATTCTGGACAGCTAATCGCCAAAGGCATCAATGGAAATCCTGATCCTGTTCAGAGATCAATTACTAATTTTCAAGGCTGGAAAAGTCAGGTTTCTAGAAGTTTTAAAGAATCCTGAATATGTTTCAACTGAACTCAGTCCTTATCACGAATTGCTGAGAGATTCAGCTCGGTATTTTTTTGCAAAAAAATCTCTATAAGTCTTTTCCAATCTTGCATTTTAGAGGTTTTATAATTAATAAAGTTTATTTTTTAATGAATTTCCGACTTGCTTTACGAGGCAAAATGGCTTTCATTCTCGTTTTGTGATCAAGAATCATCCATTTCATCAGTTTTCTATTACTATATCTTGTTTATCTGAAAGTTTTTGTGCTTGTTGATCCGTGATTTCTATGATATTTTTTTGAGCAAAAGATCATAATGTCGCAGCCAGTCACTGCTGTGGAATCAGCTCTCCTGAGTGTCCCTTTTTGAAAATTGGGATTCAGAATTTTTCAATAAAAATTCCTTTTGGTAG
Source organism: uncultured bacterium (assembly GCA_963552955.1). Taxonomy (GTDB): domain Bacteria; phylum Patescibacteriota; class Gracilibacteria; order Absconditabacterales; family Absconditicoccaceae; genus HOT-345. Next base: position 77,256 of record CAUVLQ010000004.1, read on the forward strand.
AGATGCGGCTTCTTTTGTGGTCAGATATACCGCATTATCATTTGAAAGAAACAAGAAATCTGACTGCTGTTCAATTCCTCGATTTTCTAGGAGATAAGATCGTATCTCGTCTTGTAAAGCAGTAGAAGAAATATATCAGGTTTCTTGCTGTGTTCTTTGATCAATTTGAGTAGAAGACTGGAGTGAACTGTTTTTTCTAAACTTGGCAATAAAAAAGCCACCAGTATGCTGAATATGAGGCCAAAACCTCGCGACTTTCTGTGCTTGATCTTCTGGCAATAACTCATTTCATAAATAATGTGTTAATCCATCTGATTTTTGATTGATTGCAACTGGGAGAAGTTCTATCTGGTTTGGGAATTGCTTAAGTACAGCTGCAATAACCTGCTCATTTTCTAATGCATTGAGCGTACAAGTCGAGTATACCAATTCTCATCAAACTTTTAAAGCTTTTAATCCTGATATAAGAAGCTGAACCTGAAGTTTTGAGAGTTGCTGTGCATTTTTTTCATCTCGATAGGTTGTTTTTGAGTCAGATTTATATTGCATTCCCTCACCAGAACAGGGCGCATCAACTAAAACTTTATCAAAAACCTCACTCACAAGTTCTCAAATCTGCTGCCCCTGATATGCAGAAACCGCAGTATTTGCCAATCAACAACGATTAAGATTAAAAATCAGTGCTTTTCTCCTCGGGTTTGATGGTTCGTTGGAAAGCAAAAATCCTCATCACAGCTGAGATAATTTATCAGCTATCTGAACACTCTTCCCTCCAGGAGCAGCACAAAGATCGAGCACTATATCTCATTTTTTCACCTCAAGTATCTGTGCAGAGAGTCCTGCTGCGACCTCCTGAATATAAAAATATCAGCTTTGATGCAGGAAATGAGATCCAAGCGTCTTAGTATCTTGCTTCTGAACGAAGAGTACATCATCATATACTTGATCATCTCATCTCAGATCTGGAGGAGTAAGTTCTCGTCAATATCTTTTTACAAGAGAAAAAAAATCAGACTTTTGAATTCTTTTTTCAATAATTTTTATGCTTTTGGAAATTTTTTGCTGGTAAGTCGCTTTAAATTGCTCAAAAGCTTGCTCATCAAGATAATTAGAAATATAGTCCAAGTAAGTCTGTTTTTTCATAAGCATTTAAGGAGACAAAAGGGTTGTTACTGTTACTATAGATTTTAGTAGACAAAAAGCAAGAAAATCTGATTTTTTTATTTTTAACTTGACTTTCGTTGGAAAATATCTACATATATGCCCACAAATAAAATTTATCTTTATGTCAAACAAAAAACTAGTACAAAAAGCAAAAGTCGAGCTTATAAACTCGCTGCCAGATGCATTTGGTTACCATCCGGAAACCAACAACTCATTTGCCTCTAAAGGCAGAAGTAATCATCAAAAGAAAGGAAAAAAATCTGCTTTTGAGAGAAAGGAAGCCTTTCTAGAACGGAGAGTGATCGATACTTCCAAGAAAGAAGCTCATCGCGTACTTAGAGCGGCTTCTGAAGCTGGTGGAAGAATTTCCTAAAACTCTTTTAAGAGCTTAGGATAATAGCGATTTGAACTGGTCCAAAGTAACTTTGGATCAGTTTTTTCTTTTTTTTGTTTCGCAACCTCTGACATCTTTTTGGATAAAAAGAAAAAGAACCTGACTAAATCAGTCAGGTTCATTCTAATTTTTCTACTGTTGGGTAAGGCAGTAGAAATAAATGTCAAGTTTTTTGTAGTTTTTTAAGATCAATATAGAACTCAAATAAGTTCTATATTAATAAAATCCACTCTAAACCTAGCTTTGGGGGACCTTTATTCAATGCACGAATACAATTCCACCTCTTAATCATTTCTTTCATCTCCTTCTTTTTTGTATTTTCGGAATACAATATATGTTTTTGGATTAAAATGTCAAGACCTTTTATAAAAAAATCGCATCAGTGCAAAAAGAATTGAAAATCAGCAACTCATCATTATTATTCAAAGAAATCAGATTTTAATCTATTGATAAGAACATGAGTAAGAGGCTTGGATTATTGTATCTAGGGAGACTTGAGGAAGAGAAAGGATTTTGAATACTTTTAGAGTGGATTCGCAGTCAAGATCTAAAAAATCTTGAAGTTGATTTTTATATTTTCTGAGCGGGGAAGTATGAGGAAGCACTTTTAGGGCTCACTCGTGAATGCCCACAGATCCATTTTTTCGGCTGGAAACCTTTAACTGAGATCGAAAGGTATTTATCAAATATTGATTATTGCTTGATGCCGTCCTTATGTCTAGAGACTTTTGGTCTGAGCGCATTGAATATTTTGAGCTATGGAATTTCAGTCATTGGTTATAAACAAGGAGGGCTTACGCCTTTCATCGATAAAGAATATGACTTATCTCAGTACCAGTGAAAACAACCAGTTGAACAGGTTGATCTCATGATTAAAAAGCTAAGTAAAGAAAAAAAAGAGCAAAAATCTGATTTTTACAGCCTTTTATCTCAAAAAAACAAACAACTTGCCGAGAAATATAATAAAGAAGCTCGATTTAAAAGATTTCAAGAATTAACTTTTGACTTTAAGTGTAGGAAAATCCTTATGGTAAGTGATTTTATAAATCCGATCTGAGGGATTGAAACGGGGCTTCACGAAATGAAAAAACTCTTGGAAGCTCATGGATATGAAGTTATTCTCTTCTGAACAAGCTGTCCGAGATGAGCAGCGGGTAAACTCAAAAAATATCTCGGTATAGCTCTCTCGATCTTGAATCTTTGAAGTTGATGGGGCTTAACATCAGTTATCAAACAAGAAAAACCTGATCTTATTTGGTATCATAGTTTAATCAGATGGCAAGGTCGATTTCCAGTTTCTCAGGGTATAAAAAGCTCAGCTCAACAGCGAGTTATGTATCATGATTTATGAGTTTTTCATCCCTTCCCAAGCCAAGTTTATAAAGAATCAGATATTCACAAATTAAGTTTAAGAAATTTTCTTAAAGGAGCAAAAACCAAAAATCCTTTGAAACTCCTCTTGGTAGCTGGAAAATATCTAACACTCAAATTCCTTACTTCTCAACTCAAAAATCAAAAAATAAAACATCAGGTTCCATCTAGATTTATGGTTCCAATATTGGAAAGAAGCTTTCAGATTCCAGCCCAAAATATTCAGGTTTTTGAGCATTTTGTTCAGAGATAGATACCGAAGAGGTCTCACATCAGGAATACTCATGATCAAAATAAAAAATCAGATTTTTTCTTGCCTTTTAGAGTGAAATCTGTATCTATAGGTAATAGACTGAGTAGTTCGCTATGAAGAAACTTATCAAAATTCTCAACTTATATCAGGGAGCCAAAAATCGGATCCGCGTGGTCTCGAGGAGCTACCCACCTTTCCGTAAGGAGAGATGATATTCTTTGTTACGGCTACTCGGTTTTTTTGATACTAAAAATTAAGGATCGCTTGAGATCAGATTTTTATAATTTTTGTTCTGAAGAGCATGCATGAGTTAACATTTGAGGGAGCAAGCGAGAGAATAGATAAATGGCTCACTATGAAATTTCCGTATTCAAGGAGCTTTTTTCATCATATTTTGGAGAGATGATGAGTTTTGCTCAATGGTAAACCAGCAAAAAAATCCGCAAAATTAAAAACCTGAGATGAAATCAGCATTGATAACCTTGAAAGATACTTATCCCCTGTGATCTTAGAGGAAGCACCTCTCATTGAAATACCTATCCTAAGGGAAACAAGTGATTACCTCATCATCAATAAACCAAAATGAGTTTTATCACATCCAAACAGTATTTGGGATGTTTGAGAACCAAGTGTCGTAGGTTTTCTCTACCATCATTATAAACAGTTGCCAAGCATTGGGAGTTTTATCAGAGCTGGACTACTTCATAGACTTGATAAAGATACTGATGGATTGATGATTATTGCAAAGACAGAACGCTGACTTCAGCATTTTAAAACTTTATTCAAAGAGAAATCTGAGTCTGAAACTCTAGAGCAGAAAGACCAAGTTCCGCTCAAGAAATGGTATCGTGCAACCTGTGAGATTTCGGAGGGAGGACACGAATTTTTGAAGCAAATTGAGGGGGCACTCCCCTTTATCATCTCAGAAGAAGTAAAGGCTAAAGTTCCAAATACTGTTCCAAAGCTCGGAATCACACAAATAGAAAAAATAGAAAAAAAACCTGACGGAAAGCTTCAGATTTTTCTTCAAATTTTTACTGGGAGAACGCATCAGATCAGATACCATCTCAGCTCTCATGGGTTACCGATTTATGGAGATTATCTCTACGGGAGAGAAGCTGAGATTCCGATGCAATTGACGGCATATCAATTGGAATTTAAAGATTTAGATGGTGAGATGGTGAGAGTCGAGATTTAGAGATATATTTCACTGTCTCTAGGCATATTTCTTATCTTTCCTTGTCCTCATTGCACTTCAATCAACTACCATAGTTTCCTCTTTGCTCGTCCTATGATCAAGGAAGGTATCTGTAATTGTTCCTGAATCAAAAAGAGAGAATGCATTAAAAAATTCAGATAGATTTAAGGTTTGCTCTGCTCATCACTCTACCCCCTTGTGATTTCGAGGATTCAAAACTTTAATAGCAGATATTTTTCAATTAGCATCTTTCTCAACTCATGTAACAGAATAGGCATGTCTATGATAAAAGGTATGAGCACCTATCTTATATTTTTTTGTATCATTACCTCATGGTAAACTAGCTAAAGAAATATATTTATTTCCCTTTCTTTGACTAAAATCCTCCAAGATTTTCATCATTGATAATTTATTCTTTTCTGATAAACTTAGTAAGGATTTTCCACGTTGCTTGGCACGATATTTCGCAACCGTAATACTTTTTGGTCAAAGCAAAGTCTGTAATGCTTCACTAGGAATTCATCATTCAATTTTTTTTATATCTTCTTCTTTTAATTTCTTCCCCGGGTCTTTGTGAAGCAAATGTTTTGCGAAAGCTACTTCGAGTAGCTTGAAGCCTGTACCTCATTTAACTGCAGATATTTTCAATTCCTCCCTTGAGATATTATATCTCTTTCACCAAGGTTCTCATAAAGGCAAAGTTAAGCTATATTCTCAATCCTTAGAAACATGTATCGATGTCATCATAAGAGTATTAAAATATCTTGTTCTTGCTAAACTCTGAATTGTAGAAATTAAATAACAATCTCCCAATCTCCCCTGTCAAAACTCTTCTAAAGATGGGAACATCAGACTATATTCCAAATAAGAAATTTTTTGATACTTCTTTAGGTATTCTGATTCCTTACTATCTGATTCTATGCTATCGAGGAGTTTCTCTCTATTCGCTTTTTTCTTACCTTCTTTTAAATTATGAGCCGCTTTTTTGGCTATTTTTATTACTTTTCCCATTACCATTTGTTTTTCTATTTTCCCCTCTTCCTCCTTTTTAGACAACTTTTTTTTGAGAACATCTTCTTTTAGGTTGTTCAATTTTTCTCTAATCTCTTTCAATGACAATATTTCTTCAGTATTTTGACTTTCCACCGAAGAGTATCCAATTTTTTCCATATACTATCAATAATAACATAAAACCTTAGTTAATTATATATAAACTAGAAATAAATAGCAAAAAATCTGATTTTACTTTTTTCAGGAATACTACTTGATATAGGTGATTATTTTTGTATACTTGAAGCCGTATTTAGTGATAAAACCAAGGATGTCAGAGAATAACATTATCAAAAAACTTTTGATTGATACAGGTTTTTCGCTCGTTCGGTTCGTGATTTTGCTTGTAGCAAATATTAATGATCAAGAGCCGATATACTGACGGATCGCAAGAAATCCAGTTATAGTTTGAATATTCCCAACAATTTTCAGGTATGCACTTGCAGTAAAACTTGAACAAAAAGAAAAAAGAAAGCGGACTTCTACTCTCCTTCCCCTTATTGTAAGTATCTTCTTTGAATTTTATTATACACCTCAAGTTCCTAGAGATTATTTGGCACTTATCAATCATCTTATTTACTTTGTAGGAGGGTGGATTGGAATCGCATTTTATCGATATTGAATAGGAGTTCTCATACTGGAGAATACAAGGAAACAACAAGAAAAATAAAAAATCTGATTTCAGACTTTTTATCTACTAGCACATACTAAATGGATCCACAGGTTTTTGAAAAAATTAAAAGGGTTAATGAATATGGGAAAGAATATTGGCATGCTAGGGAACTAGCAAAAACACTTGAATATGCTGATTTCACAAATTTTTCTAAAGTAATTCAGAAAGCAAAGACCGCCTGCAAAAATAGCTGACAAACAGTCGCTAATCATTTTAATGAATTTACGGAAAGAGTAAAAATCTGATCTGGTGCCACTAGAGAATTAAAAAGTTGGAAGCTCAGTCGTTATGCCTGCTATCTTATCATTCAAAATGCAGATCCAAGCAAGGAAATCGTAGCCCTCGGGCAGAGCTATTTTGCTTTGCAGACTAGGCAGCAAGAACTTTCTGCTCAGTATTTGGAAGATCAAAAGAGACTTGAGCTTAGGGATGAAATGACTAAGCACAATAAGAAACTCTTCAGTACAGCCAGATGAGCTGGGGTATATGATTATGCGACCTTCTATGATTCTGGTTATCAAGGGCTTTATGGTATGAAGAAGAAAGATATCATCGAGAAAAAGAATATCAATGCGAGCGATAATATGCTAGATCACATGAGTAGCGAGGAGCTCGCGGCAAACCTCTTCCGTGCAACGCAGGCTGAGGCAAAAATCAAAAGAGAAGCCATAAAATGACAAGAAAAGGCTAGTCAAGCACATTTTGAAGTAGGAAAGAAGATCAGAGAAACGATTCAAGAGCTTTGAGGGACAATGCCTGAGGACATTCCTGCTGTAGAGGATATCAAATATGCTAGAGAAAGACTCGAGAAATTTGCGGTTCAGGAGGAATGAGAAACTCCTAGCTTTACAGATAAGTTGATCGCAAAACTAGAAGAAAAAGCTGAAGACACACTTTCATTCAAACTTCCAGAACATATTGAAATTATTGAAAAGCTTGCAAAGATCATACAAGGTTATCCTGGAGAAAGAATTGTTCAGCTCTGAGAAAAACATTTTAAAGTATCTAGTGAGGGACAAAGGCTCATTAAAGAGCTCTTGGAGAAGTAAGATTAAGGACTTAAGAGAAAAGCTTGCAAACAAAGACAAAATCACTATGCTCAAATTCAGCTTTTTATTTATTGACTAAGATAGTATGGCTAAGATTGATGCAGCAGAAGTAAAAAAATGAACTGTTCTTGAGATGGATGGTCAGCTTTTTAAGGTACTTGACCTTTCATTTATGCAAATGCAGCAGAGACAGGGTTCATATACCTATAAAGTAAGAAATCTCATCACAAATGGAGTACAAAATGTAACCGTAAAATCAGGTACTACAATGGATCAGGCTGATATTTCTACTCAAAATGCGGTTTATCTCTACAATACAGGAGATACTTACTCATTTATGGAAAATGATACTGGAGAAATCCATGAACTTGATAAGGAAAAAATTGATGATATCACAGGATATCTCAAGGATAATCTCGATGTATTTATCCAAATCTATAAAGGAAATGTTATTAATGTAATCCTTCCTTCAACTATTAGTTATGAAATTATCGAGACTGTTCCTGGAATCAAAGGAAACAGAGCTCAATCTGGAACTAAGCCAGCAACTATTGAAACTGGAATGGAAATTCAGGTGCCACTTCATAAGGAAGTAGGAGATATTGTTACGCTTAACACACTTACTGGAGGTATTAACTAGTTTTTCAAAAAAGATAAAAAATCTGACTCAAAAGGTCAGGTTTTTTGTTTTGATTTTCTCCTAAAAATCTATATACTATCCATCGTATAA